>JAHEZZ010000002.1 GCA_023250815.1 Bdellovibrionales bacterium
ATATAGGATTTTGTGAATTCTTCCATGAAATTAAAAGAGAGATTAGTCAAAACAATAACTAAAATAGTGATAATGCCCATAAAAAGCAAAGTGCGTGATCTTGCCTCACGTCTCAAAGTATTTTTAATCAGGGAAATAAATTGAGTAAAGACGATATTATCCATGGTTGCTCCTGGTGACGATATCATAAAATAAATTCTCTAATTTCTGCCCATTTAATACCGATTTAAGTTCACCCTGAACCAACATGTGCCCCTTATTCAAAATAGCAATATAATCTGCAATCTGTTCCATTTCATTCAAAAGATGAGAGTTAATAAAAATAGTTTTTCCTTCGCTTTTAAGCTCTAATAACAAATCTTTCATTTCCTTAATGGCAAGTGGATCTAACCCTGAATGGGGTTCATCGAGCAAAAGAATTTTAGAACTCCCAATAAGAAGAGAGGCCAGTCCCACTCTTTGCAATTGCCCTTTAGAAATGTTTTTTAATTTTTTGTCGATAATTTCAAAAATACCTAATTTTTTAATGGCCACCTCTATGGCCTTCTCCTGTTCCCCTTTTTTTACCCCTCTCATTTCACAAAAAAATTGCAAAGTCCCACGAACCGTTTCAAACATAAAAAAAGTAAATTTCTCGGGAAGATAGGCAATACCATTTCGAGAATGTGGCAAAGAAGCACTCATCTCATTAATTTTTAGCTCACCCTGATCAAAAGGAATCAGTCCTAAAAGACATTTTAAAAAAGTAGTCTTTCCAGAACCGTTCGGCCCTAAAAGAGCAGTAATCGTTCCAACGGGAACACTTATTGAAAACTCTTCAAGCGCTACTTGATTATTATAAGTTTTGTGGAGGCCTTTTGCTTCAATGCCATTCATAAACATTCCTTATCATTTTGAAATAGTGACTTGTCGTGGACGTCTCGTCTCATCAACTGCAACATAAGTAAAAACCCCTTCTGTTACCAAAATCCTGTCGCTTCCAAGTTCTCGCTTCACCCAAGCTTCAAGTTTAATAGTCAACGAAGTATTCCCAATTTTTAACATTTCACCATAAACACACAGGACATCACCGACTAAAACAGGACGATGAAAAGTCATTCCATTCACTGCCACTGTGACAGTTCTGCCTTTCGCCAATTCTTTGGAGAGAATCCCGCCAGCAATATCCATTTGAGATAAAACCCATCCACCAAAAATATCGCCCGAAGGATTGGTATCGGCAGGCATGGCCAAAGTTCTTATCGCCAACTCTCCTTTTGATTGCCGTTCATTTTCTTTTACAATATGCAAAGATCCTTCACTTTTAAAAACGGTGGCCTTTTTATTTTTTTTCTTTTTTATAACCATAAAGATAACCTCACTTTAAAAAATCAAATTCTAATAGTGGCGTAAAACTTTCAATAGTATAATAATGGTAATGTAGTTCTCTTTAAAGAAGCGAATAAATAATAGGAGATGAAACCCATACATAATATGCGAAACTTTGGTCTTCTTACAATAATATTTCTTACTTCTTGTGTCGGCCCTTATACTCCAATGGGGCCTCTTAATATTTTGACTCCAAAAATACAAATAGAAAAAAATTTTGCCCCCACTCCGGAAAATATCACATTAATACCTAAGGAGATTTTTTTACATAGAGAGATGAGATATTTTATTAAAGCAAGACATGAACTAGCAAAGGAATTTAATAATCATAGCTGGAAAATTTTCTACAAAGGAAATGATGTCTCTTCCTTCTTTGAACTTTCCACCCATAGCACAAAAAATGAAACTATTATTGAATCAAAAGAGGAATTTAAATTACCCTATTTTCCCAATCTAAAAAACACTTCTGATTTAGTTATTGAAATAAATGCTATTGGACAAAATAAAGTTTTTTTTTGGCCAACTCCTTCTTGTTCTGTTTTTTATGATGAAAAAGAAGGAAGGCAAAATAATCTGCGGTCGATGGGAAAATTTCAAGAAAAGGCCGATATCTTCACCCGGCTAGAGAGAGCGGCAAAAGACAATAATATCAATCCCAATTTTTATGCCGGCCTACTGGCAACTGTTTCACAACTCAACTCCATGAAAATTTCAGATAATCAAAAAGTTGGTCTAGCGCAAATTCCTTTTAAAGAGGCCATTTTAATTAGCAAAAAAAAATTGCACTGGCAAAATTCTAAACGAATTGAAAGCTCACCAAGTTTTTTACTGCGCCTTTTTTTATATTTTGCGCTGATCGATCCTGAAACTGACTGGAGACTCAATACTGAAAAATCCCTTCTTGCGGGAGCAGAATATTTAAAATCTATCAATGCTTTTTGGGCCACTAGTGAATTTGCTGAATTATCAAAAAACTCTCCCGAAGTTTATAGCAAAATTGTTGTTGCAAGTTATATTCTTGGGCCAAATGAGGTAAAAGACTTATACATAAAGTACGGAGAAAAATTCGAACATCTCAAATCACTTATTAAGATCAAAGAACAAATCGATACTGCCTTCAGTTACTGCTCAGAATTTTCCAGTGAAAAGAATGAGCTTTATGCGCAGGATGGACAATGAAAAAAAAACCCATTGTCTTTTTTTTATTGTCCCTTATGCTTTTTACAATTTCTTTTTCTATGCCTTTTCAAATTGCTTGGGAGTGTGGCAAACCTCTCAGCGATTTTTTTTACCAATTCGACAAAATGAGTATCCTTAACTGGATTATTTTTTGCTTTGGAATAATGAATGCCTATCTACTTCTTTATGTTTTTGGATTTTTGAGATTAACCCTTCCTCTTTATGTCGCTCTTCTCTGTTTAAATAATTATCTTGTGATTAAACTTCACCCTTATAATCATAATAATTCTCCTCACCTTCTATCTCTTTTTGTCATTTTCGCTTTTACTTTAGGTATTCTAAAAGGAAAACTCTGGCACTACCTCAATCGCCCCCATCTACGTTGGTGGTCAACTGCACCAAGAGTATCTCGCAGCCTGCCGGTTATCGTTCACTGTAAAGACGTAAGAAATATGCGAGCAAAAACCTACGACCTGTCATCCACCGGTGCCTTTTTGTGCCAATTAGATAATTCTTGGAATGTTAAAATTAACGACGAAATTAAATTGCATATTGATGCTCTTCGATTTGTCTGTAAAGCAAGAATTATTCGCATAACTTTTGGCAAAGGCAACTACCCTGAAGGGGTGGGTATCCGCTTTGAAAATTTATCAGAACATAGCAGGGGTTTGATTGAATATTTTATCACAGGAAGACCTGAAAATTTGATGGGAGCCACCACCGAAAAAAGCACTTTCGAATGACGAAGGTAAAAGAAATTTTACGATTTTCTTTTTTCATTCTTTTAGGCCACCTAGGCCAAATGGCATTTAATTTTTCAGACCTCTTTGTTTGCTCTCGCTATTCTTCCATGGCATCTGGGGCACTCAGTGTTGCGAATGGTATTTTTGCCCTCGCTCTAGTCGCCGGACTCGGACTTACCATTGCTATTTCATCCCTCGTCTCCTTTCATCGCTCAAAGAGCAATCAAAATGTTTTACCGGCAGAATATCTTTCTACTTATTTTCTTGTATCGGCCCTGGCCTCTATACTTCTCATCTTCTTGCTGCTTCTCTCCCTTTTTTTTATTGATCAAATGAATATTGACCCAAAACTTATCCCTGGAATTCTTTCCTATCTTAAAATTACTGCGAATTCATTGCTCCCTGCAATTTTATTTTCCTGTTTCAAAGAGTTTTTGCAAGGCCATGAAAAAACTTTTTTCCCCAATGCTCTTATCATTTTTTTTAACCTCATTAATTTTGGACTCAATTGGGTATTAGTAAATGGTCTTGGCCCCTTCCCCGAAATGGGAGTAAGTGGAGCAGCTTGGGCCACTGTCATTTGCCGCTGGTCAATGTTCATCTTTTTATTTCTTTATATGCATGTAACTTTTTTTAAAAAGAAACTCACACCCAAATATTTTCATTTTAACCGAGAACTGGGAATGGAATTACTTAAAATGGGACTGCCTTTAACCGGCAATATTTTACTGGAAGTCGGAGTCTTCTCCACCACCACTATTTTATCTAGTTCTTTTGGGGTTGTTTCCGCTGCATCTCATGGAATTGTACTCAATCTTATCTCTATGGCATTTATGTTCCCGCTTTCCATTTCCAGTGCAGCATCAGTAAAAATCGCCTATGAAAAAGGACAAAATAACTACTCTGAAGCAAAAAAAACCATTTATGCCTCGCTCTTTCTCGTCACTATTATGGCATCTTTTTTAAGTATTCTTTTTATTTTTTATCCTGAAAGGGTTGTGGGCCTACTGACCAAAGATAGTGAAGTCATCACACTGGGAGCAAAAATTTTATTAATCGCCGGTTGTTTTCAAATTGCCGATGGATTTCAAGTCACCACATCTGGCCTGCTTCGAGGACTTGGAGAGACTCGCTTTCCAATGTATTTTTATGCCATTAATTACTGGTTGATCGGGCTTCCTCTAGGAACACTTCTAGGCATTTATCACTCAGGCGGAGTTAAAGGCCTATGGATCGGATTAATGAGTGCAGTTTATCTGATGGCGCTGACGAATGGCCCCTATCTCTATTATTTTTTTCATAAGGCCGCCCGAATTAATGGGCATAATGTGACCTCACCACAATCTCCAAATCACTGAATTTTTAAAAATATAAATTTAAGCGCAGAATGTTCTGAATATGAGTTTAAATATTAAAGCGCTCATCCCAGCAATTCACCCAGAGGTGAGTTATCCAGAAAAAGCGCTGGAAGGACGAAGTGATTGTGGGAGTAATGATGAATCTATCAAAAGCTGGAGCGACAAAAAATTTGCTTTGATAAAAAAGAAGAAAAAAATTGCAGATAATGAGGCCACGCCCTTAAAAAAACTCAACATCATCTAGAAATACAAAAAATGCTCTGTATCCCTCCGAGGTTTTACTTTCCAGTAAAACTTCAGAAGGGTATAGTTTTAAAGCATATGAAAAAAGTAAAACTGATCCTAGGTATTGACTTAGAAGGAATCAACGAAGACCTTCTTAGCAGTGGCATTAATTTATCGGTCGATAGAGTAATTGAAATTGGCGCTGTTCT
Organism: Bdellovibrionales bacterium; assembly: GCA_023250815.1. Lineage (GTDB taxonomy): Bacteria > Bdellovibrionota > Bacteriovoracia > Bacteriovoracales > Bacteriovoracaceae > JAHEZZ01. The sequence continues at coordinate 5,083 of JAHEZZ010000002.1, forward strand.
TTGGGACATCGATTACAATGCCCCGGTAGAAATTCTAAGCGAAATTATCGATGAAAGCGATCGCCTCCCCATCTCTGAAGAAGTTGAAGAGCTAACGGGACTTTCAGGGCCATTAATAAAAAAATGGGGTAAATCTGGACAAGACATTAAAAAGGTTCTCCTTTTGCTAACTGCCATGATTGAAAAGGCCGATTGTCTCATGTCTCACAATGCCCGTGGCTATGATTGTCCAATGCTTACTGAAATGTTCCGAAGATTCCAACTTCCCTTTCCCGATCGAACTTGGATTGATTCGGTAACTGATATTGAATATCCCAAACGTTTTATTCATAAAGGCCTAATGAATTTAGAGCACTACCATGGATTTATTAACCCCTTTCCTCACCGCGCCTTTAGCGATGTTTTATCGATGCTTAAAATTGCTTCTCATTATTCTTGGGACAGAATGAAACTACTGGCCGATTCTCCTAGAATTACCATCGTTGCGAAATGTCCTACTCCTAATTGGAAAAATAAAATGGAAGTCGACCGTTTTATGAAAGTAAAAAATAAAATTAGCCGGGCCAAATTTAAATGGGACCCCAGTGATAAAATCTGGAGCAAAGAAGTTCATAAAATTTTAATTGATGAAAATAAATTAAACTTTGAATTTGAATGGTATATTTTGGAATGACAAACCGAAGGCCCTTAATGATGGCCAGCATGTTCCCCAGGTTTAACCACATCCCGGTCAAAAACAGTGTTGGCTACAATAAGAGATATGGGCAAAGCGGCCCAGGTGATCAAAAGAATAAGTAGAACCCAAAGTTTTTCTGGCATATGCGCTCCTGTGGTTTATCTCTTTAGTATAACCAATTAAACCCATCTGTGACTAGAGCATTTTTATTGCCTAGAAAATCATGGGCCGCGAAATCGATAACCAATTCCCCTAATCGTCTCAATGAGATGTTCATCTAGTTTTTGACGAAGTTGCAAAACATGAGTATCGACAGTGCGAGTTGAGGGATAATTTTCATAACCCCAAACTTTATTCAACATCTCCTCTCTGGAAAAAGCACGCTCTGGATTCTCTGCAAGCAGTCTAAGTAAATCAAACTCCATTTTTGTCATTTCTATTTTTTGATTCTTAAAATAGACTTCTCTTTTATCAATTTCAATTAAAAGTTCCCCTATTTTAATAGTTTGATTTTCTAAAATAGGAATATTAGAAGTGCGAAACTGTACTCGAATTCTCGCCAATAACTCTCTCGGCTCAAAAGGTTTAACCACATAATCATTGGCCCCTGCCTCAAGTCCGAGTACCCGATCAATAAGCTCAGTTCGGGCAGTAAGCATAATAACTGGCATAGCATTTTTTTTAATTCTATACTGTTTGAGTAAATCGATCCCCTGTCCATCGGGTAACATCCAGTCTAAAATGATTAAATCAATATAAGAAATATCATAATTAAAGGCCTCATTAAAATTGCGAAGAAGTACTACATCGTGGGACTCTTCTTGCAAAATTTTTTTCAAGGAATCGCCCAAGTTAGGATCATCCTCAACTAATAAAATTTTCTTTCTCATACCTCTTCCTTTGCAAAATCAGAAAAATCTCTATTTTGCCCTTGTAGTTTTTTCTTTTGATTTTTAAGTCTGATACAAAATTGAGTGGGGTGACTTGTAAAAAATAATTCACCTTCAATATCTTTTAAAATTTTTCTAACTATATTTAATCCTAGGCCAGTTCCCCTGCTACGAGGCCCTCTAATAAAGGCCGAAGACATTTCATCAAGTGTTTTAAAAGAACACTCTCCCATATCCTGTACGGTAATATCTAAATATTGTCCGACCATTTTCACAATGACAGTGTGAGGAGCAAGTCCGTGCGACAAAGAATTTTCTAAAATATTTTTTATGCAAATTCCCGCCCAATAAGGGTCAAGTACAAAACTCTCATCCTTAGAAAGTGGTACAAATAAAAAGAGCTCAGAAACTTGTGCAAGTTGATCTTGAATAAACTCATTGATTGAAGAAATTTTTATCCATTTATTTTCAATAAACTTATTTCCTCTCTGAAGTCTGAGATAATTTCGAGTCGTTTGCACTAAGCGATTAAGCCGATGGCCTTCTGAAGAAAGACGTAAAATAGTATCTTGTGTATCATTATCATAGTCATTAAATCTTTTATTTAACGATTCCAAAACAAGTAAAATACTAGCGACTGGAGTTCTAAATTCATGAGTCAGTACCTGTAAGGCCAGTCTTTGTCTTTCTTCTTCTTTCTTTTGCTGTTTAATTTTATTCAGCAAAATCGCCAAAACGATCGTCATTAAAAAAATCGATCCTGCAAAAAAAGTCATTCCCGATTCTCCCGCAAGCTGCGAGAGATGGCCGGTATTATGGGCCCAGCATATCTTGTCTTCTTTCACTAAACACCGCTGGCCTGGCCTCGAATTAAATATAACGTAGGGGCCTTTTTTTAAAAATTGATCGAAATCGGAACGTTTGAAAACTTTATAATCGAGATCTGAGTAAATTGATTTAAAACTAGATCGCCAAACAACATAATGAGAATTAATGAACCCTGACATACCTTTGCTGAGATTTGAAATTTCTTCTGGCGCAAGTTCTTCCAAAAAACTATAAGGATAAGGAAGCTGAATCATAAATTTTTTAAGTTCAGGAAGTTCATTCACATGAAAGTATTCTATATGTTCATATACCCAATCTTTTTTATAAAATTCTTTACTCGGTAGCTTAAATGCCAAATAAGTATAACTATGGCCACTAGGGTGAACAAAAGGCGGGCGAATAAAAAAGTCGAGGGGGAGTACGCTTCGTTTTTCACAACGATACTCTTCCCAAATCCAAATTTTTTCATAATTTTTTTGATTGCTCAGATCAATAATATATTTAAAACAATCACTGCTAGTAAAAAAGATATCTCTTTTGTCTTGGTTAATTCCGTACAAAGGATTACTTAAAGTGACCAGTTGAAATTGTTCCGGCCCCAAATAGAGGGAACTTAAATTGAGAATATGTAAAGGGCGACCAACTGCCTTAAAGTCTTGTTTGGCCTTTTGAATACCCTCAATTTCCGAAGACGTAACAGTTGGGGTACCGTTCACTCTTAGACCGTATAGCCCCGTCAAAATGGCCATACTAGCGGCACAAAAAAACAAAATCACATAAAGCTTCAACTACATTCCTCATGTTTGAGTTTTCAAAAGCGGTACTATGCCTGTCACTTTATTCCGCCAAAAAAGATGACGGAAGATAACATCAGAAGGGAGACGCCGCCAATCTTTTGCACCATTTTTTTTAATTATTTAATAACAATTCATTTGCTTCATTCAAAATATCCTTGATATTATTTATATTGATCCCAGTATACAATGGAAAATAATGAAAAAAAATAAAACTCAAACCCCTCATCTTTCCCAGGATAATCTGAATAACGAAATGATGAGTTTTATTGCCAACTCTCCCACCCCTTTTCATGCCGTTTTAAATCTTCAAGAAATACTGAAGGTCTATCAATTTAGCGAACTAAAAGAATCCGAAAAATGGGATCTGAAGCAAAATGGGCGCTATTTTGTGACTAAAAATGACAGCTCTCTTGCCGCCTTCGTAGTGGGAAATAGGCCTGCCCAAAAAAGCAGTTTTAAAATTATCGGGGCCCACACCGACAGTCCAAATTTAAAAGTAAAACCAAAACCAGATAAAATTTTTAAAAACTTTCATCAATTAGGAGTGGAAGTGTACGGTGGAGTTTTGTTATCGACTTGGTTTGATCGAGATTTATCCTTGGCGGGTCGGGTGCATTTTGAAAATAAAAAGGGCGCACTCCAATCGGCACTGGTTGATTTTAAATCGGCAGTGGCCATTATCCCAAGTTTGGCAATTCACTTAAATCGCACCGTAAACGAAAACCAAAGTATTAATCCGCAAAAAGAATTACCGCCGATTTTATTACAAATCCAAGATAAAAATAATGACTTCAGAAATATATTGGCCTCTAAATTAAGCAAAGATGGGTATCCTGTTTCCAAGATTCTCGATTTTGAACTTTCTTTTTATGACAAAAATCCACCCGCCTTTGTTGGCCTCCACGATGATTTTATCGCATCTGCAAGATTGGATAATTTGCTCAGTTGTTTTGTGGCCATCAAAGGACTTATTGCTTCTCTTGATAACAAAACTGCAGCTACAAAAGTAATGATATGCCAAGATCACGAAGAGGTCGGATCTTGTTCTCATATCGGAGCAGAGGGGCCTTTTTTACCCTCTATTCTTGAAAGAATTTGTTTTGACCGAGAAAGTTTCCACCAATCAATCAAAAATTCAATAATGATCTCTAGTGATAATGCTCACGGGGTTCACCCTAATTACGCAGAAAAATATGACGAAAATCACGGCCCAATTTTAAATGCTGGCCCAGTCATTAAAATCAATGCCAATCAGAGATATGCAACCAATAGCGAAACCGCTTCCCTCTTTGCCAAACTATGTGAAGATTTGAAAGTGCCTTATCAACGCTTTGTCGTTCGCGCAGATATGGGCTGTGGTTCAACTATTGGGCCTCTCACCTCGGCAAATGTGGGTCTAAAAGTTGTCGATGTCGGTGTTCCAACCTTTGCCATGCACTCAATTCGCGAACTATGTGGCGGTAAAGATTCAGTATTTTTAGCAGAAGTATTCAAGTCCTTTTATTCTCGTGAAGACCTTTAACTCATTTTTCTCAATTGCTTAAATTTGTTTAATTTGGCCACTTTTATTAAAAAAAATAATGGCCAATGATCCTTCGATGCTAAAATCGACAATAGACAAAAACCTTCGAGAGGGTGCTTGTTTTTGGCCTCTTTTTGATTGTACTGTTTTTTAGGCCCTTTCGACTAATGCCAATTTAAGGAGTTTCAAATGATGGTGTTAAGTTTTTTTCCGCACTCTAGTATTTGTAATTTAGCTCTTTTAAAGTCCCATTCTCATCCGGTTTAGGGTGAATCCAAAAATAATTTTGGGAGGACGATCTAGGTGAATCATGAGCATAGGGCCTTGGTTCATTAACTCCGGTGTACTTATTTAATAACTTTCCGCCGGCCCCCTAGAAGACTCCAGCGACAAGATGTCAAAATGCTCTTTTACATTTATCATTTTATAAGCGGCCGGTGCCGCATTTTTTTAACAAGATTTAAAGGCCAGGTTCTCCATCCCAAGAACTTTAAAGATGCGAACCTGGCCTTGTTATTTTTCTGGGAGAATATTGTGACGAAGGATGGAAGGTACAGAAAAATTTTAATGGTAAACCCCCAGGTGCAAAGAAAAATACTGGGCCTAGCAGCGCTTTTTCCAGCGCTCATCACCACCCTTCATTTAATAATACAAAAGTTTATTCTAGAATCGCTGACAGATCGTCTCTCTGCCCTTTTGGCCAATGAAGAACAAAGCAAAGATGTTATTTTAATTATCGAACAGATGGGACTTGCTATGAACTTAGGAGTGTTGATGATCTCAATTATCTCCGTAGTTATAATCTACACGGTAGGAGTAAGACTCACTCACAAAATTGCTGGGCCCATAACCGCTGCTATGAATTATTTAGAAAGAATAAAAAATGAAGGAGTAACTGGCCCACTGCGATTCCGCGATGGAGATGATTTTAATGAACTCTCTGCCTCCCTCAATGAAACCCTTCTCTATCTTGGACTGAAGTACAATCAGAAGATAGAAAAAGAAATTACTAAAAATTGACAATCCAAGACCCCAAAAATATAAGTTATACCAATCCCAAATATTAATTCGGGCAAGATTTAGTATTTAGAATTGGTATTATACCAATCTGAAATAAATTTTTTTCAATAGGAAATAATAATGAAATATTTTTTAGCATTTTTTCTTTTCTTAACGATACTACCAACTTCTTATAGCAAAACTATCAAGATTGGATTTCTCCTCAGTACTCTCCAAGAAGAACGCTATCAAAAAGATAAAAAATATTTTGAGGAAGAGGCCAAGGCGATGGGCGCAGAAGTGCTTTTTTATGCCGCTAACAACAACGAGCAAGAACAAGTTAAAAAAATGGAAAACTTACTGACTAAAAAAGTGGATGTCATTGTCGTTCAACCAGTGAACTCTGATGCTGCTGCCACCCTAGTCGATCTAGCAAAAGAACAAAAAATTCCAGTCATTGCTTATGACCGTATTATCAATAATGCTCCTCTTGCTTACTACATTACTCAAAATTCAAAAGAAGTTGGAAGACTCCAAGCAGAAGCAGCAGTTAAAGCGACTGGGGGCAAGGGCAATTATATTATTATTTCAGGACAGGCCGGGCATAGTGTCGCCAATGCCATCACCGAAGGAGTGATGGAGGTTCTCAAAAAATACCCCGAAGTCAAAATCGTTCTGCAAAAAAATCACGATGGATGGAAAGGACAACTCGCCATGAATACGGTTGAAAATGCACTCACAAAATACAAGGGGCAAATTGCCGCAATATTGGCCAATAATTCTGGAATGGCGAATGGTGCAGTTCAAGCAGTTTCTGATTTTGACAAAAAGCTTTTAGGAAAAATATTTATTGCCGGTGCGGATGCCGATTTATCTTCCATGAAAAACTTAATCAGCGGGGGACAACAATTCGAAGTTTTAAAAGATATCAAAGAACTGGCGAGCACCAGCGCTCGAGTTGCAGTAGCGGTGGCGTCCGGGCAAAAAATTATGTTTGATACTGAAGATATTAAAAGCGGAAAATTTATAGTTCCCGTTATTAATACTCCCGTTTTTCCGGTAACAAAAGAGACCATTGATAGCGTCGTTATTAAAAGAGGATTCCATAGTAAAAAAGATATTTACGGAAAATAATTAACCTTTTTCATGTCAATTCTTTTAAAAACAAAAAAAATTTTTAAATCATTTGGTGGCATCTCTGCCCTTAGAGGTGTTGATCTTGAGCTTTATTCTTCAGAAGTGCTAGGACTTCTCGGGGAAAATGGTGCGGGAAAATCAACTTTAATGAAAGTAATGAGCGGGGTTTATCCCAAAGATGAATTTGAAGGTGAGTTTTCCTTCCAAGGACAAAATTGCCATTTTAAATCAGTCAAAGATGCCGAGGCCTTGGGCATTATCATTGTTCATCAAGAACTTAATTTATTTCAAGAATTAACGGTGGCAGAAAATATTTTTATTTCTCATTTTCCAATAAAATCTGGAATGCTTGATGTAAAATCAATCGAGAAAAAAAGCAATGCCATCTTAAAAATACTCGGTGTAGATTTTGATGCTCAAACCAAATTATCCGATTTGACGACGGGTGGGCAACAGATGGTGGAAATTGCCAAGGCGATATCTAAAGATGTCAAAGTTTTAATCCTAGATGAACCAACCAGCTCTCTCTCCAATCTTGAAATCCAAAAACTTTTTTGGGTAATGAGAGACTTAAAAAAAAGAGGAGTTGGCCTTATTTACATTTCTCACAAGCTAGATGAGGTAGACCAAATTTGCGACAAAATTTTAATTATGCGAGATGGGCAAAGCATTTACGCCGGAGAAAAGTCTTCCATTAACAGACAAGAATTAATTGCCCATATGGTTGGGCGAAATATAAACGATCTCTATCCGTTAAAAAGAAAAAAACGAAATCCACAAACCGTACTCTCCGTCAAAAACTGGAATGCTTATAAATTTAGCGAAAAACGCCTAAGGGTAAAAGACTTTTCTTTTAGCGCCTACAAAGGAGAAGTTCTGGGAATTGCCGGGTTGATGGGTGCTGGTCGGACCGATTTACTGCTTAGCCTCTTTGGCCATCACAACTATAAAACCTCAGGTGATATATTTTTCAATGAAAAAAAAATAGAAAATAAAAATCCTTGGCAAGCTGTAAATAACGGTTTTGCGCTGGTAACTGAAGATCGAAAAAAAAACGGATTGCATTTAGACTTTTCAATCGAAGACAATATTGCATTGGCCTCACTCCCTCATTTGACAGTTAAGGGATGTTTGACACTGTCTCATTATCAAAACAGAATTTTAAATCTTATTTCTAAATTAAAAATAAAATTAAGTTCTCCGGAGTTGCCAGTGAAAACCCTAAGCGGTGGCAATCAACAAAAAGTAGCAATTGCCAAATGGTTAATGACTTCACCTCAAGTTCTTTTTTTAGATGAACCAACCAGAGGTATCGACGTCGGCGCAAAATTTGAAATATACTCTCTCATTAATCAATTAATCGATGAGGGACTTTGCGTAGTGATTGCGTCTAGTGATTTGCCAGAGGTTGTCGGTCTATGTAACCGAGTGCTAGTGATGCGAGAAGGGCAGCTCGCCGGAATGCTCGAAGGCGCAGAAAATTCTGATCACAATATTATGAACCTGGCATTTGTTCCCACTCAAGGTAATCATCATGAAAAAAACATTTGATTTTAAAAAATTCTCTACGTTGATCGCTCTTTTTATTTTATTTATAATACTGGCCATCGCCACTAAGGGAGATTTTTTAATCCCCAGAAATCTGACAAATTTAAGTCTACAAATTAGCATCAATGCCTTGTGTGCCGTCGGAATGACTTTTGTTATCCTCACTGGAGGTATTGATCTTTCAATTGGATCAATTGTCGCTCTTTCCGGTATCATTGTCGGACTCTCTCAGGTAAATCTGGGGTGGGGAGAATGGGGAGGGCTTGGATCCTTTATGTCTCTTCTTTTGGCGATTTTGGTAGGACTTCTAGTTGGATTAATAAATGGCCTATTAATTACATTTTTTAAAATCCCCCCTTTTGTTATTACCTTGGGAATGATGGTTATTGCCGGAGGTTTGGCCTTAATTGCCTCGAATAGTTCTGCCATTTCACCGATGTCGGACACTTTTAAAAATATCGCCAAAGGATTTTTACCACTTGGGCCTTCTTCTTTTTTAATGTTGGCAATCAGTGTTTTAACCTTATATTTTTTTTACAAAAAATTTTTACAACATAAAGAAAAAAAAACAACCACCTCTGCCTATTTGAGTGAAACCGTTTTAATTTCTATCTCAATTATTATTCCTTTTTATGCTTACTCCAGTGATCGGGGTATTCCGATCGCCGTTTTAATTTTAAGTTTTGTAGTCCTTGCTGCCCTTTTTATTTTACATAAACTTCCCCTAGGAAGATATATTTTTGCAGTCGGAGGAAATGAAGAAGCGGCCCATTTAAGTGGAATTAATGTCAATAAAGTTAAAATTTTGGCCTATCTTTTTATGGGTCTGATTGCCGGCCTGTCTGGAGCACTCCTTACTTCGCGTCTTAATTCTGCAGCACCAACTGCTGGTGCCCTTATGGAGCTTGATGCTATCGCAGCAGTCGTAATTGGTGGAACATCGCTCTCTGGCGGATCAGGATCAATCGTCGGATCGCTGATTGGTGCGACTTTTATTGGAACAGTCAACAACGGCATGGATCTTTTGGGTATAGATAGCAATTTCCAGATGGTGATAAAAGGTTTTATAATTATTGTTGCGGTTTGGTCTGATTCTCGCACCAAATACAAATAAAGGAATATTATGCACGAATATGACATTGTTATTGGAGTTGACGTCGGAGGAACAAAAATTGAAGCGGCCCTTATTCGATTTTTAAATGGCCAAGAACTTGAAGTCAAAAAAAGAGTTCGAAGAGCAACAGAAAGAGAAAAAGGTGCAGACCATATTATTAAAGTTATCGCTGAACTATGCCAAGAAGTGGCCTCAAAAAACCCAGAAGGATTAAAGGCCGTAGTAGGCATAGGAATATGCCTGCCAGGAATTGTTGATCCAATTAGTAAAATAATGACCACCGGAAATACCCAAATGTTAGTTGGGGTAGACGTTGCAAGTAAGGTTCAAAAAATTTTAAATTTCGAAGGCCATATCAATGTCGCTAATGATGCTAATTGCTTTGCTCTTGCTGAAACCCTTTACGGTGCCGGGGTTGCTCATGCCAATAAAACAAATATTCCAATTAAAGGACTTATTGGCATTGGAATTATTTTAGGTACAGGAGTTGGCGGTGGATTAATTTTTCAAGGAAAAATGTTTGAAGGTGCCAACGGTTCGGCCATAGAAATAGGCCATTCAATCCTCGGGCAAAGCGATGAAACATGCTATTGCAATAATAACGGCCATGCTGAGCAGTTTTTATCGGGCACGGCAATAGAAAATCATTTTTATAAACTGACCCAAAATAAATTTCATTCCGATCAAATTTTTGAATTTTCACACGCTCATGGGCCACATCATCTTATTGCCAAAAAATGTATTGATGAATTTAAATCTCATCTGGCCCAATTTATCGCCAATCTGAGTAATTTATATGATCCTCATTTTTTTGTATTGGGTGGTGGTGTAAGTTTACAAAAAGAAATTTATGTTGGCCTTGAAGAACAAGTTCGCCTGAAGTTATTTAATAAAAATGCCAATTTTAAAATTTATCAACATGCACTCGGCGATTCCTCCGGAGTGATTGGGGCGGCCCTGCTTGCCTAGTTTAAAGAGGGTTTTTTATGAAAGGTCATTTTATCAAAAATGGTGTTTCCTTTTTACTAAACACCAAAGATGAAACTCAAATCCAAGGTTCAAAACTTGAAGCAGTTTTAACTATTGGAAATGAACAAGAACATGAAATAAAAATAGAAGGCCTTTTTGTCAGCTTAAACACTGCAAATTTTAAAGCTGTTTATGGGAAAAAAGAAAATGCCTTTGAACAAATTCAAATTATTAAGTTTGAAAATACTTCAATCAAGTCCCATCAAGAAGTAAAATACGATATTGAATTTATACTTGAAGAAAACTGTTTGATTACCGACAAAAAGCAAAGTCATTTTTTAAAATATGGCAACGAAGAAAATAGCGATCACCTACAACTTACAATTATACCACACGATATTTTTATAAAAATTTCTGAACTAATTCAAAACTTTCATCGCTTCAAATTGAAAGAATTTAGACCCCACAAAGTTGGCAAAAAAACAGGAGTGGAATTTAAATATAGTCCTCCTGCTTCTCGTGACTTGGCCTGTGTTGATTCCTTTCTTTTAGTGCAGCGACTTGAACAAGAAAGCTTGGAGCTAGAATGCACCTTTAATATACGCAAATTGAATCTCGCTCTCCCCCATGCTCCTGCAGAGTTGCAAGTAAAAACCATGCAACTTAAATTACCACAAAAAAATCTAAGCCTAGGCAAAGATCGTCAAGGAGTCCCAATGCTCAACCAGGATTTTATTTTAAAAAATTTAGATGAAGCGATCTCATCAATAAAAATGAAAGGACTCGCTTAGATAAAAGTAATTGGCGCTTTTAAATAAACAACACCATTATTTTCAGCTTTTGAAAAATTTCCGGCGCAAATATTAATCTGAATACTAGGAAGTAAAAGTCTTGGGGCCTTTAAAGTGGTGTCTCTTTTTTCTCTAAATTCAATATACTCATTTTCTTGAGTATCAGTTTTAATATGAATGTTTTTTTCTTTTTCTTCTTTTATTGTCGATTGAAATTTTAAAGGCCGGTTTTCGGGAGCATAATCATGTCCGACAAAAATTCTAGTATCATCAGGAAGAGAATATATTTTTGAATGGACAGAATGATATAATGCTCTAGCGGAGCCCTCGGGAAAATCACAACGACCAGTACCAGAATCAGGCATAAACAGAGTATCCCCTGTAAAAAGAGCATCCCCTATTAAAATAGAACAACAGGCCGGAGTATGTCCTGGAGTAAATATAGTTTTTATAACAAGAGAACCAGCAGTAACGTTATGATTCTCATCTAGAAGAAGGTCGAATTGCTCAGGATATACATCCAAGTCACTTAAATTAAAAATTTTTTTAAATACTTTTTGTACTATGGAAATATTTTTTCCAATTGCAACCTTAATTTGGGGATATCTTTTTTTTATACTCTGGGCCCCACTAATATGATCCGCATGGGCGTGAGTTTCAATAACCAAATGAGGTAAGAGGTTAAGTTCTGCAATTTTTTGATAGATTACTCTAAGGGATTTTTCACTGATAACACCAGAGGCCTGATCATAATCTAAAAGGGGATCAAGAATAACAGCGTCTCTAGTGATCTCATCCCACACTAAATAAGTCAGTGTCGAAGTCTCATGATCAAAAAATTCATTTACATTGATCTTGTTCATTTTGTTGCCACAATCAGAATTAAGCCCCACAACATTTTTTATATTTTTTTTGTGAACCGCATGAGCAAGGATCATTTCTTCCAATTTTTGGAGTGGCCCGTTTCACTTGGCCCCTTAGAATTTCACCATCGAAGAAGTACCATCTTCCATCCGTTTTTCGAAAGCTGGCCTTTTCATGATGCTCCATTTTACGACTTTCAATTTCATAGATACACAAAAACTCAACAGTCCCTACATTATCGGTCTTCCCACCTTTCTCTGTTTTGATAATATTTAGCCCAAGCCATTTTGAATGCTTCGACCAAGCGGAGATCTCTTCTTTATTAACTTCCTTCCGAGTATCAGGATGGTGACTATCGTAAATATATTCAATATCACCCTTGCTAAAAGCGCTGTATCTCGATCGCATCAACTCAAGAGCAGTTTCTGGAAATCTTTTATGATCTAAAAATTGACTGCAACATTCTTTAAAAACTTTATCTGATCCACAAAAACATTTTTCCATATTGTCCCTCAAAATCGATAAAGATATTCTCGAAACTCACAATTCATCTCATCATAATGTATCTTACTTTCCAAGAGTCGGTTGGAAATAAAAGTAAAATGAGGCCTTAAAAGATTGAGGTAAAACTTTTGAGTTCGAGAATAGGCGTAGGTATCAGTGAAGCCATTATCTTCTTTCATGCGTAAATATTCTAAATTGGTAGGCACTGTTAAATATAGAAATTTAACCCGTTTTGCAATAATGGGAATAACAATTTTTAACTCTTTTAAATCTAAATATTGAAAAACTGAAGTACAAACGGCCAAATCAAATACTTGATTTAAATAATGTGAATTCTCACACCAACTTTTAATATCGGTATTGAGAATTTTAAATTTCATATTTGCTGAAGGCACTTTGATATTTTTCTTGGCCTTCTTAAAGGCCATTTTCGAAGGCTCAATGGCGAGAGCGCAATGGGGTTTGAACTCGGCAATTAATGCGTCAAAAAAAAAACCTAATCCTGTGCCTAAATCGAGAATGCTATTAATTTCCACTTGGTCTAATTTAAAAAGAAGTGAAAGATAACGACAATGGATTCGTTTATTACCGATAGCATCCATCTCTTTGGGTTTGGAATAATAAGTAGGCCAATACTCTGATTCAAATGATCTGGTTTTGAGATTTTTCTGACTCAAGACGATTATCCAAAAAAATTTGTGATACCCTAAAAGTATGTCAGATTTATTAGGAACAAACAAACAAAAAAAAGTCTATAAAGGGGCCTTTGAATATAAACGCGATGGACTGGTTTATTGCGATGAAACCTTTGAAGTTTTTAAAGATACTAAAGAACTGACAATGATTTTTAAATCAGAATTAATCTCTAGAGTAAGCACCGGTGAGTTGTTAAAAATTTCAGTAGAATATGTTTGCAACAAAGATTGGGTGCCAACAAAAGTAAGTATTAATAAAACCTTAGGAAGAGAATTCATAGAGGAAATATATAAATTAGACAGCAAGGCAAATAGCTTAATTTATCAACTAAAAAGCAAGCACTCAAAAGAAAAAATGAGTATTAACATCCCCCCTCGCTTTCATATTCATACTCCCTGTGCCGCTAGCAGTATGGTATTTATCCTTTCCAAAAAATTCGATTCCATCGGCAACAATATGTATTCGATTTACTACAGTGAAAATAATTGGAGTTATGAAAAACCGATTGCCAATAAATCAGTGATCCTAAAAAAAGCGGGACTAGGAGCGGAGGAAATTCTTATTAATGGAAGTAAAGTTCAAGCGATAAAATACCAGATGCTGGATAATCAAGTTGAAGATAAGAATTCAAAAGACAAAAAAGAAAATAAACCGGCATTTTTATCTATTTATCTCAGTCGGCATGTATCCATCCCCTACCGTATTGAACAAGATGAAAACAATAAAATTGAAATTAAGTTTTTAAATGATCTCCAAGAGGAAGAAGAAACTGACGATCTAGAATGAAGAGAAATGTTCTATCTGACTTTCGCCTAAAATAAATTGCAACGACAACTCACAAGCATCATGCAAATTCTCTTGATAAATAGAATAAGGGTAAAGTTGCTCGGTAAATTGCTTTAAGGTCCTCTGGTTCCACTTCTTTAATCGAGCATCAGTGATTATAACACAGCCTGAATCTTCAGTGGTTCTAAGCAATCTGCCAATCTTTTGCAAAAGAGAGCGAGATCTATAAGCTAAAAAATAATTGCAAAACTCTTGGCCAAAATTTTTTTCATAAAACTCACGCCGTTTCTCTGTGATGATATCTTGTCTTAGATCCGGAACTTTATCAATGTAGACGAACTGCAGAGCATTGCCGGGGATATCAATTCCCTCGCCAAAGGATTCCATCCCAAGAAGAATACCACAGTCTGTTTTCTTAAATTCCTCAACCACATTAATTCCCATGCCTTGAATAAACAAAGGAATGTCATTGCCAATATTTTTTAAAAGTCTTTCCCTTGCCTCTTCAAAACGCATTTTAGAAGAATAAAGAAGCAGCGATCTTCCATTAATTTTTTTAATTAGCGGTATAATCTCTTTAAGCGTTTTTTCCACAAATAAAGAATCGTATAAAGGTGGAACATCGGAAGAAAAATAAACTCGGCATTTTTTTTGATAGTCATAAACGGAGGGCAGGGAAAGCATTGATTTAAACCTTTTTTCTGGAGGCAAAAAGATATGGCCAATGGCCCAATCGATGCCTTGATTTTGCCATTTATTATTAGCACCACCAAGGGTTGCTGAAGTAAAAACGACTGACAAAGATTTTTGCAGAACTTCATCATGCATTATTTTTCCCACATTAATAGGAATAGAACAAAGTTCTGGCCCGTCTTGTTCGTGATAGCGAAAGACAGAAATCCATAAATCTTTTGGACTTAGGAAACTATTAATCGTGGAAAGAGTCTCTTCTAACTTTTCAAAAAAACTATTAAATCTGGCAAAGGCCAAAATAACATTTTCTTCTTTCTCTCCTTTCACTTTTATTTTATTTTCAAAATCACAGGCGACCAAAAATATCTCTTTTTGCCAAGTCGTTAGGATCGCAGAAATACTTTGAATACGATTTATAAATGAAACCATTAAACTATCAGTAAACTCAGGGACTCTACCTTCTGTCCCTTGAGCAATAAATAATTCATTCCAATATTGTTCGCTATATTTAGGCCTTTTTTTAATCATTTCAATGCCTAAAGAAATCATTGCTTCAAGATGACTTGAAATATCTTGTACCCAATATCTCAGTTCACTTTGCAAATGACTAATTGTCTCTCTTCCTTTTTCTAAGTCTTCGCTAAAATATGAAATCAAATAATAAAGTGAACCTAGAGCATTGCCATTTTGCACAGTCTTAATAATTTGATCGATTTCTCTGTCGGTCAAAACTTTGGTAAAGGCCCTTGTCGCCTCACCTTCTAATCGATGGGCCTCGTCCACAATAATTCGTGACGGGCGAGGAATACCTTTGGGCCAAGTCAGCATCAAGGCGTGATTGCCAATAATCACGTCGGCCTCTTTGGCCTTTTTTATTCCGCTAATATAGGAACAGCTGGACTTAAGAGGGCAGCGGCCACCAACACAAGAGCGAAAATCAACGGCCAACTCTGAAGAAAGGGCGGAAAATTCTTTCCACTTATAGCGCAACACCTGAGGAGTATTGTCCCTTGTAATCTCGAGCCCCCAATTGGCCTCTTTAAAAAAAAGCATTTCAAAAAAAATCCAAGAAAATTTTTCGCTATCATCAGTGTCTTTGGAAAATAATCCTCCAAATTCCACCATTTTTTCTTTTTGTTTTGATCTAAAAATTAATTCACAAAAATGATTTTGAGTTCCTACCAAGACAGCAACTTTTAAATCAGAGGATGAAAGAATTTTCTTAACTTTCGGTATATCTTTTTCATAGGCTTGATGCTGAAGCGCCTTGGTTCCAGTGCTAATCAAAATCTGTTCTTTAGAATCTTGATTATAAAGAATACTGGGAATGAGATAGGCCAAAGTTTTTCCAGTTCCAGTAGGCGCCTCTATTAAAGCATGAACCTCATTTTTAAAACTTTGCCCCACTCGTAAGGCCATTTGTTCTTGACCAATTCTGTACTGATAACCTGGTAAAAAATGTTGAATATATTCTTCGTCTTTTAAAATACCCTGAACACTCGAAGTGGAAAATTCTGAATCTTGGTATTTTTTCTCACTAAATTCATTGCCAATTTCATTCTCTCTTTTGGATTTATTATTTTTAAGTAAACTGATGCAATCAAATTGAATGGCTTCTTCAATTTCGCTTATTTCTTGTATTGAAATCCTAGAAAATTTTGCCCACCAATGATCCTTTAAATTGTAATTTTCCCACATCGATTGCAAACTAAAATACCAACTCCTATCATTTTGAATTTTTCTTAATGTCAAAAGCAAAACTTTAAGCAAATCCAAAGAATCTTCAAGCCCTCTATGATCTTCCTTTTCTTTAATCCCCAATTCAGAGATAAATGACTCTAAAGAAAGTGAATTCTTTTCCGGATTTAACATTCCTAAAAAATCAATACTATCGACGAAAACTTGTTTTTTAGAAAACTCTTGAGATAAAAAAGAAAATTCAAAATCTTTATTATGAGCAATGAGAGTTGCCCCTTCCAAATCGTGCAGATGTTCACAGACCTTGCTCCACTCTGGCGCCAATTTTAAATCAATAGAAGTAATCCCGGTTAATTTTTGGATAAATTGAGAAAGAGGTTTAACTTCATCTTCAAAGGGCCGACCTTTTTGCGGGTAGCGCACCAAAGAAGAAAATTCTTTTATTTTTCTAGTACCCTCAAATAAAATATAACCGACGTCTATAATGGAATCGACGCTGGGATTTATGCCAGAAGTCTCAATATCAATAATCGCCCAACGCCCAAGCTCGCTAGTCATTTTTCTATTTTCAATCTCAGAGTGAATAGTTACCATGCTGTATAAGAACTCAGATTGTACCCAAAGTGATTAATTATGGAACAATTAAATACCGCCCTTCTTTTTCAAGTTCAGTCTACGGTCATAGTGATTATCATGTTTGTGGGACTCTACTGGCGAAGAAATAGAAAAAAACATGTACCTGCAATGCTCACTGTTATCATTTGGGATATTTTACTCGTTTTGCAGATTGAACTAAATCGCGGAGCGGTGGCAAAAGCGGTAAAAGTCGTTAGCAACCGTATGATTTTAAATATACACGTGGGACTTGCTCTTTCTACCGTTTTAATTTATTTCGCCATGCTGTACACGGGGGGAAAAGTGTTAAAAAATAATCTCAGCTATCGCAAGAAACATAAATGGCTCGGTCTTCTCACCGTGACATTACGCCTCTTAACTTATATGACTAGTTTTTTTGCAGCATAATAATATGAGGATTCCATGGATTTTGAATTAGTAAAAAAGCTTATTATTTCACAAATTCCCGACGCTGAAGTTGAAGTTTCTGATATGACAGGAACCCGCGATCACCTTGATTTAAAAATAACCAGTGATGTGTTTAAAGGAAAAGGGCTACTGGCACAACATCGTTTGGTGATGGATATTTTAAAAAAATCTTTTTCAGAAGATTTGCACGCAGTTCAAATTAAAACACAAGTTAAAACTTTATAAGGGAGATTTTATGCCATTTAATGTCTTAGAAAATACGGTCGGGGGAAAAAATGTAGAGCTTCCCGCTGGTTCAAATTTACAAGATCAAATTAAAAAACTGATCGCCTCTTCGCCAGTTTTTCTTTTTATGAAAGGCACTCCTGATTCACCGATGTGTGGATTTTCTGCCAATGTCGTACGTATTTTAAACGACCAGCAAGTGTCCTTTAATTCATTTGATATTCTTTTAAATGGAGAAGTTCGTCAGGCGGTAAAAGATTTTTCAAACTGGCCAACTTATCCTCAGCTTTATATTAAAGGTGAACTCATTGGCGGAAATGATATTGTTATGGAAATGTTAAAAACTGGGGAACTAAAAAAAGTTCTTGAAAACTAATTTTTCTCCCTGCACATTAATCGCCAACATCTTTTGAAAGACACTGGGAAACTCGTTTAAAAACAAAAAAACAATTTTTTTTATCAACTTTGATGAAGAAAGAAATAAAACAAAAGAGCAATGGTTAACCGTCAAATCTAAATTTCTTTTTCGTTCTTCTTCAAAATAGCAAAAACACTCATCGATATTTTTAATTTTATCATTTTGATATTCTTTTAAGGCCTTCAAAAGAAGTTGGCATTCATTAAAAGCGCTCGCCAATCCCTCGCCCGTTATCCCATCATAAAAAGAAAAGCTGTCGCCCAATAAACAAATCTTTCCCAAACTACCTCTGTTGCTTTTTAAGCCCATCGGGCCAAAAACTAAAAAGTCATTTAATGAAATGGCATTCTTCAGCTTTTCTTTTAGTGAAGGAAAATATTTTAAAAAAATTTCTGAGTCACTGCCGGGTTTCATCTGTTTGGCATTAAAAAGCCAAGTAATTCCAATTTTATCCGAAGACAGTGGAGTAATATAGGCCTCAATCCCATCACCCCAAAGAACCTCTACTTTGTTGCTCCATGGCCTTATAGTGTAATGTTCCCTGGCCCCTAAACGGAGTGGAAATTCCCCCTTTCTTTTTAAAATCTGAGGGTATAATAATTGACGTTTAATTTCTAATTTTTGTTTAAGTAACGAGCTATGGCCATCACAAAGCAGAACCAAGTCTGCTTCAATTATACTCATAACGTTTGAGTTATTAGAAACGGATTGCTCAGTCATAAAAGTAACAAAAGGGCGCACCCCTGTCTTAATATCGACAACCTTCGAGGATGTTTTGATGACAACGCCAGAATCTCTTGCTTTATTAAAGAGTAATTGAGAAAGCACAGTTCTTTTTATTCCCATTCCTCGTGAATTTTTGGGGAATTTACCTTCCAGGCAAATATTTTGATGAGCAAAATTAATACCTTCAAAATAATAATAATTATTTTTATCATTTAAAAAATTTTGATCTAAAATATTTTCATCTTTTAAAAAATCTACCGCCCGAGGCATCAGCCCTTCGCCACAAACTTTATCAACTGGAAATTTTTCTTTTTCTAGGACTACAACTTCTTTAATTATTTTAGACAATAAAATAGCGGCCACTAAACCGCAGGGCCCCCCGCCAATAATTACAACTTTTGAAATTTTATCTTGCTCCTTGCTGGTCATTCTACTCCATTCTAAAAAGTGAGGCCTCTGCACAAAAACCAGGGCCCATGGCCGTTCCTAGGCCCATCTGGCCAGACTTAAAATAATTTTTAAAGACTTCATCCAAAATAAGCAAAACACTAGCGGAACTTAAATTTCCATAATTCTCAAGCAGAGAATAACTCAAATGCAATTCTTTTGAAGTAATACCTAGACCTTGCTCCATACCCTCAAGTACTTTTGGCCCTCCGGGATGAGCAACATAAAATGCAAGATCTTTAATCCCCAAATGGTGTTGCTCCAAAAATTTTATAAGAAAAGGCGAAACTTTTTCTTTTGCCACTTGAGGGACCTCTTTTCCTAAAACTATTTTAAGTCCAGTATCAATAAAATCCCAACCCATTACTCTTTGAGTGTTAAAATAAAAGTCGCTTGCACCGCTAATCCATTTAATTTTTTTTATATTAGAATTTTTAGCGAGAGGGTGCAGATCCCCCACCATACACATGGCGCCAGAACCATCGGCAAAAAGTCCGGTAGAAACCCAATTGGCCACAGAAAAATCATCAAATTGAAAAGTCAGGGTACAAAGTTCTGTACAAAATAAAACTCCAACAGAGTGAGGATGGCCTACAAGATACTCGGCCATAAGGTTGATACCCGCCATACCCCCGAGGCAGCCTAGACCAAAGAGGGGCATTCTTTTTATTGATGGTTTAAAATCCATGGTATTTAAAACTCTGGCATCAAGACTTGGAACTGCCAGACCAGTAACCGTAGAACACATTATAAAATCAACATCCAAGGCCTTGAGATTTGTCTCTTGTAAAACAGTTTTAACTGCCTCGCTAGAAAGTCTGGTGGCCACTTCAATAAATTTATCATTTTTATCAGAAAGCCCATTAAGTCGGCCATATTCAATAAGAGGAATCGCCAAAAATCTTTTTTTAACACCTACATTTTTATGAAGTTCAGCGACACGATTAAAGTGGCCCCTTCTTTCCCACATCGCTTTAATGGCCTCGATAATTTCAAGTTGAGTATGCTCGTTTTCTGGAAGCGCTTTGGAAGTAGAAACGATATAAGGCATTAGGGGCCCTTTATTTGAGGGGAATATTGATTTTAAATTTCACTTGAATTTCATCAGATACTTTTGCGACTAAAATTGAAGGATCTGGAATTTCTAATTCTTTTAAACTTAAAATAGTTTGGCCTTCACTTCTAAGCCACGCCTCATTATTTAAGGTGCTTTTAAAAATTTTTATTTTTAATTTTATATTTTTTTCTTTTCCTCGAATAAAAATAACTCCCATAACTTCTTCTTCATTGGCCTCCGTTGGACTTATTTTAACCGGGCCTTGAATCATGATTTTAATATCCATAAATTGGGGAGACCCCAAACATAACTCGTGCAACTTTTTATCTCGCGACTCTTGATCTGTATCCATACTTAAAATGGGAAAGATCACCTCCATTCCCTCTACTGATTCTTGAGTTAAGAGGCCTTGCGCTTTGTAATTTTTGACCAGGCCCGAAACCTGAGATGAAAAAAGACCAATTTTGGTACTCGTCACCATAAAACTCAAACCTTCACTGAGTGGAACAAGTTCTCCTTCGTATGCCTTATGTGCTTCTGTAAAATTTTCGAAATTTTTAGAGTAAGACAATTTCTGGTTCTTGGCCTTGGCAATTGGCACTAATAGAAAAAAAAGAAGCACAAAAATTAAAGTTCTATACATCACATTTACACTCACCAGGTTTGAGTTTTCCGCTGCGGACATCTCAGTATAATTCACAAAGAAGTCATTCTCACAACATATCCAATCACTGTCAATCTGATCTCATCAGGTAAAGGCCCAAAACAACACAATGCGCGAGCAGAGAAATCATCGACTTTCGCTGCACTTTTAGGGACAATTCCCCCATTGTGAGGCACCCATGTTGACAAATATTTTAATAGTCATTTTTTGTTTTCTTTTTGTCGCTCTTATTGCGATCTTCATTTTAAACAGACAACTCAAACAGCAAAAAGAAAAACACTTTGCTGAAATTTTAGAGTTAGAAAAAAATAAAACTGCCCTCCTTAGTGAAAATGATTTTTTAAAAAGAAGCACTCAATCGGAACAGGCGAAATTTTCTCAAAAAATAAAAGAGATGGAGATGAGTTTTGAAAATTTGGCCAATCGAATTTTTGACGATAAAGCAAAGGTTCATCGGGCAGAAGCGGAAAAAAATATTCAGTTTTTAATTTCTCCATTGAAAGAAAAAATGGGCGAATTTCAAAAAAGAGTAGAAGATACTTACAACCAAGAAATGCGTGAGCGGGCCTCACTCAAAGCAGAGATTCAACAAATTATTCTCACCACCAAGGAAATGGGATTTGAAACCAAAAACCTAACTAAGGCCTTAAGGGGCGATGTCAAAACTCAGGGCACATGGGGAGAATTTGTACTTGAAAGACTGCTACAATCAGTTGGACTGCGCGCTGGTGAAGAATACATCCTACAAGGAAAAGATCTCAAACTTAAATCAGATGAAGGTTTTACTCAAAGACCAGATGTCATTCTTAATCTGCCTGATGATAAACATTTGATCATCGATTCGAAAGTTACCTTAGTCTCCTATGAAAGAGCAGTAAATTGCGAAAATACACAAGAAAAAGAAAAAAACCTACAAGATTTTATCAGAAGTCTGAAGGAGCACATCAAAGGGCTGGCGAATAAAAACTATCAAAATTTAGAAAACCTAAAGACTCCAGAATTTGTACTATTATTTTTTCCCATTGAAGGAGCTTTTGCTGAAGCACTTCGAGTTGACCCCCATTTATTTCAAGATGCCTGGGATAAAAATATTATAATCGTAGGGCCAACGACACTCCTCGCAACTTTAAAAACGGTAGCATCTTTATGGAAACAAGAAAAACAAAGTAAAAATTCGCTTTTGATGGCAAAGGAATGTGGGCTGCTTTACGATAAGTTTTGCGGATTTTTATCTGATTTGGAAAAGATGGGGGATCATCTCAAGAAAGCACAAAGCGCTTACAGTGAATCGATGGAAAAAATGCGAACAGGAAGAGGAAACTTAATTGATAAAGTAGAAAAAATTAAAATTCTAGGGGCAAAAACTTCAAAACAAATACCGGAAAAATTCAAACAAGACGACGATAATATGGTTGCTCAAATATCACAATTTGAGAAAGAATTATGACTTCATCAATCACCCTCAAATTTTTTGGTGCAGCAAAAACGGTAACAGGAAGTAAAACACTCTTAAAATTTAAAAATAACAAAAATAGTGCCAAGGTCTTAGTCGACTGTGGGTTATTTCAAGGCCCAAAAAAACTTCGAGAACTCAATTGGAAATTATTCCCTCATGCCGAAGAAATCGACGCCATTATTTTAACTCATGCTCACCTCGACCATTCTGGTTATATTCCCAAATTAGTAAAGGAGGGATTCAGGGGAAAAATCTACTGCACACCTGCAACTTTTGAACTGACGCAAATTATTTTAAGAGACTCTGCCCATCTACAAGAAGAAGATGCAATCTATGCCAATAAATCAAAATACTCCAGACACGTTCCTGCCTTACCTCTTTATACGGTTGAAGATGCTGAAAAATCCCTGAAATATTTTAGCTGTATCGAGCAACATCATTGGGTGGAACTATGCTTGGGATTAAGTTTTCAATTTTTTAGGGCCGGGCATATTTTAGGATCATCACTTGCGCAATTTTCTTATTCTGAAGAAAACAATATTAAGCTGCTTACTTTCTCTGGAGACTTAGGACAAGACCGCTCAGAAGTTATTAAGGGCCCAGATCATCTCACGGAAACTGACATTTTAGTATTAGAGTCCACTTATGGGGGGAAAACTCTTCCTAAAAATAATATTAAAGTTTCCCTGAAAAATATTATCAACGATACTGCAAAAAATCAGGGAGTGGTGCTCATTCCCGCCTTTAGTATTGGGCGCACCCAAGAAATACTTTATTTAATAGCAGAGTTAGAGCGTGGATCTCTTATTCCCATATTAGATGTCTATCTCGACGGCCCCATGTCTGTTGATGCCACCCAAATTTATGCTCGCTATCCCGACGAGCTAAAATTAACAGAATTAGAAAAAGGGCGAGTGCCATCACTCACTACTCTTCGTTTTAAAATTATCAAAACGGCGGAAGAATCAAAAAATTTAAATAAAAAGAAAGGCCCATTTATTGTCATCTCTTCGGCTGGCATGTTGACAGGCGGACGAATTATGCATCATCTAAAAAGCAGATTGCCCTTTGCTGAAAATGCTCTCGTTTTTATAGGATTTCAGGCACCGGAAACAAAAGGAAGACTGCTCATTGAGGGCCTTCGTACTATTCGCATTCACCACCAAGAAATTGAAGTCAAAGCATCAGTACATAATCTAGAAGGAATGTCCGCCCATGCTTATAGCGATGAAATGATAAGCTGGCTTAAAACCATGATTAAACTTCCCAGCAAAGTTATTCTTAATCATGGCGAAGAAGATTCCCTTCTTGCGCTACAGGAAAAAATTAAAAGGGAAACTTCTATTTTTGATGTTGTCATTGCCGATTATCGTCAAGAATTAGAGTTGTGATTTTTCCAAAAAATGAGATTTTTTAAAATTCCACGTTTCCCACTTCTACCGAGAGGAAAAAGAGAAAATTTATTTTTAAAACCTTTTAGTGACAACATTTTTATATCGGATAAAACCTCTTCTAATTTTCGACCTAAAAAGAAATCTGCCAAATAATGCTGAAAAGAACTCCGGGGAAGTCTCTCTAATCGTTTTTGATTCCAGGGGCAAACTTCTTGACAAATATCACAGCCAAAAAATTCTCCATTTGCTTTTTCCATTCCAGGAGGTGGCACTCCCTCTTTAAAAACCTCAATAGTATAGGTGCTAATACATTTATCGGCCTTTAATATACGATCAATCGGCCCTATCGCCTTAGTCGGACAAGAATCGATACAAGCAGTACAAGTTCCACAATGATCACTTTGAGTCGTGGCGGTAGCTGAAAATAATTTTTCACTTAAAATAATACTGCCAATTAAAAAGTAACTCCCCTGATCAGGATCAATCAACATACTATTTTTCCCAAACCATCCAAGACCTGCTTGATAAGCAAAATCTCGCTCTAAAATAGGCAACACATCAAGTCCAACGAGATATAAAAGAGAGGGGCTTGCCTCTTTTAAACTTAAGGCCAATTCACCTAAAATCTTTTTGAGATGAAGATGGTAGTCTTCAGGATAAGCAACTGTGTAAGCGGCAATTTTTAATTTATTCCAAAAAGAATTCTTATAAAACTCGGTTAGTCCTTTTTTTATTTGAGAATAATCAAAAGCAAAGACCACGGTCTGTTTAGCTTGGGGAAATACGCTTAATAAATTTTTACGAGCAAGCATTCGATCATCTGTTAAATACTTAAGTCCCCCTGCATGACCTTTGTTAATCCAATCTTCAAATTTATCAAAACTTATTGGCGCAAGATTATCAACCACACCAAATCTTGCGATGGAATATTTTTTTACTAAAATATTTAACAAATGATCAAAATTAAAATGAATTGTGCTCATTACTTTGGAATAATTTCAATTGCCCCAGTTGGGCAAACATCTACACACGCCATATCCATTGCACATTCATCGGCCCGTATCCGACTAATGGTAGTATTTTTACTGTCATCGTTTTTTACCATCCAAATTTCGTGAGGACAAACGGAAACACAATTTTGGCAAGAAGCACAGATCCTGGTATCAAGATTTATTCTGCCATTCTTAAAATCCACCATCTCAACGTCTTCGCTTGAACCCAAAACTTTTGGCGGGTCTTTTAAAATAACAAGGCGAACTGAATTAGCTCCCGCCTTATCAAAAAATTTTCCATCGCCTTTGGTTATAACTAACTTGTCACCGTTAACCAGTTTTGCTCGAAACTTAAAATCAATCAGAACTTTTGCTTCAATATTTCCATCATCTGTTCCTAAATCAGCGATATGAAATGGTGAAACTCCCCAATAAAGACAAACTCGGCGGACCACTTTTATATCATTTGTCACTCCCCATACCCGAGCAGTAGGGCGAAATCTAGCAATTTTTTTACAAGAATTTCCCGATTGAGTTACAGAAATAATTCCCTTGGCACCAGTTTTTTCAGCAATAATTGAGGCAGAAACCATAATTGATGAACTAATGCTTGATAGATCTGTATTTCTAAGTAACGGCCGATCTCTGGGACTGGCCTCCGCTTCAAAAATAATTTTATCCATCATCATCACAGTTTCAACGGGGTATTTTCCCGAGGCAGTTTCCGCTGAAAGCATAACTGCATCAGTGCCATCCCAAATTGCATTGGCCACATCAGAGGCCTCTGCTCGAGTCGGCCCTGGATTTTGAATCATGCTCTCTAACATTTGAGTTGCGGTAATAACTGGAACTCCTTTCAAGTTACAGGCGGAAATAATCTTTTTCTGAGCAGAAGGCACCAGGTGATTCCCAAGCTCCACTCCCATATCTCCTCTCGCAACCATAATAACATCTGCAACTCTTAAAATTTCCTCAAGATTGTTAATGGCCTGAGGCTTTTCAATCTTTGCAATAATGGGAACAGAGGCCCGAAGGCCATGCAATATATATTTTACTTGTAAAATATCTTCTTTTTTTCTGACAAAAGACAAGGCGACAAAATCTATACCTTGTTTTAATCCAAACATTAAATCTTCTTTGTCTTTATCGGTAAAACTTGGAGCAGAGACATCACAATCGGGAAGATTAATTCCTTTATTTGATTTAAGTTCTCCACCCACGTTAATTTTAATTTTATAAACATCGCGATCACGCATAATTGCCGTTGCCATAATCAGGCCATCATCAAAAAGAATTCGAGCACCGTCATGACAATCATCGACCAGCTTGCTATAAATTGTTGGGATATATCGATCTTTGTATTCAGAATATTTTTCAAGGTATTTTGTCGGGCCAATGACCCATTCTTCATCATTTTTTAGAATCAAATTTTTTGCGAGTTTATCCACTCGAATTTTTGGCCCTTGTAAATCAAGCAAAATCCCAATTTCAAAACCAGTTTTTTTTGAGGCCGCTCTGATATTGGAAACAGTTTGAGCATGCCCTTCATGTGTACCATGACTCATATTAATTCGCGCGACATTTACCCCGGCCATAATCAACTCACAAATACGCTCAACGCTGGAAGAGGCCGGGCCCAGAGTCGCCACAATTTTTGCCCGACGTATCCTTGGCATCATTTTCTCCTTTCTCTTTAATTCTAACTATGTTGCTTTTTTTGCCATCGCTCGAGATGCTAGATCCACACTCTGAGTGTTTACTGCACGCATTTTTTCCATACGAGATTCATACTGACTTTTCACGGCCTCTCTCTGAAGCTCACTTTGTTTTAAAAGTTTATCGTAATTATCACGGGCCTCGGCCATTTTTAAACCTAATGTTTTATCATTTTGTTGCTGTTGAAGTACTAATAGTTCTTCATAATCATTTACCAGTCTATTGGTTCTGTTATCTTGTTCAGTCCTCACCTTATTTAAGTTTTTAGCAAATGATTCCTTTAAATTTTTCATCTCTTCTTGGTTTAGCTCTTCACGGGTATCCATTTCTCGCTTAAAATTTCGCTGATCTGCAATATGCCTTTCCTCAGATAAAATTCGTTGATTCTCCAGTTCTTTTGCTGATTTTCTTCCTAAAACATTAAGTTTATTATCATAAAATTTTGCTAAACTATTTATATCTTTATCACGTTCCTCAATTTTTTGTTCAAAACTTTTTGTATTGGTATTTAACTTTGTAAAAAATTGATCTTTTAATTCCTCTGCTTCATTATATTTTTCTCGGCGATTGGTTTCAATTAAATTTTTTGTACTTCTGGCAAAGTCCCCTCGAAGTTCATCTGAGGCCTCAATATTTTTTTCAGTCATTTGATTTATGCTATTAGCAAATTCTTTTCTTTGCCCTTCCAATCTTTTATTTCCATAATTTCTTTCGGAAACTAACATGTCATTGGCATTAAGATCGTGATTTTGAAGTTGTTTTGAATACTGCTCTATCAGGTCAACTTTTCCCCGTCGATTCTCATTCTGCAGCTGCCTTACGCTATTGCTAAAATCATTTTCGTAATTATCTTTTGCTTCTAAAGCTGCAACTTTTTGAGAGTTCAGGGCCTCCCTACTGGTTTCTTCAACCTGTTCTTTTGATAATTGATCAATTGCTTTCTGATCACTCATCGCTTGCCTTAAATGTTGCATTTGACTCATTTGATTGTTTTTTAATCGATTGAGTTCAGCTCGTCCAGAGTCAGTACTTGAAGCGGCCAGTGCCATGGAGTTAGTTTTACGATTAAGGTCATGACGATCTTTTTCAAATTGGGTCTCTAAATCTAGAAGACTTTTTTTGTTATCATTTATTAATTTTTTCTTATCATGATTATTTCTTGTCGTTAAGTTGTCAGTTAAAGACTCAAAATTATCACGCATCTGATTCATATTTTCTTTACTTTCAAATCTAAGCTGCTCGTTGGTTCCCTGTTGATAGGCATGCAACGATTCTTTTTCGTTATCAAAAGACTTCCGCAGTTGTTCTAATGTCTCTTGATGTTTATTGCTCTTTTGATTGCTCTTTTGATTATTATCGACAATGGTATTTTGAATTTCATCCCGATACCCGGCGATCATGGCATTTTTTTCTGCTGCTTCCGCCTCTGTATAGTCTTTAAAAGTTTGTTTCGATTTATTTTGGACTTCATTCATACTAGCATCGAATTCACCTTTTCTCTTAAGATCACCTTTTTTATAGCGATCCTTAAGATCACTGACTATCCCCTCTTGGTTCTTTTCTTTTTCATACATATTTTTGTTGTATTCACTCCGAAGAGTATCTAACTTCTCGCTCATATTATTTCGAAGTCGGCGATTTTCCTCTTCAAAGGCGTTTCTTCTTACCCCCAATTCGTTATTGTACCGCTCTTGTCTATCCTTAATTCCATCCCGTGTTTTCTCAACGAAATGATCACTTAACTTGTTAAGAGTATCTTCCTGTTCGCGAGTATTTTTAACGTAGTTATCTGCTTGTTTCTCTTGTTTTAATTCGTGTGCACTGGCCTGATTTTCAGCATTGCTTTTATAATCTTCTCGAAGACGTGTTGCCGCCTTATTATATTTATCTCTTTCTGAGTTAACCTTTGCCGAAAAATCAGATACGTTCATCCTGCCATCCTGGAGGTTTCTAAGGGATTATCTGAAGCTTCCCCTTTTTCTATTCTAGCATTTTTTGCTAGCAATACTTAGAGACGGGATGAATTTTCCCAAGGTAAGAAAAGGGAAATATTTTCCTCTTTTTATCTCTGGACGGTATTATACCAATTCCACTAATTAATATTGGTATTACTTATTCATCTGTTCATCGATAATTTCAGAAAAAACCTCAACAGGATGAGCGCCATTTACTAGTTGCCCATTCACAAAAAAAGTCGGTGTTGATTTAATTCCAACTTTTTTTCCTTCCTCAAGATCAGCATCTATTTTGCTCATATGTTTTGCACCATCTACACATGCTTTAAAAATATCTATTTTTAGTCCATGTTTCTTCGCCAAAGTGTTGAGCGATTCCTTGTCTAACTTTGACTGATCCGAAAACATTGAATCATGCATTTTCCAAAAAGCTTTTGCCTCTTGTTCGGCAGCACAAAGGGCCGCATGGGCGGCATCTCTTGCCTGATTGTGAAATGGCAGTGGGAAATTTTTAAAGACAATTTTAATTTTATCGCCATATTTTTTCTTTAATTCGTCCATTACTTCTCTTCCCTTTGAACAATAAGGGCATTGAAAATCAGAAAATTCCACGATAGTCACCTTCGCATCAGCTTTCCCAACAAAAGGAGAATCACCGACATTAACTTCAAAAACAGGCCTTACAGGCCTTGTTAAATAAATTTCTACGGGATATTTATTTGTTTGTTCCGACATCCATTCATCCATTATTTTTCTTTTAATTTCCATACCCAAAAATGTTTTAATTCTCTCCTTCATTTGCTGATCCATATGATCTGTTGGAATATTTCTTTCTTTGGCAAACTCCTCTACTTCTTTATCAGAAGCGCCCTTTCCTTTAGTTATATATTTTTCTAGATATTCATCGGCCGAGAGGGACCCTTTCCTGGTATCCATATTAATCAACTTTTCAATAATCATACCCTTCACTTTATTAAGTTTAGTCTCGTAAACCTTATACTCGGCATCGTAAATATCACTTTCGATTCCCTTAGAAAGCTCAGCATTACTGACCACTTCGTTGTTAAATTTAAAAGCGTCAGAATTATTAGGTGCTGGTTTAAAAATAAAATTAGGCCTAGATTCAACTTTCTTAGTACAACTTACAAAAGTGCCCAAAGTCATACTAGAAAAAAGTATTAGGGCAATTTTCTTTGAAAAATACATAGGGCCTCCTAAATAGGGAAATCAAAATAATAAAAGATTGTATTACAAAAAAATAAAAGAGCTAACTATTTGAACGGCTCCCTGAAATCTGCGCAATGAATTGAAGATAAAGTGGGCTTGTTTTAATTAATTTTTCATGGGGCCCATGATCTGCCAATTTTCCTTTTTCAATAAGGTAAAGCTGATGACAACTTTTTACCGTTTCCAGCCTATGGGCAACGATGACCATGCAGGCCTTAATTTGAATGAGTGAAATTAATTTTCTCAAGTTTTCTTCTAAACGAGAATCAAGCCCGGAAGAAATTTCGTCAAATAAAACGACGTCTTTTTTAAGGTAACAAGAACGGAGAGCACAGATTAATTGTTTTTGCCCAGAAGAAAGTTTTTTTGGATCAATTTTTTTCTTGGTCGATTGATCATCTTTTGTAAATTCCCAATCTTTTAAATAATCCAATTGCCCTCGCATAAATTCAAAAAATTTAATAAATTCAGCTGATGGTTCAGTAAAATCTAAAGCGATATTAAAATAGAAACTTTCGCTAAAGATATGAGAATCTTGAGTTACTAATCCAACCCGTGAAAGACTTTCTGTATCTCCATCCTGATATTTTAATAAAACATTTCCAGAGTTAGCAGAAAGTTGTCCTGATAATATCTTAAGTAAAGTTGATTTCCCTCCCCCACTCTCTCCTACAATCCCAATGCTCTCTCCAGCTTTAAGGGAAAAAGAAAGTGGCCCTAAAACAAAAGGTTTACTTTTTATCTCATCACCTTCGACATCTTTTAATTTGCGGTAACTAAAAAAAATATTCTCCACCTCCATTTTCAAAAAAGGCCCAGAGGGAGTTGTGGACACAATCACTTTTTTATTTGTATTAAAATATTCTACAAACTGATTAATTCTAACGAGACCGTTCATCGCTCTTTGAATGTTGGCAACTTTTCCAGTGGCACTTTTAAGCGGGTCAACCGAACGTTGAATAAAATCTACTACCACTAAAAAAAAGGCCGTCGATGTCATACCCATCCAAGGCAAAAGCATGATAAGCGAAGCTAATAAAAGTGGATAAAGGCATTCTGCTAGAGAAAAATAAGAGGCATCCCAGTTATTTGCCACTAACTGCGTTTTTAAAAAGTCGTTGTAAACTTTTTCACCAGTTTTTGAAGCATAATTTTCTGTTTGATTATAAAAACCTTCTTCCATTCCCCCTAAAATATTGGCGGTATGTGAAGAAACTTTTCCTCTACTAATTCTAAGTTTGTTAAAAACTTCCCGCATTCTCCCACCGCCCCAAATAAGTAAAAGTGCGGCAATAAATTCTAGCCCTCCAATTGCTGGGCCAATTCTTTTATGCAAACTGATAAGTCCAATGAAAGAAGAAAAAACAAAAAAAACATCAATCAAAATTCCAAACGTTCCAGAAGTCATCAATTCTCGAATCGCCAAAGTGTCACTCATAATTCGAGCGACAATTTCACCTAAAGGAAATTTATCATCTTGACCTTTGCCATCAATCCCACTGTCAGGGGCCAGCATCCAATTTTTAAAACAAAGCATGCGAGAATGCTGAACAATCGAACGAACTAAAGAATTAACTGCAAACTGATAGCCTACCCTAGTAAAAAAAATACCAAGAAAAATAGCTAACAAAAGCAGCAGTTTTTTTTGATATAGAGAAGGATCAGAGTAACTAATAGAAAGTTCATGAATGGAGTGAGGGAGAATGGCGCCAAAAATTGACGTGGCCACTAAAAAGAGAGAAATCAATCCATAAATATTCTTGGCACCATCAAAGAAAAAAAGTTCAGACCATCTGCGGACGGAAGTATTCATAAAGTTTTCCCCCTCCTTTTAATGCATCTAAAACCGGCCCTGAAGTAATTTCTTTTTTAGCTTTATCGATAAAAAAATAATCTTGCGCCTTTTTAGCGGTAATCAAGCGGTGGGTAGACATAATCACTAAACGATTTTTGAGAACCCCAGAGTTGATAATTTTTTCCCAAATAACATTTTCTAATATGACATCAATAGAAGAAAAAGGATCATCCCATAAAAGAACTTCTGCACTGGACATTAGAGTGCGAATAAGTCCTAAACGTTTTGCCTGACCACCAGATAATCGTTTTCCATGCTCACCCACCATCATACTAAAAAGCATCTCTTTTCCAGTCGAGTTACTAACCAGTATCTCCAGACCCAATAATTCACAAAAATGATAGGCCCGGTCTTTTTCTTCTTCCGTTGGAACTTTTCCTAAAAAAATATTGGCGGCAAAAGTATCGTTATAGAGATAAGGGATATCGGAGAGATAAGCGATTTTCTTCCCCTGATTTTTGTAAATTTCGCCGAGAGATTTTAGAATACGAGTTTTCCCTTCACCTGTATTGCCGATTAAAACGGCGAAATTGTGAGGGTTAATTTTAAGAGGTATTTTTTCTCCCCAAAAATCAACTACAGGTATCTGCATGTTGCGGTTAATCTCTTTGAGATTTTTTTCTTCACTGGATTCAGCATCTGCGACCTGTAAAAAATCCACTAAACGTTTCCAAGAAACCCAAGAAGTTGAGGCGACTACTCCAATCCAGGAGACAAACATCAAAGGTTCCAGAAAAAGAAAAATAAAACCCGAAAAGAAAATCAAAGTGGAAGGGCCAAGCTGATAGAGAGAAATCAGATGAGCGCCAATAAAAAAAGAAAATCCAACGGCAAGAGGAATTAAGGGAATGGAAAAAGAAACCGATTTTCCAGAATTATAAAAAGCGGTAAGTTCTTCATAGGATCTTCTTTTGAAGATATCAACGAAAGTAGGGGCCACGTGATAAGTTTGGATCGTTTTTTTCCCCTGATAACATTCCATTAAAAAATTTTGTACTTCGCCTTGAAGATTTTGCCCTTTTAAATTCCAGTGGCGATTTTTATTGATAATATAAGCAAAAAGCAGACATGCTATAAGCATGGGCAAGAGGGCCCAGGTGAGACGATAATCAATACGGCCCATCTGTGGGAGGAGTACCACCATGGCGATAATAATATTGCTAACCTGTAAAAGAGCAAACCCGACGAAGGCCCGAATCTGCTCCATGTCGGCATAAATAATTTGAAACATTTGTCCGGGAGAATATTTTTGATAACGCCAAGGAAGACATGATTCAATTCTACGAAGGAGCTCCATACGCACATCTATTTCCATCATACGGGCCGGATAAAAAAAAAGAATGCGGGATAGAGTTCTAAATATAAGAACGGCAAGGGCCGCCCAAATAAATTTAGAAAGCGACATTCCCACTCCTTGAGTTTGCGCTAAATCTTTCGCCCAAAAAGGAATTTGCGACTGGGTAAAATGAGTAATGAACAAACATAAAAAAGAAACAAAATAAATAAATTTAAATCGCTTCACCTGAAACCACAGGGCAACCCAGGGTCCAGAATCTAGAGGGTATTTAATATTTTTTTTATACACATCGCCGCTTTGGTAAGTTAAGAAAAACCTTCATACTAAAAAAAATTAAGTATACTGCTTCCAATTGAGTTTTCAAGTGAAGATTAGAACTTTACATCAGATTGGGGATCAGTGAGGAGTATAATGATTGACAAAGGGGGCATAGGCCTAATATATTTTCAGGCATTCATTTTGGCGCCCATAGCTCAGTTGGTTAGAGTATTACCTTGACATGGTAGGGGTCGCAAGTTCGAATCTTGCTGGGCGCACCACTTTAAAATCTAAGCGATGCCCATTGGCAAAATCCAAATTCCCAATCAAGAGGCCTTCATGTTCCGCAACCAAAATAATCTTCGAGGAATGCTCCAAGTGCTGCGAAATAAAATTGACTTCTTCTTCAACCGCCAGATTGAGTTCGTCTGCTTCAGTCAAAGTATAAATATTCTCTGAGATAATAGATTTGGTCATTTCCAAAATCCGTGCAGCATCTGATTTTTCAGCGGTACGAATCAGGAGATTTTTTCCGCCTTTTGATTGAAAATTCACTTTCCGAAAACTTGCCATCCCTGTACTCCACACAGTAAATCTATCCAACATTAATTAGTGGAATTGGTATTAATACCTACCTTTTTACAAATCTCTCATTGACAGATAGTGCATCATGATGCACTATCTGTCAATGAGACTCAAGCGCACTCCTGAATATATCGAATGGTACGAGTCTCAAAGACCTAAGGAAAAGGCGCAAATTGCCAAGCGGTTAACCAACATCGAAGAGCACGGGCATTTTGGAACCTTTAAAGATTTGGGTGATTTTTTGTCAGAGCTCAAGTGGGTCAATGGTCGAAGAATTTATTATTCGATCATGGAAGATGACAGTGGTGATTTAACTTTGTAAATTCTTGGAGGAAATAAAAATGGGCAAAATTCAGACATCAAAAAAGCAAAAAAAATTCTCAAAAAATACATCGAAAGATAAAGAGACTGTGAAGCCACACTTAAAAGCTGGTAGTCAAGCCTATGATTACTCTGCTGCTTCGGAGTTGACCAATCGCAAATTTATTTCCGACGCCATTGCAGATGCATTGCTTGATGGCGACGCAGATGCAGTTCGTGAAATCCTTCTTGCTCACCTTGAACAAGTCCACAAAGACCATTTCTATAAGGATGCAGGTATTTCTAGACGGGCCTTATTTAAGTTAATGGAGCCGAATGCTAATCCAACGTTGGAGAGTTTAGCGAAGGTTTGCAAGGCCCTTGCTGAAGCAGCTTGAGTGTTTATGCCTAAGAAGGTGTATATTGCTATGAAATTTTATTTTAATATTATTTTCTTTTTTCTTACCATCACTAATATTTCTTTTGCCGTCGAAACTAAAATCGATTGGGAACTTTTATCAAAATATGACCTAAAAATGAAAACTGTACCAAAAGAAGTATCCACCGTGATGGGAAAAGATGTCACTCTCAAAGGTTTCATCGTTCCGCTTGATTATCAAAGTCTCAATCTCAAAGAATTTTTGCTAATGCCTTATATTCCCAGTTGTTCCCACGTTCCTCCTCCTGCTGACAATCAAATTGTTTTAGTGACTCTGGAAAAATCTAAAACTTATAAACTATCCTGGTACCCTGTGGAAGTAAAAGGCACACTCAATTTATCAAAGAATAAAACCCTTTCTGGCTATAGTATTATAGCTAAACAAATTAAAGAATTAAAATAAGGGCGCCTCATGAAAACACTCATTTTTTTGTCAACTTTTTTTTCTTTTCTTCTTTTTGCCCATGAAAAAGATCATCAACATAAAAATTTAAATGCCCACTCACATGATAATTTAAAACTGAATGTGACTGCTGAAAAAAAAGCTGTGCAATTTGGAATTGACGGAGCAGCAATGGGAATTTTAGGATTTGAGCACCAACCCAAATCAAGCAAAGAAAAAAAGAAATGGGATGATTTTTTAAAACAATGGAAAACCAAAGGCGCTGAAATTTTTTCTATTGCCGCTGATTTTAAATGCCAGCAAAAAGACTCCGATGCCAAATTGATTACGGAAGGAAGTGAAAACCATGCCGAT
Source organism: Bdellovibrionales bacterium (assembly GCA_023250815.1). GTDB lineage: Bacteria > Bdellovibrionota > Bacteriovoracia > Bacteriovoracales > Bacteriovoracaceae > JAHEZZ01. Next base: position 40,407 of record JAHEZZ010000002.1, read on the forward strand.
CTTGAGGCCTCAATCCTTTTTGAATGCCAAAAGGAAATCAAAAATACCAAAGTGGAAATTCGCCTCATTAAAAACTTTAATAAGATCAAAAAATTAATTATTGAAGTGCTTGGCCCAAATGGGGCGACCTATATTAAATCAAGTGAAAGTATTGAAACTTTAACATTGTAGAAAAAAATGAATCATCCTTTTTTATCTCTCGAAGATCTCAATTTTTCTTACCAAAAAGAAAGGCCACTTCTGCATATTAATCAATTTCAAATTGAACAGGCCGAGCGCCTTTTTTTACACGGGCCAAGTGGCTCAGGAAAAAGTACCCTGCTGGCGCTACTCACGGGAATCCAAGTTCCAAGCTCTGGGAAAATTATGATTAACAACACTGACCTCACCCCCCTCTCTCAAACAAAAAGAGATCAGTTTCGCGGAGAAAATATTGGTTATATTTTTCAAAGTTTTAATCTCATTCCCTATCTCACAGTTTTAGAAAATATTTTGCTTCCAATGCAAATTAATCCCAAAAGAAACCGAGAAAAAAATAATTCGATAACCGAAAGCGCCAATGAATTGGCCCACAAACTGGGAATCACAAGATATTTAAATACCACAACCCATAATTTAAGTATTGGCGAACAACAAAGAGTGGCCGCTTGTCGAGCACTCATCGGCCATCCTCCTTTTATTATTTGCGACGAGCCTACTTCTTCGCTTGATGTCGATAATGCCCATCAATTTTTAGACACTCTTTTATCTGAATCAAAAAAATATCTTTCCACCGTACTTTTTGTCTCTCACGATAATCGCCTGGCCCATCATTTTGATCGCAAGGTTTCTCTAAGTGAAATAAACAAAGGGAAAGTTCCATGACCTTACTTAAACTTTCATTTAAATCTCTCTCTGGGCGAAAAGTCGTTAGCACTCTTTGTATTCTTTCTATCGCTCTCAGTGTTGCGCTCTTTTTAGGGATTGAGCGCATTCGAACTGGCGCCAAAGAAGGATTTATGAACACTATTTCACAAACTGATCTTATCGTTGGGGCGAAAGGTGGGAGTCTACAACTTCTTCTCTACACTGTTTTTCAATTGGGCCAGGCGATCTCCAATATTCGCTATTCATCCTACAAGGAAATTGCAGGGATGGATTCAGTAGAGTGGAGCATTCCCATTTCCCTGGGCGATTCCTATCGAGGATTTCGAGTCGTAGGGACTACCGATGATCTTTTTAAAAACTATCGCTTTAGAGGCGATCAACAAATTCATTTTCTAAAAGGCGAAACTTTTAAAAATGTTTTTGAAGTAGTGATCGGCAGCGATCTTTTTTATAAATTAAAACTCAATATCGGCGATGAAATTTTTCTCTCTCACGGTCTAAGTGAAGAAGGTGGAGAAACAATCGCTGAACATAAAGAGAGGGCCTTTAAAGTTGTTGGCATAATGGCGCCAACCCAAACCCCCTTAGACCGAGGAGTTTATATTGCCCTTCAAGGCCTTGAAGCGATTCATTTTGGCCTAGAAACTGGCAGCAAAAATAAGGCAACAAAAATTAATTACGATATCCCCATGCAAAAAATTAAAATCACTCAAATCACTTCCATGCTAATCAAGGCAAAATCTCGCTTTATGACCCTCAGGCTTCAGCGCCAAATCAACGATTATCTCGGCGAACCACTGATGGGCGTAATTCCTGGACTGGCACTTTCTGAATTATGGCAAATTCTCTCATACGTTGAAGAATCATTGCTACTTATCGGCGCTTCTGTTTTGGTCGTGGGAATTTTTGGTATCACTATCTCACTTTATTCATCGCTCAATGAACGACGAAGAGAAATTTCCATTTTAAGATCTTTAGGTATTTCTCTGGGTAAAATCATTTTTCTATTTGTCTTTGAATCTCTTTTAATGGTTGTCCTTGGAGTCATTTTAGGCATGGGACTTTTAACCAGCGCCCTTCATTTTTTAGCGCCAATGATACAAAGACATTTTTCTATTTACCTCGAATCAAACACTCCAACAGAAATGGAATATTATTATTTAATTGGAGTTTTAGGTGCGGGAGTTTTATCTGGACTAATTCCCGCTATTCGCGCCTATTTCAATTCACTTCAAGACGGTTTGGCGATTAAAAATTAACGGGCGCAAAAAAAACCTCTGCGCCCGAAAATAATGTGAATTAGTTTCTAATTAAAACTCTATGATGTTCAGATTCAGAGCTGTAATTTCTGCCAGCAGCGTGGGCACTTATTTTATAAAATATTTCGTAGTCTCCATTAGCTATGGCATTGGTTCTAAAACCTAATTTCATTTTAGGAAGAACCACTTCAAAAGATCGACGAAGGGCCACTTGGCCATCTAGTTTTAACACCAAAAACTCCAAACTTTGAGCGGGAACTGGGGCGGCCGTTGTCGTGACATTGAGTTCAATGCGATCTTTTAGGGGCCGATTTAAATCAACTCCACCAACTGGAGTAAAACTGATTGAAAGCGCAGGTTCGCTATTAAGGACAGCAAAGGGACGAACTAACGATTTAACAGATCCATCTTTATTTTCCGCCCACATTTCATATTGCCCATCACCTAAATTTTGAGTGTCTAGAGTCGTCACACATTCACCACCTTTACTTTGACAACTAAGAACACTGGCATCACGTGCAGCTAATTTTTTAAATTTAAACTGTAATCCAGAATCATTTTGAGTTAAAGCTTTGAGATCCACCGCTCCTGATAAATACTCACCTTCCTTTGGTGAAACGATGGCGATATGAGATGTTGCTGCCAGATCAAAACCAATTGTAGAATTACCTACACCTGATTTATCATCCCAACTAATTCTAGCAAAACCATTTTCACCCCAATCACTACCCCAACTATTTCTAATAATCCAATATCTACCAGCATCGTTATAACCAACTAAACTAATAGCGTGGCCACCCAATCTTTGAGTGCTAGTTGAGCGATAAATTCCAGAACTGTATGAAACAAAATCAGAATAAACAGTCATGGTTGTCATCAGAGGCCCTTTCTTTAAAGCATCTTTTACTGCTTGAATATTCCGTCCAAAACCAGAAGGGTTATAAGATCTCTTCACTGCATGTGTTCTACTTGTTTGATCATTACAAAACTGATGGCAAGCAACATCTTCTCCAGTTGAACCAGAAAGGTAAGGAGCACATGAGGCCTCCACTGCCCCCTTTTGTGTAAGATAAGAACTGGCGATCGAAGGAATCCAACCCCGTTCACAAGTACCACCACCACAAGCAAAAAGTGCTTGCGGAGAATAAAATGGTTTAAGCCAAGGAGCTTTGCTGGTAATCGATGTTTGCGCCTCAAGGGTTGCAATTGCAGCGAAGGCCACACAGCTTCCACAATTCCCTTGATTCATCACATCCCCTAGCCAATTAATACCATCTACGTTTCGCCAATCAATTTCCTCATAAGTTAACTGGCCTTTATAGGCCTTGCTATAATCTAAACTTTTTCCCGGTAACTCCTGTGAGCCCATCATTTTTTTAATTTCAACTTCTGAGAGTTTGCTAACCCAATTTTCTTTCGCTCTCCAAAGAGCTTTTTCATTTGCCAATTTTAAATTGAGTTCATTAACTGTAACTGCTGCTTGGACATAGGTGCCAAAGCACATCGCCATTGTGACAATAAATTTATTCATTTTCCCTCCATGAAAAATAAATGAGATTCTCTCAGTTTATGTGAAATATTTTTTTACGGTGAAAATGACAGAATATGTTTGTCAAAAGTTAAAAAGACAAACAGCAAAGAACCTGCGAACAAAAAGATGATAATTTGCAAGCTTCCCTTTTTTTGCTAACGTTCTGGCATGAAAATTTCGATTGATGACAAAATTAAAAAATTAATTTCTGCCTTTCAATTACCTCCTGTTTTAGGATTTGGAACAGTGATGGCCCCTATCATGATCAGCGTCGATTATGAAAAAGGAAATTGGAATAAAGCAGAGGTCATACCTTATGGCCCACTTTCTTTATATCCCACTTGTAAAGCACTTCATTATGCTCAAGAAATTTTTGAAGGGCTTAAGGCCTATAAAGTAAACGGAGAAGGGCCCTATATTTTTCGCCCAGAAGAAAATGCCAAACGCTTTAATATTTCTGCCACTCGCATGGCCATGCCCTCCATGAATGAAAATCAATTTATCGATTTATGCGAGCAGTTTGCCCTACTATGCGCTCCCCTTATTCCCTTAAATTCTGGAGAATCCCTCTATATCAGACCTTTCATGTTTGCCACTGAAGAATCTTTGGGAATTAAACCCAGTGAAAAATATAAATTTCTTATTATCGGTTCGCCTTCTGGGGCCTATGTTACTGGTGATTCCATGAGCTGCCTGATCGAAAGAGAATACGTTAGAGCAAGCCCCGGCGGAACGGGATTCGCAAAAACTGGCGGTAATTATGCTCGCTCAATTTTATCTTCGATTAAGGCAAAAGATTTGGGATTAAATCAAAGTCTTTGGCTAGATTCTAAAAACCGGCGATTCATTGAGGAACTCTCCGGTATGAATTTTTTTGCAATGATAAAAGGAGTCATTCACACTCCTTCCCTTAGCGATACTATTTTAAAAGGAATCACCAGAGATTGTACTTTGGAAATTGCCAAGAAAGAAGGGATCAAAATCCATGAAGGGCCAATTGATATTGAACAACTTATTAAGGATATAAAGACGGGTGATTGCAGCGAACTCTTTGCCTGTGGAACTGCGGCAATTATCACACCAATTGCCAAGCTCTGTGAGGAAAATGCGATAAGCTATACTCCCAAATACCCAGATGCCCCGACAGGACTCAAACTTCGAAAAATATTATTAGATATCCAAGAAGGAAAAACAAATGATCCTTTTAGGTGGCGAAAAAAACTAATTTCATAAAGGGCATAAAATTTTTCGGGCGACAACAATGCCGGCCCAATCACTTTCTTCTGGAGCTACATTGCCCTCGATTTTATCCTCTCCACAAATCATTTCAATTTTAAATCCCGCCTCAGATAAAAAAATCTCTATCTCATCTTTATAAAAAAAACGCATGGGGTGTTTTTCTAAAAAAGTCTCAATCATTTTTCCTTGATGATCAAAAACTTTAACATCAATCATAATATCGGCCTGATTCTCACGTCCCTTTGATAGGGGTGTAACCTCTCTGACAATTTTTCCTGCGGAAATAAGAAATTCTTTTTTCCTGCTCTCAAGTCCCAAGTGTTTAACACCTGTCTTGTTCCAATAATCAAATATAAACAGGCCATCTTTTTTCAAATACCTGGCGGCATTTTTCAAGTAATTTTGAACATCATTGTCATTGGTCATATAAGAAAAAACATGAAAAAGTGAAATGCAGGTATCAAAAGAGGTCGATATATTTAATTCCAGAGAATCTTTTGCCAAGTTAAGGATATGAAATGAGACCTCTCGATTTTTATCTTTTATACTCATCACGTTTGAGTTTTCCGTTACGGAAAACTCAGTATTACGAGTGGTATACCCGCAGCGGTTTGCTTGAAAAGCAAAGTGTGAAGGGTATAGTTTCATGGCAAACTGTTCGATCATTTCCCCTGATAGATCCACTCCGGTGTAATTTTCATAAAAGGGACAAAGATGTAAAGCATGCCCCCCGGTTCCACAACCTAACTCAAGCAAGTTTCCCAAGTGAAATTTGCCATTCATTTTTTCAAAAATTTTCTTGAGATTTAAAATTTCTTTTTGATAATCTTTATCGGAGTAAATGGCATCGTAGTATTCGGCATAATGCTTAAACACACTCTCTCGCTATTTTCTCGAGTATCCTTGCGACATATTCTTGATCTTCCAAAGTTGTCGCTACACCACTTGGAATATAAAGCCCCCGACGAGAAATACGTTCAGTTACTGGGAGCCTCTGAGTTTTAAAAAAAGCTTCATTTTGATAAAGCGGTTGCTCGTGAAGGCCAAAGAAAAAAGGCCTATTGCCAACGCCATCTTTTAAAAGTCGCTCTTCAATTTCCGGTAGATCAGGCCAGGAAGGGCCAAAGACAATTCCAAAAACCCAATAATTATTTTTACAAAAAGAAGTTTCGGTCAAGGGAAGAGTGACATCAGGAAGGCCAGCAAGAAGCATTTGATAATTATTGCCCATCATTTTCTTACGGGCCACGGTTTCATCTAAACGCATCAGTTGGGCAAGCCCAATCCCCGCCAATATATTTGAGAGACGAGCATTGGTACCCTCTTCAAAATGCACAAATCTTCGCTCCGGAATAAAACCGAGATTTCTTAAACTGGCCAAACGATCGAATATTTTCTGATCGTCACATAAAACCATTCCACCTTCACCGGTGGTAATATTCTTGTTGGGATAAAAACTAAAAATACTGACATCGCCAAATGAACCACAGGGCCTGCCTTTGTAACTTTGCCCATGGGCCTCGGCGGCGTCTTCAATAATTTTAAGATTATATTTTTTGGCAATGGCAAGAACTTCATCCATGGGAACAGTGAGTCCATAAGTATGAACCACCATAATGGCGACGGTTTTTTTGGTAATTAATTTTTCAATTTGAGAAACATCCATATTCCAAGTTTTGTCATCGACATCGGTAAAACGGGGGATAGCACCGAGCTTAACCACAGCTTGCGCACAGGAGATAATGCTGAAGCTAGGCATAATCACTTCATCACCAGGGCCAATCCCCAGCGCTTTTACTGCTAAATCAAGAGCAACTGTTCCATTCGTCACCGCCACACCGTAAGTTCGCCCTACTAATTTGGCCAAAGCATTTTCAAATTTTTTGACAAACGGCCCCTCTGAAGAAATCCAACCTGTATCTAGGGCCTCATTGACATATTTTTTTTCTAATTCTCCGATAGCAAATTTATTAATCGGGACATTTTTAAAAGCGGGGATTTCTTTTTCAATCTGATTTTCCATAAATATCCTATTTAAATCTGAGGCAGATCAACTGCGCTCGATCTTCTAATTGATTTAGATTTAAAACGAGTTTTATCTAACTCTCCAGCGTAGGGGCCTTGTTTTACTTCCACGATATCAACATCGCTAAGGGCCTCAAACCCGTGCCCACCACTGGCCAATAAAATAACATCTCCCGTATTTAAAATACGGTTAAAAAGAAAGTCTTGTTGATCGTCGTAAAAATCCACTCGAAGTATTCCTTTTCTAATAAAAAGAACTTCTTGAGTGAGCTGAACTTCTCTCTTCACCACATTGTGAATATGAGGTTCAATTATTTTACCTTGAGGGTGGCAAAGCAAACCTAATTGTTGTGAAAATTCCGGAGGAGTAAAAAAGAAAACACCATCACCGCCATCTGCGCTTCGAAGAATTATTGCAAACAACTTATTTTCGTGGCAAACTTTTTCGATCAAAAAATTAACCTTGATTGGAATTTATATTCTAAATAAAATGAGTCCCCCTAAATTCTGTCTTCTTTTTGCCGCTTTCGTCACGCTTTTTTTACTCATGCACAATATTAAAAGCACCGCCAACAACTGCTTCAACGCACACGATTACGGAATTAATCTCCAGGCCATTACCAACGCAGCACGGGGAGAAATAAATCCCACAATCTCTATTCACAGCTTAACCCTTTTTCAAGACCATTTTGTTCCTGCTCTTTTTCTCGCTGTTCCAGGAATGTGGATAATAAATTCTGCTTATTGGCCACTCTTTTGTGAATGGTTTTTTGTCGCCTTTTTTATTTTTTTTTTACTGATCATTTCGCTTAAGGAAACTTCTAGAAAATCCGAACTCCTCCTTATTTTGATCTGCTTGCTGTTTAACAAGGGTCTGCCCATGGCCCTCAATTTTCCCCTTCACCCAGACACTTGGAGTGCCCCAGTTTGGGCCCTTTTACTGCGTTCTATTTATCGCAAAAAAAATTCCAGTGTTATTTTTTTTGCTTTCTGTTTGTTTTTTTATAAAGAAACATTTTCCTGCGCCATCATTGGGCTTTCCTTCTTTTTTCTTTTAAAAAAAGATTTTAAAATGTTTTCACTGCTCTTTTTTTCCTCACTATTAATGCTTTATTTTAATTTTAAAATTCGCCCAGGACTTTTTGGAGATCTTTATCCTTACAGCAACGATGTCCTGTTTTCCCCCAATGAATCACTGGCCAATGCCCTTATTCATCGCTGGAATAGAATTCAAAAAGATATTCCTTTAAAGTTATATTACCCATTTTTAATTCCTTTTTTTGCCATGTCTTTAAAAAAAGAAAGCTTCGGCAACTTGCTAGCGGGATTATCACTGGCCTGCCCCTTGCTCGCCATTTTATTTCTTTATAATAATTTCTACCAGCACCATGCCGCCCCGATTACTGCCATTTTTGTAGCAACGTGTGTGCTAGGTGGGGCCTTTTTTAATATTTCAGAAATTGAAACACGCTTTCTTTCACCCAAATTAAAAAAATTCTTCCCTCTCTCTCTTCTCACCGGCTCTCTTTTTTTGGCAAGCTCCAGCTCCGTCTATACAAAGTATTTTAGACATCTGGTAAACAATGATTATACCCGCTGTAAAATCCTCGATCGAAGTGAATCAAATCAAAAACTTTTTTCACATTTAAAAGGCTTTGCCCCCAAAGAAAAAATTATTTCCACCGGGGGAGTTATCCCCATTATAATCCCCCAATTACCGTACGGAGTTTTGCTTCATCACTTCCATGGCTTTAATCATATTGTCGATCATTACGACTACGTTTTGATTGAAAAGAACGGCAATGGCGATATTGCTCCACTAACCTCTCTCATGCTTACTGAGCTTTTAGAGCTTTGCCAAAAGGAATCCAAACAGATTATGATTGATGACAATTTCTATTTTCTAGCGAAAGGAAATTTTTCTAAAAGTTGTACT
>JAHEZZ010000080.1 GCA_023250815.1 Bdellovibrionales bacterium
AGAAAAAATATTTTTATTTAATACAAGGACCATGAATATGCGACCTTTTGATTTTATTTTTGCAAAAAACTCATAGCTGCTAATGCCAGAACTATAATCAAAATAAAAATGCCAAAAATGATGTGATTAAAATAGGCCATAGCGAGAAATGCCACCACTGACAAAAATAGTGTGATTAAGGGAATAACAGGATAACAAGGCACAGAAAAAGCACGATGCAGTTTAGGTTCTTTAATCCGCAGAATAAAAAATGAAATAATACAACAAATATACATCGCCACTGCACCTATTCCCGAAAGAGTGATGAGCTCGCCGGTTTTCCCCGAGAGAATGGAAATAGCGCCAATGACAACGGTGATTAAAACGCAGTAGTGAGGAGAGGCATAACGATTAGTCACTGATAATTTATAGGGTAGTACCTGGGCCCTAGAAAGGGCAAAAATTTGTCGGCTAGCTCCGATGATAATTCCATTAAGAGAGGCCATCAATCCAAAAAGCCCGAGCCCTGCAAATGCTTTTCCCAAAATATGATCTTGCCCAGTGACTAAGGCAATCGCCTTAGGAATAGGATAGTCAATATCGCTAAGTGTTTTCCAATCAACAGCTCCACCAGCTGCCAGCATAACAGCGATCGCCAATATGACCAGTGTGATAATTCCGGTAATGTAACCAAAGGGAAGATTTTTCCCTGGATTCTCCACTTCTTCGCTGGCCATCGCCACCCCTTCAATTCCCAAAAATAACCAAACGGCAAAAGGCATTGAAGCAAAAATGCCTTTCACTCCATGATCCCAACCATTATGAGCAAAATTGCTCCAATGAAAATGGGGAATCATCACAGCGATAAAAACACATAACTCAATAACCGCTAAAAAAGTCACTACCATTTCAAATTTGGCGGAGGCCTGCATCGAAAAAAAATTAAGCGCTCCAAAAAAAATTAAAGTGATCATCGCCAAAGTATTGGCATCAACAGAAGGAATCAAGACATGCAAATAACCGCCAATGGCAAAAGCAATCGCTGGCGGCGCAAAAACAAATTCAATTAAAGTAAGGACCGCAGTCAAGTGGCCAAAATGTTTACCTAGCGCTCGCTTGGCGTAAGCATAAGGGCCTCCAGCATCTGGAAGCATCGTCGATAGTTCAGTCAAACAAAGAACAAAAAGTCCGAAAAAAAATCCAATTACAATAGTAGAAATAAGAAATCCAAAAGTTCCTGAAACACCCCAGCCATAATTCCAACCAAAATATTCACCGGAAATAACTAATCCAACAGCAAGTCCCCACACTTGGAATTTTCCAAGCGATTTTTTCAGATCATGATGTTCAGACATTAAAGTTCCTTATTTATTATTTTTTTTCTTTTTGTTGGCGTTTTTTTCAAGATTTTTTAAAGTTTTGACCTTTTCTAAATCACGGTCTCGAAGCCAAGCAGAAAGCTTTTCACCAACATCTTGTAACTCTTCAATCAATTTACGCCGAACAAGGGCATCACTTCTTGCAATTTTTTGACAAATTTCTAATTGTTTTGAATCTTCTTCAATCATTAACAATCTTTTTGCAACCTCTTCTTTGGTCATACGATAAATAGGCATATCGGCCAAATAATCACTAAAAGTAAATTTTTTGCTCTCTAGATATTCAACATAATCTTTGCGGTTTTTAGATTTTGTCGCCACTTCGTATTCTTTATTTTTTATAAATTTTATAATTTCATTATTTTGTCTGAGTTTATTTTGATAATCCAAAGACAAAAGTTCATAGCGCCGCTTGACGACTTTTATTCTTGCCTCAGTAAAAATTTTGATAATCTCTTCCGGCTCTTCAAAAATCCGCACTCCACGCTCAGAAATTAAAGTATAGTTTGGAACCATCGAAGTAGAAGTATGCAGATGCTCAATAATTTCATTTAAGGGAGGTTGTTGCCCTTTTTTAAAGATGATTTCAATTTTAACGGTATTTTCCACCGAAGAATCGATGTAATCTTTGATATAATCTTCATCGATAAACTTATTTAAATAGCGATAAATTCTTTGGGCATCATAACCTCTAGGTAGTTCAGTAATATAAATACTCTCGTTAATTTCTTCTAACCTCATATTGAAGATAAGTTTACCAGCAGGATCAATTTGAATTTTTTCACTGTAATTATGAACGTAGGGTTTTACTTTTTTTATTTTTGAAGTCTCAACATACTGAATCATTGAATCAATAATATCTCGGTGATGAAAAGATGGAATAACAGAAGAAAACCCAGTTCCAATACCTTCAGCTCCATTTAACAGCATCAAGGGGAGTTTAGGCAAAAGGCCCAGAGGCTCCATCACCTTTTCGTCATAATTAGGAACCATTTCCACCTGATTGATATCATCGAAAAGCAAAATATCGGCGAGCTTTCCAAGCTTGCATTCAATATACCTGCCGGCAGCAGGCGTAGTTTCCATTCTCTCTCCAAAATATCCCTTTTTATCAATCATGGGATAATTATTTGAAAAGGTATAATCCTGTGCCAGATTGACAATTGTCGTTTCTACAGAGGCCGGCCCATGTGGGTGCAATGTTAAGACTAATCCAGTGGCAGAAGACACTTTCATAAGTCCTTTTGATTGATTTTTCCAAAGGGTGAAAAGAATTCTTCTCTGCCCGGGCTTAAGCCCATCTTGCAAATGAGGAATTGCTCGATCCATCAAAGTGTAAATCTGATAGGTGCGATATTCTTCTTTTACAATTTCTTTGAGCGAAACTGAATCTAGAGCGTGTAAAAAACGTTCTTCCATTTAAAAAATTCCTTTCTTATTTAGATTTTTTCTTTTCTTTTTCTTCTTTTTTTAAAGTTTCTTCATCGAGCAGTAAATCTTTTCTAAGATTTGTATCCTTGCCAAAACACACTTCCAACATTTCCTTAGAAGACTTCATGTCACTAGTGGTAATCTTGGTAAACTCATCTCGAGAGAGAACATATTTCCAGGCCTCGGGTGACATCTCGCCGAGTCCCTTATTGCGATGAATTTCTTTTATCTTGATATCTTTTTTCTTTTTTAACTCCTCTAGCTGGCGAGGAGTTTCTATAAAAACAGTTTCTTTATCAGTATGAACTTCAAAGAGCGGAGCTTTGGCAAATTGAACTCGCCCCTGAACAAAAAGTTCCGGCCAATAAGTAAAAAAGAAATTAGTTAAAAGAGTGTTAATGTGTCCCCCGTCAACATCTGAATCGGCCAAAAAAATAATCTTAGAGTAACGCATTTTATCGGGGTCAATTGGCAATCCAATAGTTAAACCAATGGAGGCCATAATATCGGCCAGCTCTTGATTGCCAAGTACGTCGTTAATTGATGCCTGAGTGACATTGAGAGGTTTTCCCTTCAGAGCAATGCCTCCTTGATACAATTTATTGCGAGCAGAACGAAGTCCGCCGATCGCCGAATCACCTTCGCAAATGAAAAGAGCGCACTTTGAGCGATCTTTTCGCTCGTTCGCATCTAAAAGTTTTTCCACACGTTGTTTTTTTTGTTTTTTGCCAACTTTAGAAGCTTCTTTTAATTCCTCAAAACGGTGGCGCGACTGAGCTCTCTCCACAATAATATCCATAAATTCTTTGTTCTTTTTTATAAATTTGTCGACATTTTTTTGCAAAAAATCTTCCAGTCCTTTTTCCAGATGAGTATCCCGAACTAATTTTCTCTTGGTCTGAGATTCAAAACGAGGATTCGGCATGGTAATCCCAATGACAAATGTCAAACCGATCAAAACATCGTTATCAACTAAAGTAATCTTTTCTTTTTTTGCCGCCCTTTCTAATTTTTCTTTAATCATGTTGACAAAAATGCGGCGAACCCTGTCGTGATGAAAACCGCCATCATAAGTAGGAGTTGAATTAACAAAAGAAATAAATCGTTCTCTATCATCACTTTTTTTATCAAAAGAAATTGAGATATTAAAATCTATTTTACCTTTTGCTTTTTTCTTTTTTACAGTTCCCACTTCCGTTTCATAAATATACTTATCATCCCCTATCAGTTGGGCCGTTTCTTTATTTATTCTCTCGGCAAGTTCATACAATCCTTTTTGATATTTGTAGCGTTCGCCGTTAAATGTAAACGTTAATCCAGGATTGTTATAGGCCAAATCGAGAATTCTTTTTCTAAGAGATTCTTCTTCAATAGTATTATTTTTATAAACCTCTTCAGAAAGCACCACTTCAACTTTTACCCCAGATGCCCCTCGAAAAGTTTTTACTGCCGTTTTCTTTTTTTTAAGCGCACCATCAGTGAAAGTATAAGTTTGCTCTTTTTTAGAATTGTAATGTTTTACTGTTACTTTAAAAAGATCTGAAGTCAGGCAAGTAGCAGCGGCACCAAGTCCATTTTGTCCCAAAGTGCGATAGAGAAATCCCTTGGAGTCAGTTTCTTGATCTCTAAATTTTGATCCCGTTCGAAACTCAGTGTAGACCGCTTCAATTTTATCAAGAGGAAAACCAATACCGTTGTCTTCCACAATAACTGTCTTTTTATCGGCCAGCAGAGTAGTGTGAATTTCAGTCACGTGGCCACGATAAAATTCATCAATGGCATTATCAAGAACCTCTTCGATTGCTTTTGACTTCGCTTGATGAAAACGAATTGTTTTAAATTGAACTTTGCCGTCTTTAGTATAAATATAACTTTCTAAATCTTCTTGATCATTACTTCCAAACACTAAAGTAAGACGATTCCTAACATGCCAACGCTGATCCTTACTTTCAATCAGGGCATCTTTAGTATCCCCACTTCTTTTAACCGATTGTATTTCCATAAAGCGATTTTCCCAGTAAAATAAAGATGACTCATGTGCTTTGTATAAAGACAGGTTAATAGGCCTTAAAAATGGTGGAAAGGGACGATGCGTAAAGAATGGCCATTATTTTTTCTAATATCCCCCCTCTTTTTTGCTCCAGGCAATGCAAAAAACATTGAACATGAAACATTACAGGAAATCTCAGAATCTTCAAGGGCGGCGCTTTTAAAAGGCCATTTTGTTATCAATTCACAAGTTGATTCATTGGAAGATGGCAAATTTCAACGCCTAGATTTTTTGGCGCTTGGACTACATTCAAAAAATTGCCAAGAGGCCATGGTGAAACTATCTCGTTATGAAATTTATCCCCACTATTTAGATTTTATAAAAGAAGTTAATTACAACCAAGAAACAGAATTTCTCAGTTTTACCATCGATCATACTCTCCTTCCTTTTCGCATGGGAATTGAATTTAATGTTCCAAGAATTAAGGGGGTGGGAATTTTTAATTTTAAATTTGATAAGGGCTTTTTAAAAAATCTAACCGGATCAATTGAACTAAGTGAAAATGACAATTATAAATTAGTGCCAAAAGAGGCGCCAACTTGTTTGTTTAAAATCACTTCAAAATGGCAAGGCCCTCATACTAAAATTCCCAAAACAATCTTTGAACTCTTCAGTACAACTTTAACCCGAATGGCCTTGGAAAAAATGTTTCGCATCTCCGGAAGTGAATAAATAAAAAAGAAACACAGATGCGCATATTGCATTAAAAAATATATTTCATGACAAAAGATTTGAACGGCGTTAGTCTTCAAAAAATTTACCAAGGCCCACTTTTTTGAAGGTTCTGCGTACAAGTGTTCGTGATGTTATTCCTCTTAGAGCGCAAATGCTACGCCCTGGAAAACCGCTATTGGCCTCCCACTTTCAAGGCGACAGCGATGAACAAAGTTTTCATTTAGGGGCCTTTGTAGAAAATAAGCTGGTCAGTGTCGCTTCTTTTTATTTCGATAAGCACCCAGACATCGATGAACCTTACCAATATCGCTTAAGAGGAATGGCCACCTTGCCAGAATTTCAACACCAGGGTTTTTCCAAGGAACTTCTTAAAATGGCCTTTCCTATAATTAAGCAAAATCAATGTAAGCTCCTGTGGTGTAACGCCAGAGAAAGCGCCATCGGATTTTATGAAAAAGTGGGATTTATTAAACTCAGCGAAGTTTTTGATATCCCAGAAATTGGGCCCCACATATTAATGTCTAAAGAAATCAACTAAAAGATGCTAGCGATTATTAAAATTGCACAAAGAGAGATTGCCCCCTCTTTGAATTAATCGATACTGCTCTTTCAAACAATTTACTCTGCTCTCAAATTTTTTAAAAGGGGCACAAGGATATCGCAAATTCTTAAGATAAGCGGTATTTTTTTTGTGCGAAATCTGACAGGCCTTAAAGCTCTCGCCATCAACACAGGCATAATAGTGCCCTATGCAATCGTAAAGAAGCCAAAGACCACTAGTGTACTTTTTATCCATCGGCCTTTCATCTTTGGAGTCTTCCACAAAATCATTTTCTCTAGGAGGAATTGCTTTTTCATTGGCAGAAGAAGCGAGGCATAAAAAGCCCCATAAAAAATTGCAGGTGAATAAAAACTTTATTCTGCGCATACTTTAAAGTATAAACTAAGTTTTAGGATTTTTCATGCAGGCCTATCACAATAAAATATTAAATCTGGCGGCCCAAAATATTCTGGACTCACTCAAACTCGCTTTCCCTGAGTCAGAGCTAATCAGTCAATCGGAAATTTATTTTCTACTGGGATCTCCTCCTGATAATAAAATGGGCCATTTGGCATTTCCCTGCTTTACTCTCTCAAAAAAATTAAAAATATCCCCTGTGGAAATTGCCAAAAAAATAAAAGAACATTTTAAAAATCCCGGTGCTTTTAAAACATTTCTTGAAGTCGGCCCTTATTTTAATTTTTTTTTTAATAGTAAAACGCTAGGAGAATTAGTTGGACGAGAAATCCTCTCAGGTGAATTTTTTAATAAAATACTGGTTGATCTCCCGCAAACTCTAATGGTGGAATATTCACAACCCAACACTCATAAAGAATTGCATGTCGGGCATATGAGAAATTTGTGTTTAGGGAATGCCATTGTCCGCCTAAATCGCTATACAAAAAATACAGTTTACGCTGTGACTTACCCAGGAGATGTGGGTACTCATGTCGCTAAATGTTTGTGGTATTTGAAACATATTAATAAAACTCCTGCCCCCGATCAAAATAAAGGTGCCTGGCTAGGGGAAATGTACTCTAAGGCCCATAACCTTCTGGAGGATCAAAGAAGTACTGAGAAAGAAGAACAAAATCGCTTAGAACTCACTGCTATTTTAAAGCAATTGGAAAATAAAAAGGGCGAATATTATGACTTGTGGAAAATTACTCGCCAATGGTCTATTGATCAAATGAAACAGATTTACGCTTGGGCCGACATCACTTTTGATCGCTGGTTTTTTGAATCTGAATGTGACCGCCCATCCCTTGAAATGGCAAAAAAATTGCATCAAGAAGGCAAACTGATTGTATCCGATGGAGCAACCGGAATGGATTTATCAGAAAATAAATTAGGCTTTTGTATGTTGATAAAAACGGATGGAACTGGCCTTTATGCCACCAAAGATATTTATCTCGCCTATAAAAAATTTGAAGAATATAAACTTGACCTCAGTATATATATTGTAGATGTCAGACAAGCACTGCACTTTAAACAAGTTTTTAAAGTGCTGGAAAAAATAAATTTCCCCCACGCTAAATTTTGCCATCATCTAGAGTATGATTTTGTGGAATTGCCAAACGGTGCCATGAGTTCCCGCAGAGGAAACATTATTCCCATGACTTCATTAATCGATAACATGGAAAAAACCATCAAAGAAGAATTTCTAAATAAATACTCCAATGAATGGGATCAAAAAGAAATTAATGATACAGCTACAAAGATCGCAAGCGGAGCGATAAAATACGGCATGATTCGCATGGATCATAACAAAAAAATTGTTTTTGAAATGAAAGAATGGCTGAAACTAGAGGGTGAGACAGGCCCCTATTTGCAATATGTTGTCGCCCGAATTAATTCTATCAGTCTAAAACAAAATGCTGCCCATGAACTAAAAGGAAAAATTCCCTGGGAAGTTCTCATTCACCCTCTAGAAGAGAATTTACTTTTTAAAATTTCCGAATTTAATTCGATTGCCGCCTCTGCGGCCTTAAATAATAAGACGCCCTTGATGACTTCCTATCTTTATGAATTAGGAAAAATGTACAATTCCTTTTATGCCGAATGCCCTATCGCCAAAGCGGAAAAAGAAGAACAAAGAAGAGCACGACTAGCTTTATCTTATGCCGTTGGCGAGGTGATAAAAAAGGGACTCGCATTGATTGGCATTGAATGCCCTCTAAGGATGTAGGGATTTATACCAATTCCACTAATTAATGGTGGATAGATTTGGTGTTAGTTTTTGCCAGATTGCGTTTTGAAGAGGAGAAAAAACGCAGACGTGCCCTCGGGCACGTTGAGTATTTTACGACGATGAGAAATGTAAGATGGCAAAAAGTAGCGCTAAAGATGCCACCATTAATTAGTGGAATTGGTATTAGTATACCCTATTATTTTTTATCATCGTGATTATTTTTAAGCGGCCAACTTTTATCATTTAGAGGAACAATATTTAAAGGATTCCGTTGGCCAAAATCCTTGCTAGAAACAGGTATAATACCATCCCTGCCAAAAAGAATATAAGTTAATTCTTTTGGATCTTTTGAGTTGTTTTTTTGCTCTGGACAAAAAATAACATCTTTATCTGGTGTCATTTTACATTTTATATCAACAGTATCTGGATGCACATAAAACCTCGGAGAATCATAAGGCATATTATCTCTGCGGTCTTTATTCCCATGGGCCACACTGGCCAGCACTGGCATTATTCCATCTTCCGAAAATAGTTGATATACAAGTTCGTCACCAGATGATTCCTTACAGTAGACAAAATATTTATCAGCAGACAATTTGCAATTGACAGGATTTTGCTCGGCCGCCAACTTACAACATTTTTCAAAGAATCTTGAGAAGTGATCAATTTTTCCACACTTAAAATTCTCAAGCACTGCTGGACAGTTTAATTCATGATCTTTTTTATTTTCAAATAACCCACTACAAAAAGGATCATTGGCATCTTTTCCAGAGCAAACTTTTTTTTCTTCTTCCTTAACTTTTCCCTTTTCTTCAGAGGCAAAAGAATTTGCACAGAACACTAGAATCCCCAGCAGTAATATTTTTTTCATTAAGACCTCTCGTCAATTTAAACAATCCCGACCACTAATCTTGTCGGGTACTAAAAAAAAAACTTGAGCTATTTAAAAAATAGTAAAAGAGCAAAAGATCAAAAAAGGGCCTAGCTATCCCCCCAAAATGACCCTATATCCTGAAATTTTAAAGATCAAAACTAAAATAGGTTTATTTTTGCCTTAGATTGAGCTATATATCTAATTGGTTCAAAACATTGGTGACCTTTATGCTTAGAATTAACAAAAAAATGGAATATGCCTTGATGTGCTTAAAGCACATGCTAGAAAAAGCAACTTCTGAAGAATTGACCACGGCCAGAGAAATCTGCGATAAATTAGGTGCCCCCTTCGATACCACTTCAAAAGTTTTACAAGCGATGAATCACGCCCATATTTTAAAATCCGTTAAAGGCATTAAGGGTGGGTATTTTTTGGCCAATGATCTCTCTCAAATTTCATTTATCGAGCTTGCTCGTTGTGTAGAAAATAAAGAATTTGAAGGGCCATGCCTGTCAGAAAAAGGGACCTGTGACCACTTTAATTTATGCAATATTAAAACACCAGTCGCCGCCATCAATCACAAAGTGTTTAATTTTTTAAATCAAGTAAGTATTAGAGAGCTTTTGATGGGCGATATTTCCAAAGTCAATAATAGCTATAAAGGAAAAGAAGTTTCTCTATGAGTGCAAATATTTCTGGCGAATATAAATATGGTTTTGTCACTGACGTTGAAACTGAAGTTTTTCCCAAAGGATTATCAGAAGAAATTATCAAACTCTTGTCGGCCAAAAAAGATGAGCCTAACTGGTTACTTGAATTTCGCCTTAAGGCCTATCGTCATTGGCTGCAAATGAAACACCCAGAGTGGGCCGACATCACAATTTCCCCTATCGATTATCAAAATATTTATTATTATTCCAAACCTAAAGCGAAAATAAAAAAAGAAAGCTTGGATGAAATAGACCCAGATATTTTAGCGACATTTGAAAAGTTGGGAATCCCTCTTAACGAACAAAAAAGAATCTCAGGGATTGCAGTGGATGCCGTTTTTGACAGCGTTTCCGTGGCCACCACCCATCAAGCGGATTTAGAAAAAGTAGGAGTAATCTTTTGCTCCATTTCTGAAGCTGTTCATAAACACCCAGAGCTGGTAAAAAAATATTTGGGAACCGTCGTTCCTCACTCTGATAATTTCTATGCCGCCCTCAATGCCGCAGTTTTTACTGATGGATCTTTCGTTTATATCCCACCAGGAGTTCGCTGCCCTCTAGATCTCTCTACTTATTTTAGAATTAACGCCAAAGAATCTGGACAGTTTGAAAGAACTTTAATTATCGCCGAAGATAATTCTTTTGTTAATTACCTAGAAGGCTGTACCGCTCCCCAACGTGATGAAAACCAATTGCATGCAGCGATTGTCGAATTGATAGCTCATGATAATGCTGAAATAAAATACTCCACAGTACAAAATTGGTACTCCGGAGACAAATTTGGGAAAGGCGGGATTTTAAATTTTGTCACCAAGCGGGGTCATTGTATCGGAGTCAATTCCAAAATTTCTTGGACCCAAGTAGAAGCAGGCTCTGCAATTACCTGGAAATACCCCAGCTGCGTTTTAATTGGCGATTATTCGCAAGGTGCTTTTTATTCCGTAGCACTTACCAACAATTATATGCAAGCAGATACAGGAACGAAAATGATCCATATTGGAAAAAATACAAAATCTACCATACTCTCCAAAGGAATATCTGCAGAGCACTCAAAAAATAACTACCGAGGCCTGGTTAAAATTATGCCTTCAGCAACAGGAGCTCGCAATTACTCGCAATGTGATTCCATGTTAGTAGGAGACAAGTGCCAAGCAAATACCTACCCCGTCATTGACGTCAAAAATCAAAATGCAACAGTTGAACACGAGGCCAGCACTTCAAAAATAAATGAAGAACAACTCTTTTATTTGAGATCTCGCGGACTAGATTCTGAAAAATGTATTTCTTTAATCGTCAATGGTTTTTGCAAAGAAGTCTTTAAAGAACTTCCTCTGGAGTTTTCAGTAGAAGCTGTAAAATTATTAGAGATGAAATTGGAAAATAGCATAGGATAAAAGATGTTAGAAATTAAAAATCTCCATGTCAAAGTGGGCGAAGGTAATGAAATTTTAAAAGGGCTTAATTTTTCCCTTAAGTCAGGTGAAGTTCACGCCATCATGGGGCCAAATGGTTCTGGTAAAAGTACTTTTTCAAAAGTCGTTGCGGGACACCCGACCTTCATTATAACGGAAGGTGAAATTAATTATATTATCAATGGAAAAAGTCTTAGTATCAAAGAGATGAGTCCAGAAATGCGTGCCCGAGAAGGCATTTATCTTGGAATGCAATACCCAGTGGAAATTCCCGGCGTCAGTAACTTCAATTTTTTGTATGAATCATTTAGCTCTATTTGCCGACATCATGGCGCAAAAGATATGAATCAAGATGATTTTAGAAAATTTTTAATGCCCAAACTAGAATTGCTTGAAATGAACGCTGCTTTTTTAGACCGTGCAGTGAACTCTGGTTTTTCCGGAGGAGAAAAGAAAAAAAATGAAATTTTGCAAATGGCGGTACTAAATCCACGTCTTGCATTCTTAGATGAAACCGATTCAGGACTTGATATCGATGCCTTAAAGATTGTGGCCAAGGGAGTAAATTCTCTCAGAACTAATTACAATGCGGTCATCTTAATCACCCACTATCAACGACTTCTTGACCTCATTCTTCCCGACTTTGTTCACATTTTATATCAAGGAAAAATAATAAAATCGGGAGATAAAGAGTTAGGACAAAAGATTGAGAATGAAGGTTATGACTGGTTGATTAAAGAT
>JAHEZZ010000081.1 GCA_023250815.1 Bdellovibrionales bacterium
CAATAGCGAGTTCTGTTGTTGTCGGCAATTGATGTGGCCCCAATTCTGGAGAGCTTTCAAAATGAGTGACATCAAGAACAGGAAGTAATTTTGCTTTATTAAAAATCTCTAAATAGGTTTGGTTTCCAGGAATAATAAAACCACCCATCAATCCTTCGCCTGAAATAATATCGATGGTAGTAAAAGTTCCTGCATCGATCAACGCAATATTATAATTTTGAATAATTTGTTCTTCCGTTTTATATAGAAAATAACTTTGATAGAGACGATCTTGACCCAAGGTCTCAGCATAATTAATTGGCATTTCTCTAAATTTTTTTTTCTCTCTCTGTGTTTCCAATGGGATAATTTTTTCTTTATGCTTGGAAAAAAAATTTTCTAATTCAAGTGATACTGTGCCTACGATTGAGCAGGCAATATGTGAATCTTCAGGGATTAGGGAGTGGTTTAAAAAGAAGGTGGAGATATCGCAAATATGCGACAAATGTCCATCTATAAAAATTCCGACGTGAGGGTTATTATTTCCGATATCAAATGTATAAACATTGCTCATTCCGACTCCTTGGAATTAATTTTTTTTAAGGGACGTTAAATATCTTTCGATTAATTTTTTTCTTTCCTCGTACAGATCGGCAATTGGTGTACAAAATTTTGGCGGTGAGCTGGGCCCCATTTTTAAAAGATCATTGATGACCAGCACCTGTCCATCGCAATCGTCGCCTGAACCAATTCCGATTGTTGGAATAGTAAGTTCTTTGGTGATTTCTTTTGCTACTTGGGGAGAAACGCATTCTAGGACAATGGAAAATACTCCTGACCTCTGCAAGTTAATTGCCTGATTTAATAATTCCTTAGCAGAGTCTTGGTCTTTTCCGTGAATATAATAGCCACCCATTTCGTGAACTGATTGAGGAGTAAGTCCAATGTGTCCCATTATTGGAATTCCTACTTCAGTAAGGCGAACTATGGTTTTTAAAGTCTCCGGATGGGCGCCTTCAATTTTCAATGCTTCAACTTCTGTTTGTTGAAAAAGATAGATGGCGTTTTCAATGGCCAGGTCAAAGGTTGCATAACTTCCAAAGGGCATATCGACAATGACAAATTTTTTAGGCGCTCCTTTCTTAACTCCTTGTGAAAAAATTTTCATCATTTCAACAGTTACCGGCACAGTCGTATCAAGACCCAAAACGACGTTGCCTAAACTATCGCCAACTAAAATTAAGTCGAGGTCAGTTTCATTTAGCATTTGGGCGGTTTGATAGTCGTAACAGGTGAGCATTGAAAGACAATTCTTATTTTTTTCTTTTTTAAAAGATCGCAATAGGCGAGTATTTAATTTATTTTTGCTATTTTTTATGTAGTTGGACATTTTTCTCTCGTTTCTTTTTTATAAAGTAGATCTTTTAGAGAATTAAAAGTTTCATTTAGTTCCTGCTGTTGCCAATAACTGACAGTTTCATTTCGCTTTGTCTTTTCGGCAAATTGTAGTTCATCTAATTTTTCTAAAAATTCCCCGCTCCAAATATTATTTGCAATCAGATTCATTTTAGCATCAAACGCCGAATCAAAGAAGAGTGGGCCTGCTTGAGTTGATCCCAAAAAAGCATTTGTGCTAATCATCTTAAAAAAAGCACTCGGGCCATGATCAATCAAGGCCTGAGCAATCAGTTTTACTTCGTGCCAGCATTCTAAATAGGCCAACTCTTTGGGAATGCCCTTTTCTCTGAGAATTTGATAAGATTTTAGCGACGCATATGGTAACAGCGAACACAGAATTGTTTGTTCGGAAAAAAGATCAGCGCGCATTTCTTGCAAAAAGGTAGCTGAAAATGGGCCGACATTTATGCCCACATCTAATGCCAGTTGCTTTAAATCACTCTGCGCATCAGCTCTCTGGTCTCCTTCAATTGAAAAAATTCCTGCAAGTGGCCCTTTTCGTAAAAATTCTTTTCGCACTTCAGAAGCAATGGACTTAGGTGCTAATAGCCAATGATATTGTTGCTCAAATTTTTCACGCAAAGCAAACTTCACCATGCTGAAACCGTGAGCATAAACGATAACATCTTGCGGTTTTAGGTGGGACTTTAAATTTTGTAAAATCTCGAGGTGTTGATTATCCGAGGCGAGCAAATAAAAAAGCTGGCAATCAGATACTTTGGGGTCGTTGAAATCTGTCGTTATATATCCTGCTTTTATTGCCGAAGAAAATGACAGACTATTTTTCCTAAGTACAATAGTGACCTGACGACCGCTATCACGAAGATTAGCAGCAATCGCACGGGCCTGTGGCCCAAAACCTATGATTGCCAAGTGCTGATATTTTTTTTGAGTTTCATTCATGGAAAGACCAAACGAATTAACAAATACTGTGGCCATTTCTATCACTAGAGATTGCGTAGAGCAACTATCATCAGCGGCAAAAATTTATGAAAAAGTGCAAGTGCGATTATTTTTAGGGCATGGAGCAATTACTTCCTTTCTTTGTGTAAAAGTTAATGATGAAATTTGTATCCCATGGGAGTCTGATCATCTTTTTCGCCTTCGTAATTCTCTTCAGCACATATTTGATAAAATAATTTTACCTGAAACTTTGGATAAACTTAAAGTTGGCTTGAGATTGGCATTAAAAATTTTTAATGATCAAAAAATTGATTTTGAGAAAAGTGCTTTTACTGTTTTGGCCAATTACATACCTGATTTGAGTGAAGTTGTATTAATAATAAGAAAACGGGAAATAGAAAGTGAAAAAGAGATATTTTTAACTCGCTTTGAAAATGAAAGATGGTCGCAATTCCCCTGTCAACTAAAGATTGGATTTTACTCTCAAGAATTTAGCAAATTAGAATTCCTTAAAAAAAAATTACCTCATTTTTCCCCCGAGGTTTATTTCGCTTCTAAGCAAAATGGCAAATCAGTGATCGACGAAGGGTCAACCAATAATATCTATCTTTTTAATGGTAAAAATTTTAAGACCCCACCCCTTAGATCTGGAGTCTTAAAAGGAATTGCCAGGGAAAAAGTTATTCAATATTTTATTAAAAATAATATTTCTTATGTCGAAGAAGAAATAGAGTTAGAGGAATTAATTTTTGCCGATTCTATCTGGTTGAGCAATGCCGTTAGAGGATTTCGAAAAGTTTCTCGTTTAGATGAAAAAGATTTAACATCTGTCAAAAGTGTATTTGACGGTATTTGGAAAGAGATTTTGATAAAGGAGCTATTGAATAGATATGAATAAAAAGGATGGAGTAAAAAAATTAACAGTTGCATGCCCTAGATGTAAAATTGGATTTGATTATTATTCCTCATTATTTAGGCCATTTTGCTCTGAGCGATGTAAATTAATTGATTTTGGACATTGGATGAACGAGACTTATGCGGTACCGATAAAAAGTGATTCGGTAGATGAAGACTTGGAAAATAAAAATGAAAAAGAAGATGGAAGCGAAGACGAATAAAATAAATAGAGAAAAAATCGGAAAGGATTGTATTCGAATTGCCAAGCTTGCTGGAGACTTGTTGATTAGACATCAGAGAAAAATTTCTAAACTTAAAATTACATACAAAGAAGCACAGGGGGTGACCAGTAATGCTGACCATGCTAGCGAACAATTGATTATTAAGGAATTAAAAAAAGTTCTTCCCTCATCTCATTTTTTAGCGGAGGAAGAATGGCATAGTAAAAAATTGAAAGATTATGGCAGTGTGAAAAATCTGGAAATGTGTTGGGTTATTGACCCACTTGATGGCACCCATAATTTTCTAAATGGGTCTGATTATTTTTCAGTTTGTATTTCTTTGGTTGATAGAGGGACTCCTATTTTAGGTTTAGTCTATAGGCCTTCGAGTGGTGAAGTCTTTTACAGTTTTAAAGAATCAAAAAGTTTCTATATTAATAGCAAAGGAAAAAAATCCGTAGTCAAACTTGAACGTATTAAAGATTTGAAAGAATCTCTTTTGGTTACTGGCTTTGCGACAGAAAAAGGGGAAATATTTGATAAAGAATTTGAACTTTTTAAAAAGATGATGAGTTATTGCCGTGGAGTTCGTCGATTTGGCAGTGCCGCCTTAGATATTTGTTATGTCGCTTTAGGATTTTGGGATGGTTTTTGGGAAAGAGGACTTGCCCCTTGGGATATTGCCGCCGCAGGTTTTATTGCAAAGAATGCAGGCCTTATTGTAACCGATTATTATGGTCAGGACTTTGATCCCTATGCTACGAGCTTTGTCGTCGGAGTAAAATCTATACACGATCAAATGATTCAACATTTAAAATAATAAATTTTTTTAATATGCTTTAATCAAAAGCAATTTGCGATTAAAATAAAACTATTAATGTTGTCGCCATTCCACGGAGGGATTCGTGACTGAGACTCTTTACTATTTGACCCATTTCACCTCAGAGACTTTAACAATCTCTGGATTTTTGCTTTTATTAGTTTTAAGCTTATTGGTAACTTTTTGGTTTTATAATCGAAAAAAATTTCATCAACTAGGGCATCAAATTCCCGCCAGTGTTGTTAAAAACTATATTGATTCAATAATTCAAAATTCTAATTCACTTAAATCCTCTTTATTTCGAGGTGGAGGAATTGAACTAGGAAATGGTATTCCTTCAGTGATACCGATTAATTCACTGCCTATGGGAACTCCTGTTTCGGTTTCTGGCGGGGGCGAAGAATTGCAGCAAAAA
This sequence comes from Bdellovibrionales bacterium, assembly GCA_023250815.1. Taxonomy (GTDB): domain Bacteria; phylum Bdellovibrionota; class Bacteriovoracia; order Bacteriovoracales; family Bacteriovoracaceae; genus JAHEZZ01. Next base: position 4,694 of record JAHEZZ010000081.1, read on the forward strand.
AACGCCGAAATTGCTTCGCTTCATACTAAATTAGCGGAAAAAAACCGTATTGTATCTGACCTAGAGCGGAGGATTTCCGACCTTGATAAAAAAGGCGGAGGCAATAGTGAAGAGGCCGCGATTTACAAATCTGAAGTTGAAAAATTGCAAAAGAAAGTAGAAGCACTTCAACATGAATTGGCCAGTGCCGGTAACAAAGGTGGTGGAGGTGATGCTGAAGTTAAAAAGCAATTAGAATCAGTTACAAAAGAACGAGATGAATTAAAGGAACGACTTAAAGAATATGAAATTATAGAAGAAGATTTGGCCAATTTAAAAAGACTGCAACAGGAAAATGAAAAGTTAAAAAAATCTTTAGAAGCAATGGGTGGGCAAGCTAGCACGCCGGCGGTGGCCGCCACAACTCCCGCTCCTCCAGTTGCGCCGGCAGCGCCTCCTCCTGTGGCAGCTCCAGCGGCACCTGTTGCTGCGGCCCCCGTTGCCGCTGCTCCTCCAGCTGCTATTGCTTCTGAAAAGATTGATCTTCCTCCAGCAGATGCCGTTGAAGTAAATGCAGCGGAAGCTCAGGCCATTTCCGAGGCAGAAGTAGATCAGGGGCCGGCAAAGGTCGATGGAGTTTCTGCTCAAAATGCTGGCGATCAGAAATCAGCTGAAGATTTATTAAGTGAATTTGAAAAAATGTTGGGGTAATTTATGAAAAAAATGTTGATGAATTTTTCTATTGCTATTTTTTTGTTAATATCCGCCGATTCTTTTTCTGCCATTTCTCAATCTGCTTCTAAAAAAATTGGGCCAGAAACCAAAAAAGAAGTTACCAGTAAACTTTCTCCAGATGAAATTAAAAACCGAGAAATGGTAACGATAATGTATGCTAAAGCAGAACTTAAAAAAGAGGATTTGGCCAAACTTAAAAGTGAAACTTTAAAAATGGGGCCCAAGGCAGTTCCGGGGCTAATTGAAGTTATGAAAAATGGCAAATACCCAGATAAAAATCGCTGGGTGGCGACTTTTTTATTAGGGCGAATTATGGGGCAAAAAGCAGCACCATTTGTTTCTAAGTTTATTTTACACCCACACTGGGTTATGAGAATGGCGAGCCTCAAAACTCTTTTGGCCCTAAAGCAGGATAGCTACAAAGGGCTTTATGCCATGGCCTTGAAAGATGAATCATTCATTGTTAGATTTCAGGCCTTGGAAAATATTAGTAAACTAAAAATTAATAATATGGGGCCTCATGTGTGGGCAATGTTATATGATAAAAGAAATTATTATCAGAATAAAAAAGGAAACAAACGCAGCAATATCATTAAATCGATAGTGCATACTGTGGGTGATTTGAAATTTAAAGATGCCTCAGCGCCACTTTATAAAATGATTCAAAAAGATAAATACGATGATATTTTTGAAGATGTTGATTATGCTCTTGCTCAAATTACCGGTAAACTTTCTCCCAGCGGATCTAAATCAGTGAAGAGAAATTTTTGGAATCGAATGGCATTAGCGTCAACTGTAATTTAGTTTAGAGATTTTTCAGCTTCTTTACTTTTTTTATCGTCTATTGCTTTGAGCTTGTTGTCGATTTGTATAATTCGTTCAATCCTATATAAAACAGATTTTTCTAAAATCCCGTCGCTTGGAACAACTTTCCAACCTTGGAGAAAATCGTGTTCTACCATTTGTCTTTTAAAAACTGTTACTTTTGCAACCTCGCGAGTTCCACGATAACCTTTTACGACATTGACAATAAGTTTGAATCTTGCAGCTTTTACAGAGTCACTGCTGCCAAATGAATCAGAAAAATTAAGTTCTAAAGTGTTATCTACCCAGCGAGTTTTTAGGACTCCGGCCTCTTGGTTTTGAACTGCAAGGTCGTACTTTTTCATAATCTGAATAACTGCTTGCCAAGTTTGGTTAAAGTCTGCCTTGAAAACTTGGTTGGGAATTTCAAATTCTTCAGTGATATATTTAAATTGTTCGTATGAAGCGCATCCCCATAAAATCATCATTGATAAAAGAGTAGAAATTAATTTTTTTGAAGGGATAAACAAACTCATACTTCAATGATATCAATTATGTTTAGATTGACAACCAAGTAAAATTTTATGGTGATAAAAATGAATCAATATCTTAAAAAGGCGCAGGAAGTACTTAATCTCGAGGCACAGGCCTTGCAATATGCTTCTGTTCAATTAACAGAAGAGAAATTGAATAAACTTATTTCGGTTTATAGTTATCTGAATAACATCGGAGCTAGCCTAGTTATATCCGGAGTTGGAAAATCAGGCATTATTGCTCAAAAAATTGCTTCTACTTTTAATTCAGTTGGCCTGCCTTCATTTTATTTGCATCCAGTTGAAGCACTTCATGGTGATTTAGGCCGAGTGAGAAAAGGTGATGTGATGATGATCATCAGTAAATCTGGAACAACTGAGGAGTTAATAAAATTACTCAATGTCATGGATATTTCTAAAGACTCATTGATTGCATTAATTGGTGAAGTTAATTCCCCCCTGGCCGCTCGTTGTTCTTTGGTTTTTGATTGTCATGTGGAAAGAGAAGCTTGCATAAATGACCAAGCTCCAACGACAAGCTCAACTTTAGCAATGGCCATGGGAGATGCAATGGCGGTTGTTTATGAAATGCACATCGGTCTTTCTAAAGAAAAATTTGCACAAAATCATCCTGGCGGAATTTTGGGAAAATCTCTTCGTTTAAAAGTTAAAAATTTAATGTGGCCACTTGCAGATTGCCCGACAGTATCCACGGGCACACTTTTGAAAGAAGTCATTTTTCAAATGACAAAAAGGCCAGCGGGAGGTTTAGCTGTTATAAATTTTGAAGGAGAAATGCTCGGAATAATTGTTGAAGGGGATATTCGTCGGGCCTTTTCAAGTGGGAAAGATGGCATGAATAGTAAAGTTGAAGAAATAATGAATGCCAATCCAATTAGTATAGATCAGGAGAATTTGGCCTACGAAGCTTTGGAACTTATGGAGGGAGGAGAAAGGGCAGTTTCTATTTTGCCAGTTTTAAATGGCAAAATGTTTGTTGGCTTTCTTCGTCTTCACGATTTGTTGCGGGAAGGCTTTGTTCGAAAAAAATAATTTAAAAGGCTTAAAAATAAACAGAGGCTTGGCCATACTAGGTGTCCAAATCTGGCAAAACAAGTGAGGCCAATTTCACTTCTATCGGGTAGCGAGAGGGTATTATCTTGAAAAGTCTTTTCAAATAATTGTGATCTTTTTGATTCACTACCATCTGGATAAATTATTGATGTGATTCCTGTATTTGTCATTCGAAGCATTGGAATTTGAAATTCTAAGGGGCGCCATTTTGCCAAAAAAAGATGTTGAAAAGGCTCACTTGTTCGGCCATACCACGAATCATTAGTAATATTGACGATAAAATCAGTTTGTGGAAATTGAATTACAAAATTTCGTATGAAGGAACTAAATAGAGTTTCATAACAAATAATTGTAAAAAAATTAAAACCTTTTTTTGTCGTAAAACTTTGTGGGTCTGACCCTTTTGCAAAAAAAGAAATATTTTCGATAATTCTTCCTAAAAATGGATTTAATGGGCCGAAAGGTAGGCCTTCGCCAAAAGGAATTAATTTTATTTTATGATAAACGTTTTTTAGCTCTGAACGATCCATCTTTTCATCATAGGAAACAAAAAAAGCTGAATTATATTCAGTCATAAATCCTTCAGGCAGATCACTGGTATCATCCTTGGCAAAATCATAACCACCAAAAAGCAAAGAAGATTTTGAATTGATTAAAACTCTTCGCACTGTCTCTGGAATTGCACTCTCATTTATTTTCATATTTTGAGAATTAAGCAGCTTGGGGTAAGCAGTTTCTGGCCAAATAATGAGGTCATTTTTCTTTGGTAAATTTTTTAGGCTTAGTTCATAAAAATCTTTATATACTTCTGATATTGAAGTTTGTAGGCCACCTTCTGCGCTTATTTTTATAAAATTTCCAATATTTCCTTGGACCATCCTTACGTTTAGGGTTCGATTATTTTGATTTTTCCATTTTGCTGAATCAAGAGGATTAGAAATGTTTAAAAATAGAAAAACAATAAAGGTGAGGAGTGGTAAAAGGATATTTTTTTTATTTTTGGTTAAACAAAAATCAATAAGTGAAAAGATTAGATAGTAACTTACAAAAGAAAAAAGTGGCGCACCTCCGATTGGAGCGAGACCCAAATAGGGAGAAAGATGCATCCATGTGTGTCCCAGATGGGCAGGAAATTGTTGGGGAAAATAATTTTCTAAAATTACAGCGATAGAACTTAAAAAGAGTGGGAATGAATTGTTGCGTAAGGAAAACTTTTGAGTGATTTCTCGGCGGTAAAAAATAATAATTGCCAACAAAAAGTAATAAGGGATAACAATAAATGAAAAGAGTGTACTTAGCAGATTATTCCAAGGAAATTTGAGACCGCCGAAAATTTCTAATGTATAGGCGATCCAGTAAAAACCCATAAAATTATGGGCCATTGAAAATATTAAAGTGAGTATCAATATTTTCGCAACCGTTAAACAATCAGAAGTTTTTGCGACAATAAAAAAGAATAAAAAAACGCCTAAATGTGAAAAAAGCATAGAACTTGGAAAGAAGCTTGACGGGAATCCTAGGGAATAAAAAATTCCTGAAATTATCGATAAAAAAATTGCTAAAAACAATAATTTATTCGGGTTAAGGCAATCAAAAAATTTAGTGATCATGATCTTTCGCTAATAAGCAGTTTCAAACCATTGTAGCATGGCCTATAATAAGGATGATTGTATACCCGCAGTGGTTTGCTTGGAAAGCAAACCATTACGGAAACTTCAAACGTGATGAGTATATGTTAAAAAATACCTCTAGTTCAATAGTACGCGGGCACCGCCCTGTTGAGGGGAAAACTTTAAACGGGAGTCGGGCACTTCTCTGTCCAAAATGCTCGTCATTGTTTATCAATGAAAAAAAATGTGACAGTTGTGGACTCATTTTTGGAAAACCGCGCACTCTGTTTTTTAATGATAAGGATAATATTTTTAATTTGCGTAATGATTTCTATAGTCAATCTTCTTTTTTTGGCAATAAAAAATTGATGGCCAATAACGAGTATAAGAGACGTTTACTAAAGAGATTGAAAATAATTTGTGGAGCGCTTTCAGAAGATGGCCAAAGATTACTTTTTCAAAAGTGCCAAGATGGGACTTTTTTGAAATTTGAATTGGGTGAGGTTTTAAAGGAATTATTATTGCACGAGGTTGATTACGATCGAATTCAAAGAACAATTTCAGATTGGGAATATCAAGATGTCGTAAGAATGTGGATTAAAAATAATACAGATTCAATTTTCCAAGTTCAAGTGACTTTGAAACAGGTTGTCCCTGGACAAGGCAAATTTTTTTTAAGGTCGATTTTTAAAAATATTTTTTTTATGCCCGACAATTCTCATATTGCAACGTCTACTCGGAAAATAATTACCTTAGCGGCAGCGACTATTCCATTTATCTTGGCCGCTTATTTCTTGCTTTATTTTATAGTGATGAATAAAAACAATTAAGGAGCAGAGTTAAAACGATAAATGATTTTTCCTGAGGATAATTTTTTGCCTTCAAGGTGAAACTCAGAAGATGCCAAATTCCTTTTATGATTAGTACTTAAGCTTTTAGCGAGGGCCAAGGCCTTTCCCGCATTAATCGCCCCATTTGCACATTTTCCTTTTAACTTTTGATGTAAAATAGATGAGCTTTTTATTATTTGTTTTATAGTTAGAGCATTAAATTCTGGATGTTCAGATTTTATGAGCGCCGCCACTCCACTTACAAAAGCAGTGGCCTGACTAGTTCCTGTCAAATTTCCCATTCTGCCAAAAGGTAAGCTTGATCTAATTTTATCCCCTGGAGCAGAAACATCTACGCTTAATTTACCGTAGTTAGAAGAAGGAAGGATGTTCAAATTTATATCGTGTGCAGTGACCGTAATGATATTATCTAATCCGTAACTTGCAGGATAATACGAAGAATTTTTTAAATCGATATTTGCTTCTTCGTTACCTGAAGCTGCAACAACTAAAATTCCTTTTTCTTTTGCCTTTATTAAAAGTTGGTACTCTTCCTGTGATGCCTCTGGGCCACCACCCGAATAATTAATAATATCGACATTATTATCTATGGCAAATTTCAAGGCCAAAATGGTAGATGCTAAATTTTCTTCGCCAGTTGCTCGCGGATTATAATATTTTAAACTCAAAATTTTGACGTCTTTGTAAATGTTTTTAATAATTCCGGAAATATGAGTGCCGTGCCCGTGCTCATCAAATGGCCGTGTTTGCGATGTTGCTCCTTTGGAAAAATCAAAACCAAAATGTGTCAGGCTTCGAGAGCTATTTGGAACGTAAATATTATTTTTAATAAAAGGGTGAGTAGGATCGATCCCGGTGTCGATCACGGCAATGACCACATCTTTCTTTTTGCGAAAATTTTTTAGCGCCCTCTGCAAATAAATAGAAGCGTTTTTATCGCCAGCAGTTCCCCAATTAAAGGCCTCTTCTGCGTAAAGATTGAAGGAGAGCAGGATAAAAACTGCTAGTATTTGGGATATATTAAAAAGTCTCATTGGGGCCATAAGCATTCTCTTTTTAAAAGGCCAACTCTTCCAATTAAAGTGCAAAGGGCATGCCGTATTGGTGATCGTAAACTTAAGGACATCAGGTTGTTTTGTAGATAAAAGGCCGTCTGTTCTTTGTCACCTGTAAAAACTTTGGCCGGCCAAAATTTAGACAAAAAAGGCCAGCTTATTGAAGCGGGCCTTTTTTTAAAGATCAAATTCTTAAGTTTTATTTTTGATGAGAACTATCAGTGCTTTGTCCCACAGAGGATTCTTGTTGAGCTTTAATTGAATCACTTCTCGCTGCTGTAGTTACTGCGCCTTCGCAGGAACTTTTTGAAGCTTTATTTATAAATTCTTCTCTGGTTACGGCAAAATTAAATCCGTTGTAATTCTTTTTCCCATATTTGGATTGGTCTAGAGGATCGGGAAGGTAAATCATTTCTTTCATAAATTCTTCACTGCCCTGTTCATACTTAGAAATAATGTTAAAATTTGGCAAGCCTACTTTAAGGCAAAATGTTGATCCTTTCTGATTTTTCTTCGCGTCGCTGTAATAGCGACAAGCCCATATTTGGTCATTGTCGATATTTTGGTAGCTTGTTTTCGAGTATTCATCACTGCTCTCATTCAAGGTTTCGTCAAATCCCTTTGAGATTGTCTCAACCTCACGGAGTGC
>JAHEZZ010000082.1 GCA_023250815.1 Bdellovibrionales bacterium
TAGTCAAACTTTGTAGCGATGGCTACGACGGAAAAGGTGTATGGAATCCACAGACACAAAAATTTCCAGAGCACTTTTTAAATAGAGAAATTATTCTTGAAGAAAAAATTTTATTTCAACGAGAACTCTCCATTTTAATTGCCAGAAATCCTCAAGGAGAAATGGCGATAGGGCCACTGGTTGAAATGATTTTTAACCCTCTCTTCAATCTAATTGATTGCGCTTTTATGCCTGCTCCGGCCTCCGCAGTAACCCAAACTGAAGCTCAGAATTTAGCAAAAAAAATTGTACAAACTCTAAACTATGTTGGAGTCATGGCAGTTGAAATGTTCGATACTGGCAACGGTCTTCTGGTAAATGAATTAGCACCCAGGCCTCATAATTCGGGCCATGGCACCATAGAGGCCAGTTTCACTGACCAGTTTGAGCAACATCTACGTGCGGTTATGGGCCTACCACTAGGTAAATTTGATCTCAGAGAATGTGCGCTCACTTGCAATATTTTAGGGGCCGATCATTTTTTGGGAAAAACCCAAATCAGCGGGCTTGATAAAATTTTACAGATCCCTGGTGTCTATCCCCATCTTTATGGGAAAGAAATTTGCTCACCAGGAAGGAAGATGGGACATGTCACCATCCTTGCCAATTTAGATCAAAGCTTACAAATTAAAAAAAGGATTGAGGAATGTCTAGTTGTCAGAGGGGAACAAAGGAAATAGCAATAGTCATGGGTTCATCAAGTGACTTATCCGTTATGCAAGAGGCCATCGATTGCTTGAGTGAGTTTAATATTGGGCCTTATGTCGAAATACTCTCCGCTCATCGCACACCAGAGAGAATGTTCGACTTTGCCAAGACCGCCAAAGACTCTGGATTAAAAATAATTATTGCGGCCGCCGGTGGAGCTGCTCACCTTCCTGGAATGATTGCCGCCGCTACAACTTTACCAGTTATCGGTGTTCCCATAAAAAGTAAACATTCTCTTGGCGGATTTGATTCTCTTCTCTCAATTCTTCAAATGCCCTCCGGTGTTCCAGTGGCAACCATGGCGGTTGATGGGGCGAAAAACGCCGCCTTGTTCGCTCTGCAAATTTTGGCGCTTGGGGATGCTGATTTATCACAAAAAATAATCGACTATAAGTTTGGACTAAAACAAAAAGTTCACGAGATGAATCAAAACTTGCTCAAGTAAATTTTAAATCATAACATTTTCTCATCAACCGCTTTACGAAACTCTATGAAATATTTATTTTTAGTCATCTTGTCTTTGTCCTGCGCTCAAAAAAATTTCACTAATCGAGAGGTCAAAATGGAGAAAAATAAAATAATATCCCCTCCCCCTGTGGCGAAAAAAATCTCTCATAAAACAAAAATGCACGGCAACGTTTTAAGCGACGATTATTTTTGGCTAAGAGAAAAAGAAAGGCCTGAAGTATTAAAACTTTTGGAAGATGAAAATAACTATTTAAACGAAGTATTAAAGGATCATCAAGAATTAAACAACAAAATATACAATGAAATGAAATCTAAAATGGTAGAAGATGATATTTCCGTTCCTTATTTTAAAAAAAATTATTATTACTACTCAAGGGATGAAAAACAAAAACAGTATAAAGTTTATTGTCGTAAAAACAAGACAAATGAAAAAGAAGAGATTCTTCTTAACATCAATGATTTAGTGAAAGAAGGAGAATTTATATCTCTTGGGGGCATGAGTGTAGCTCCTAATCAAAAACTTATGGCATTCGGCCTTGATCAAACTGGTGATGAAAAATACACCTTGCAAATTAAAAATCTTGAAACCAATAAATTACTTTCTGATCAAATCGAAAACACCGACGGCAATATTGAATGGATGAGCGACAACTTGAGATTCATATACACCACACTAGACAAAGACTTACGACCTAAATTTGTCTGGTTACACAAGCTGGGAAATCGGACCGATCAAGATCAATTGCTTTATACAGAAAAAGACCCCACCTATTTTGTCAGTATTAATCAAACAGAGGATGAAAAATTTATTCTCATAAATACCAATAATAATGTGAGCAGCGAAGTCTACTTCATTAATAATGATCATTCTTCCTTGGTAAAATTAAATCTCATTTCCAAGAGGAAACAAGGGCTAGAATATCAGGTCGGCCATCATGATGACTCATTTTATATATTGACCAACGATAACCACATGAATTTTAGGATTGCAAAAGTTAAAGTTCAAAATCCTCAAAAAAAATTTTGGAAAACTTTTAAAAAAGGAAGCAATAAAATTTTATTGGAAGATTTCCTTTTTTTCCAAAATTTTATGGTTACCCAAATACGCCTTGAGGGAAACTTAGAATTAGAAATTTATAATTTTAAAGATAAAAAAACCCATAGAGTAAAATTTGACGAAGACTCTCATGATATTTTATTAAAAGACAATAATGAATTTACAACTGAGAACCTTCGTATTTATTATAACTCTCTTAAATCCCCAACGACTGTTTACGACTACAACACTAAACTTAAAAAGCTTCAACTTTTAAAAAGAAAAGAGGTCCCTGGATATAATCCTGATCTCTATCTGACAAAAAAAGTTTTCGCTTCATCTTTCGACCAAACGAAAATCCCACTTCATCTTATTTATCGAAAAGATCTCAAGCTAGGTGATAACCCTCTCTACCTCCTTGGTTATGGATCTTATGGTAATTCCTATGACCCTTATTTTTCTTCTCCTATTTTTAGTTTACTCGATCGAGGTTTTGTGTTGGCAATTGCACAAGTTAGAGGTGGTCAAGAGATGGGACGATCTTGGTATGAAAACGGAAAGCTCCTGAAGAAAAAAAATACCTTTAAAGACTTTATTGCAAGTGCAGAATTTTTAATCAAAAATAATTATGCCAGCAAAAATAAATTAGTGATCTCTGGCGCCAGTGCCGGAGGTCTGCTGGTTGGGGCAGCGATGACCATGAGACCCGACCTTTTTAAAATTGTTATTGCCAAAGTTCCCTTCGTCGATACTCTAAATACAATGTTAGATTCCAACTTGCCTCTAACGACCATCGAATATGATGAGTGGGGAAATCCCAATCAAAAAAAATATTTTGATTATATTAAATCTTATTCTCCCTACGATAATATTAAAAATATTGCCTACCCTCATCTTTTTGCCACGGCCGGTTTTTCAGATCCAAGAGTAACTTACTGGGAGCCTGCAAAGTTTGTACAAAAGATTAGAGAGATGAAAAGCAATGATCATTTAGCAGTTCTCTATACCAACATGGGAGCAGGCCATAGCGGAGCATCTGGAAGATATAATCAGATAAAAGAAAAAGCACTCGAATACACTTTTATATTTAAAATGCTCGAACAATAAAAATAAATAAGAAGTAAGAAGTTTTCGCTTTTCACGTTATCTTTTTTTGCCGAAGATACACTAGTCACCCCAAATTTAAGAGGTATTCTGTATGATTTTAAAATTCTCATTTCTAATTTATTTTTTTCTTGTTTTATCTAATGTTCAAGCACAACTTTACATTTTAGGAATTGAAGGTCGTGATGGCCCAAATGGTCGCGATGGAAGATCTGGAGAAAGTGGAAACTCTGTTTCTCTTTATGCCCGTGATGGGGGAAATTACAACCTCGATGCTCACGATGGTGAATATGCTGAAAATGGCCAACCCGGACAAGACGCTTATAACTGTTACATCTATCAATATCCCGACTATGATTTGAAGGCCGCAAATGGTGGCGATGGGGGAAGAGGCGGTAATGGAGGTACCGGAGGAAGCGGCGGACACATTACTATTTATGGCAAAGACCAATCTAATTTAAAAAATATTTTTGTATCTTCTCGTGGTGGTCGTGGTGGTGACGCCGGTTATGGATCTCGTGGTGGGCAAGCCTGCTATTGTCCAAGTATGAATTGGCAGTTTAGATACACTTGTAGAGTCAATAATCAAGATCAAATATGCTATCGTACACACTACTGCGCAAATGGGCAAAATGGTCGTGATGGATACTCTGGTCAACATGGCCTAAATGGCAATGCTGGACATTTAACTTTGATCCCTCTAGATCAAAATCTACCCTCCGAAAATCCTTCAATTAGTCTTCCCATTGCTCAGACTATCGGTAACACACAAACCCTGAGCAAGCACATTTGGGAAGAAAGAATGGGGGCAATTTCAGTCCTTGCACCTGGCTCATTCCTAGACAATCGCTATACTCTCTACAAAGAAACAAGAACAAAAAATATGGAAGTTCGCTGGGAAGCGGCCAATGTTCGTGCTGAAGAATCAGGGCTCTATGCTAATTTCAGTTTCGATGGAGTCAGTGATTACATTCAATTTACCGGAGACGCTCTAGTACAAACAATAAGAGAGCTTGAAAACCAAAAAACTATTTATAAAGTGACTCAATTCTATTTTGGACGAGACATAAGAGACCTAAGACCGGCCCGCCTTTTTGGACGAGGAAAAGAGACCAAATTTTTTATAGAAAATGCATCAAATTTAGGTAATATCGGAAATCTTGATATTCATTTAATAATTAAAAAGAAAAAAGTTCTTCATAACAAAACACTTTTTGAAGGACTTGTTCCGGCAAGTGTAATTGCCAGAGCAGCAAATGGTTTTACCATTACGGTTGGTGCTATTTCCGTAGAACCTGAAGACAATTACGATGAAAATGGAGACAAATACGAAGTAGAACTTAAAATTACTCGATCTCTAAGTAATTCAAGAATTGAATATAATAGCGGTGAAGTAAAAATCGTTTTGGAATAAAAACTTTATTTACGTGCCTTTGGCATACATCTCTGCGACAGCATAATTGCCAAACTTTCCAACAAGTGACAAAAAAAGGCCCCAATAATGGGGCCTTTTTCTATTTATAATTTAACTAAAAATTAAAATCTTTTTCTTGGTCCACCACCGAAACCACCACGTTCTCCACCGCGCTCTCCACCACGAGATCCGCCGCCGCCGCCGCCGCCAAAACCACCGCCACCTGTTCGGGGACGTCTTTCTTCTTGTGGTTTCGCCATGGAAACGTTAATAGTTCTTCCCATTAACTCTTTTCCATTCAGTTGTTCAATAGCAGTATTTGCCAATTCATCTGTTCCCATTTCTACGAAGCCAAAGCCTTTTGAACGGCCGGTATCGCGATCTGTGATAACTTTTGCAGAAACTACTTCTCCAACTTCAGCAAAAAAATCGCCTAAAGCGCTTGAATCTACTGAGTAAGACAGTTGTCCGACGTAAAGTTTGTTGTTCATTGAGAATCTCCTTGTTAATTCTAGGCCTATTAAAGAGGCCAGTACTGAACAAGTAGACCCTTTGAATAAGACGTTTCTTTTGACACCTTATATACAGTATAAGTTAATTACTCAAGCAAAAAAATTGGCCTTAGCGCTAATTTTTGTGTGATTTGCAAATTAATAGGATTATATTTTTCGACTTATCAAACTCAATTTAGGCCAGGAATATGGGAATCTTAGTCAATGCTCACAAAATATCAAAGACTTTTGGTCTAAGACCACTTTTTCGGGAAATAGCTTTTGGTATTGATGAAGGCGATAAAATTGGATTAATAGGGCCAAATGGCGCTGGAAAATCCACCCTTCTTAAAATACTGGCCAACCTGACTTTACCAGATACTGGCAGTATTACCTATTCTCGTGGGGTACGCATTGCATACTTACATCAAGTCCCCAAATTCACAGAAAATGCTACGATATTATCTTCTCTTTTGGAAGGTACAACAGAAAGTCATCTAGAAGATTGGGAACTCGATCAACGGGCCTTTGAAATAATCTCCAAACTTGAACTTGAAAAATCGGGTCTAAGTGGTGAAATGGCAATTGCAAAGCTTTCCGGCGGGCAAAAGAAAAAAGTGGCCCTTGGAAGAGAGCTTATGAAAGAACCTCATTTACTCCTCTTAGACGAACCAACCAACCACCTCGATATTGAAAGCATTATGTGGTTAGAAAATTTTCTGACCAATCAAAGATTTGCTTCGCTGACGATTACTCACGATCGTCTTTTTTTGCAAAGAGTAGCAAAAAAAATTTTTGAACTAGACCAACGGAATCCCACGGGACTTTTATCTGTCAATGGCGATTACTCCACTTACTTAGATATTAAAGATGCCAGCATGACGGCACAAGAATCCCGAGAAGAAAAACTAAAAAATACCATGAGAAGAGAAAATGAGTGGTTAAAACGAGGGGCCAAGGCCAGGTCTACAAAACAAACAGCAAGAATTGAAAGAGCGGATGATCTGAAAAATGAAATTATTGAAATAGAACAACTCAACCGAAAAAGAATTTTGTCGCTTAATTTTGAAACATCCCAAAAAAATCCCAAAAAACTACTCGAATTTAAAAATGTTTCCAAAAGCTTTGGAGGTCGAAACCTTTTTAGCAATCTAAATCTACTTCTGGCCCCAAAAACCCGTTTGGGAATTATTGGTGAAAATGGTGCAGGAAAATCAACTCTTCTCAAAATGATTTTAGGAAATTTACAACCAGACAGTGGTCAAATTATTAAGGCCGATAATTTGAAAATCGTTTATTTTGAACAAGGAAGAGAGTTACTTGATCCCAACCTTTCAGTTGAAAAAACCTTAAATCCAGATTCTGACCACGTTATCTTGAGAGGCTCTAAAATCCATATCCGGGGATATCTGGCCCGCTTTTTATTTAGAGATGAACAAATTGGAATGCCAGTAGGTAAGCTTTCTGGCGGTGAACAGGCCAGATTGATGATGGCCAAACTAATGTTACAAGATGCCAATCTGCTCATTCTAGATGAACCGACCAATGATCTTGATTTAGAAACATTAAACGTTTTAGAAGAAAATTTAAAATCATTTGAAGGAGCAATTATTCTAGTTACCCATGATCGATATTTTTTAGATCAAGTGAGCACTCAAATTATGTCCTTCCCACCTTTAGCACTCAATCTAAAAGAGCGCCTGTTGCAATTTTTTATTGGAATCATTCAATGGGAAGAATGGTTTTTAAAAGAACAAGCTTTAGTTAATAGCTCAGGCCCTAATACGTCGGAGATTTTAAAGTCAAATACACCAATGGAAAAAAAAAGAAAATTAAGTTTTAAAGAACAAAAAGAATTCGACTCCATAGAGGCGACAATTGCCAAAACTGAATCAGCATTAGCGCAACTTGCCGACGAAAGTACTAAACCCAATATTATTTCAAACACTGCCAAGCTTCTAGAGATAACTGGCAAGATGGCAAAACTTGAACAAGAAATCGCTCGCCTGTATAATCGATGGTCTGAACTAACATCTTAAAATACAATTTGAGGCCATGCTAAAAAAACAAATCTTAATATTTCTTCTTTTTAATATTGTATTTGGCATTGTTGGGGCAAATCTCAAGCAAAAAAACCCAGAAGAACTTTTTTTATCTGATGAAAGTATTAACAAGCTAAATGTTTACGAAAAATATTTTGGCAAAGATGAAATGGTATTTGTATCTAGTGAAAATATTCGTTCTTTAAAAAATCTCGAAGAGGCCATCGGCAAGGAAAGTGATAATCGTTTTGTATCCCTTGCTCCTCTCATTCCCAACTATGCCATCATTAAACTTCCAAAATTAGAAGATGAAGAACGTTATCATTTTTTTGAAAAATTAGAATCTCAAAATAAAGACCTTCATTTTGCAGGAATGGATTACACCAATGCCTACCTGGCAGGAATGTCTCTTAAAATTCAACAAGTGCTATTCCCTATTATTTTTGGAATCATGTTCATCTCTCTTCTTTTTTTCTTCAAAAATATCAAAATAACACTTTATCTCTTTTTGTCCTCCTTTATTGGAGTCACGGTCGGCATGGCATGTGTAAAACTTTTTTATTCCTATGCCACAATTCTCACTTCACTTACTCCATTGGTAAGTTTTATTTTAACTTTGGCCAACCAACTACACATTGTTTTTGGGATTAAAGTTTATAACAGCAAACAAGAATTTTTCAAACACAAACTGGAACCTATTCTTATTATGATGGGGACAACTCTAATTGGTTTTATAGGATTAGCATGGAGTGATCTTAATAGCATTAGACAGTTTGGAATTGTCACCACCGTTACTCTTTTTATTACTTGGGCGATTAATTTATTAGTTTTAAAAAAACTCGACATTGATTTTAAAATTAATGAAGCACCATTTAGAAAACATTTAAAAAGACCACCGTTTCGTCCTCTTTTGGGAATCCTCATCGCCCTAATTTTTGCAGGAGCGGGAATTTGGTCGCTTCGTACAATGCCTCTTTTAGTCGAAGCTATTTTATTTTTTCCCAAGAATCATCCTGTGAGAACTGGCCATGATACTATTTCAAAAAATCTTGGGGGAACCCCGCAGGTTGATTTAATCTTCACAAAAGCTGACACAAGTGAAATGAAGTATACTGAGTTCAAGGGCCTCCAAGAATTAGAAGAAAAATTAAAAAATAATAATTTTAAAATATTATCAATCAATGATTTGATCAAAAATATAAACAAGCACTACTCCGGGAATAAAATAATTCCCGATAACAAAAATGCTTATTTTCTACTCAGAGAAAAAATACCATCAATTTTATCAGAATCATTGGTTAGTGAAAATGCTTACCGTATATCTATTCTGTCAAATGCTCTTAAAGAAGAAGATCGTTTAAAATTAATCAAAAATATATCTCAAATTATTCAACAGATTCCACCCGGATTAAAAGTTGAACTCAGCGGACTCAATTACCTTCTGCTTGAATCACAAAATTATTTAGTAAAATCACTTATTAAAAGTTTGCTTGGAAGTTTTTTACTTATTGCTGCTATCTTTGCCTTTTTTTCAAGAAATATAAAAGAAATTTTAATCTTTAGCTTAATTAGCCTAAGCTCAATACTGGGTGGCCTTTTTGTCATGAATCTTTTGGGATTTAGTCTCAATGTTTCAAGTATCATGACTTTAAGTATTAGTATTGGATTAGTCGATGATAGCACAATTCATCTTTTATATGCAGAAAGGCATGGAGAGAGCGAAGATAAAATTTTACGAACTTGTATTATTCCTATGGTCTTATCACAAGTTGTTCTTTTTTTTAGTTTCTGGCTATTGGGTTTCGAACCTTTTATACCAATCAGAGAATTCTCTTTGGGGTTAGCAGCGATGCTTTCAATGGGATTTCTTTTTGATCTTTTTATTTTACCGATGATTAATAAAAATGCTTCTCAATAAATTTTGATCTACTGAG
This sequence comes from Bdellovibrionales bacterium, assembly GCA_023250815.1. Lineage (GTDB taxonomy): Bacteria > Bdellovibrionota > Bacteriovoracia > Bacteriovoracales > Bacteriovoracaceae > JAHEZZ01. The sequence continues at coordinate 9,237 of JAHEZZ010000082.1, forward strand.
AAGCTATTTTTTTAGATTGATTGAGCAATTGCGCTGGCATCTGCTTTTACTTGCAACAAAAATGCCACAAAGCTTTTTGTTATTTCATCAGCATTCTTTTTTACCGATGCTTGATTTGATTTATTATTTAAATATTCCATTAAGCCTCTAAATAAATCTCCATCTCTATTTGTACCGATTAAGGCCTCAACAGCTTCTACCACGTTAGGGTTATTTTCTTTTTCATAGGCGGAAATTAGTTGTTGCAATTTTCTGCGATCTTTTCTGCCGATGCCAATCCCGCTTCTTCCACTTCCCGAATTACTCATGGCCCAAAAGTCTTTGAGAGGGGCCTCTGTTAATTGGCCATCTTTTAACATTTTTCCAGAACTAGCGCTAAAAATCGATACAAAAGTTGCCTCTGCTAAATCATTTTCCCAGGGATGAACAGCAGGTGCTAAATTAACCATAATATGTCGGTCAAGTTCAGCGGTATAAATTGCAATAAAATCAGTGGCCGCTCTCTTTGCCTCTTTGGATAAAGCTTTTTTAGCAAAACCAGAAATATCTGTTTTAGTCAAAAACTCTAATAAGGTTTGATAAAATATTTTTGAATTCGAAGCTTCTGTTAAAAACTCCTCCAGTTCATTTAGATATAAAACATCTGAAGCATCATTGGCATTATGAAGTAAGGATGCCCCATAGCTTCTTCCCGATTTTACATCATCGGCCTCAGATCCGTCACGATAACCAAAATTATAATAATAATTTTCTCCGTCAATATTAATTTTTGTTCCTGCATTACTGGCCATGCCAAAAAATTGAGCAATAGCAAAAATATTTCCTTTGCCACTGTAATATTTTTTTAAAACCTCAACAATTGTCGATGGCCTAAAATTTTTCTCAGTAATTGTTTCTGCAAATTCTCTAAATTCTTCTTTGTCGTTATTAAAGCCATCCATAACTTTTTTAACAACTTTTTTGTCAAAATGAACTAAGGCATCTTCAAGATCAGAAACAGCTGCAAATTGATAAGTCTGAACGAAATCTTTATCAAAATGCATTTTAACTCCATTCTTTTGATCGAGCATGGTTTGTAAAAATGTCTTTCCTGTAAATGAGTCCAATTCGATTGAATGTTTAAATTCTAGTGCTTCCGGTGCAGCAAATAAGTTAAAACTTAATACTGCGAAAGATGTAATTGAGATTCTTTTTAATTTTTTTGAATAATTCATAATTTTCCTCATGTTGTTATTGTTAAAACTGCAAAGGTTTTATTTGGCTTGAAGAATTTTAACAATTATATTATTAATATGAAGTCGATCTATATTTTAGATAAACACCCTTCGCAATATAGATATACTCATCACGTTTGAGTTTTCCAGTATGGAAAACTCAGTATTACGAGTGGTATACCCGCAGCGGTTTACTTGAAAAGCAAAGTGCGAAGGGTATAGACTCGTTTATATTTTAAGTAACCAATTCATTTTTTAATTTATAACTCATAAAATTACATGTAAGACTGAATTAAATTTAACATCTGGAAAATGATATGATTTCAGCACATAACGTCCGATTGCAATTTGGCGGAAGAACACTTTTTGACGAAGTCGAACTAAAATTCATTAAAGGCAACTGTTATGGAGTCATTGGGGCCAACGGCGCCGGAAAATCAACATTTATAAAAATACTGAGCGGTGAGATTCCCACAACCAACGGGCATATCGAAATCACGCCTGGAGAGCGCTTAGCAGTCCTTAGTCAAAATCATTTTGGATATGAAGAAGAAGTTGTTTTAAGCACCGTTATTATGGGTCACCACGAACTTGTTAAAGTAATGAAAGAAAAAGATGCCCTTTATGCCAAGGGCGATAAAATGACCGAAAAAGACGGCGAACGTGCTGCTGATTTGGAATTAAAATTTGGTGAAATGAACGGTTGGGAAGCAGAGGCCAATGCCGGGACACTTTTGGCCGGCCTGGGTGTTCCAGTTGAACTGCACGAAAAAAAAATGAAAGAACTTGCCGGAGGGGAAAAAGTAAAAGTACTACTCGCTCAGGCACTCTTCGGTAATCCCGATATTTTACTCTTGGATGAACCTACTAATGATCTCGATATTAAAGCAGTACAATGGCTGGAAAATTTTATTATGGGACAGGAGGATGCCATCGTCATTGTCGTCTCTCACGATAGACATTTTTTAAACAAAGTCTGCACACATATTTGCGATATTGATTTTGGAAAAATAAAATTATTTGTAGGAAATTACGACTTCTGGTATAAATCAAGTCAGCTTGCTCAAAGAATGCTTTCCGATCAAAACAAGAAGACTGAAGAAAAAATAAAAGATTTAAAAGAATTTATCCAACGGTTTTCTGCTAACGCTTCAAAATCCAGACAAGCAACATCCCGAAAAAAACTTTTGGACAAAATCACTCTTGAAGATATCAGGCCATCCACTCGTCGCTACCCCTATATCGGACTAAAACCAGAACGTGAGGCAGGAGATCAGATTCTTCGGGTGGAAAAAATATCTGTAACCTTACCTGACGGAGAAAAAATAATTAAAGACTTATCCTTTACAGTTAAAAAGGGCAAAAAATTGTCTTCTTAGGAAAGAATGAATTAGTTACCA
>JAHEZZ010000083.1 GCA_023250815.1 Bdellovibrionales bacterium
AAAAGATGCTTATGATAAATATACTGATAAATTAAAAAAAATTTATGACCAGGCCAGTGCTCTTATTCTCGATACTAAATCAAAAAAAATTGAGACCATTTCAAAACTCAACAAAGAAATTGCAAAAATAAATTCCGAAATGCATAGTTTTCAAGAGCTACCCCCAAAGGCCCATGACCTTAACGGCTTCTATGATGTAAGCCCTTCTCAATTGTTCCCTGGAAGAATATACTATTCCATTATTTTAAACAGCGATGTAACTCTTATTAGTTTTAATAAAAAAAATGAGGCCAACGTTTCAATAGGAAAAATTAATTTTAGATGCCCTATTGATTCACTTAAAATACATCGCAATAATTTAAAAAAGAGTTCGCAGACAAAATCCACAGCATTAACAACAATCGAATGGGAAACTCAAAATAAAACTGATTACGATTGCAGAGGTATGCGTTTAGATAGTTTTATAAATATCGTAGAACTTTCATTAATGGAATTATTGGCGGAAAAAATCCCTTATTTAAAATATATCCATGGCCATGGTGAGGGAATATTAAAAAAATGGCTTAGAGAAAAACTAAAAAAAGAAAATGAATTCCACTGGGAATCTGATTCAAATGATGGGGTTACCCTCGTAACCCTAAAATAAATCTCATTATTTTATCAATGTTCCGATGCGCCAAGGTCTAAATTTAAATGGGTGATCTTCAAGGGGAATAATCATTGAAAACCACACAAAGAGCGCTCGCCCCTTAATTAACTCGTGAGGAACAAATCCCCAAAAACGTGAATCATATGAAAAATCTCTATTATCCCCCATGACAAAAAAATTACCCTTTGGAACTGATCGTCTTTCATAATTGGTCTTATAATAATTATCAGCATCTTGCTGAATAACATGTTTAGCATCACCATTTGAAGTATTGTATATTTTTAAATTATATCCTTTAAATTTTTCATCCATATCTAAAATTACCTCTTTCCCTTTTTCTGTTTCGGTAATTTCATCCATATTTACAGCGATATCATTCACATAAAGAATTTTATCTTTAATCTCAATAGTATCACCTTCAATTGCCACTACTCTTTTAATATAATTAATACTTTTGTCTTGAGGATATTTGAAAACAACGACATCACCTCTTTTGGGATTTGATTTTCCAAAAAGGTAAATAGGATCAGAAAAAAAATCGGAAAAGGGAACTTTAAAACCATAGGCAAATTTATTTACAAGAATAAAATCTCCTATCATGAGTGTCGGGATCATTGAACCCGAAGGAATGCGAAATGGCTCAAAAAAAACCGAGCGAAATATCAATATTAAAAATAATATTAAACTTAAAGATTTTGTTTCTTGAATAAATTTTTGCTTTTTATCAGGTTGTGCACTTTTTTTACTCAAAGTAGAAACTTCATTTTTATCTTCCGCAATTTCATTTTCCATTAACTACCTCTAATGCCATCATTTTTATGTTTCTTTGATGTCTGCTGACTTAAGCCTCGATGATCCTTATTCGTCTTTTGATAATAATACTCGATTACATTCTTGGCCAAATAAGTTGATTTAATGTACCACTTATTTATATTAATATTCATAACACAGACGGAGATACCCGAACCTTCCTGCCCATTTCGAAGTGAAGCAAATGCGGTAAACCAATCACGCTTACCAAATGGTTCACCACCGGTAATGCTTCCAGTTTTCCCGCCAATTTTAAGACTCTCTTTTAACCCCTTGGACATCTTTCTAAAGCTAGATCTTGCAGTTCCCTCGAAGATCGTATTTTCCATCAATCCTGATAATTCACGAGCAGATTTTTCATTTAAAACTTGTCGATCAGGTTTTTCAAATAATTTTATCGTCTCAAATGTTATTGAGTTTTTTATCCCCGCAATGATTCTTGGATAACGAAGAACTCCTTTATTGGCGATGATTGAGGCCAATATCGCACCATGAATTGGGCCAATTGTCGTTTCAACATTAAACCCTGATGCAAATTCCGCCATTCCATATTGATCCGTTGGTTCCATTAATTTTGACGTTCCTAAATTTAAATCTAACATAAGAGCCTGATTAAAACCAAAACGATTTGCCTTATTCATTAAATCAATTGAATTGAGATTTTTTAAAGCTGCCTTTGCAAAAACAACATTGTTTGATACCGCAAATGCTTTTCCTAAGGTTTGGAACCGTGTCCATCTGCTATTATTTTCCCTCAATTGAGATTTATAGAGCGTTGTTGGCCTACCTGAATATGGAATCAAGGAATCTTTATTCAATCCCGCTTCCTCGAAAAGATTGGCACTTGTGATAATTTTAAACAAACTTGCTGATGGATGATCAGAAGAGAAAACTAATTTTAAATTAAAAGAATTTGTCTCTCTTTCAAAACCGCTTGCTGCCAATATTTCACCAGTGTTGTTATTGAGAACAACGATTGAAGCAAAATCTGACTTGTGCTGCTGCAAAAGATTTTCTACGTAAGCTTGCAAATCAGGATTAATCGAATAAAATATTTCAAAATCAACTTTATCCAACTTAAGGGTTTTGGGATATCTATTTTCTTTTAAAATATATTTCGTTAAATCATTTCGAAGCAGGGTTTGCATTTTATCAATGCTAGCACGCTTGGCATTTTCTCTGATGGTGTGGCCAAAAAATGAATTGATCATTACGGTTACAAAAGAACTTAAAACGACAGCGCCAACAAGTATTCTTTTATAATTTTTTCTGAAATAATAGAGCATCAGGGTATTATGCCTTAAGGCCAATCCCAATGACAAAAAATTCTTTACTGACAGATCGTGTTGATTTTGGTCTTAAATATTCCATTTTTTGAAACAAATGCTTTTGAGATTTTAAAAAAGTTTGTGCATCAGGGCCTTCAAAAATTTTAACAACAGTATTTCCACCTTTTTTTAAAAAAGTTGGCATAATTTCAAAAATCTTTACGACAAGATCCAAACTTCTCGCCTGATCAACACTTTTAATTCCGGTTGTATTCGGGGCCATGTCAGAAAGTAAAACATCAACCTTGGTAGCAAGATTAAGGTCCTTAATATCTCTAATTTCAAAAACATCTTTTTGAAATACTTGTATATTAAGTAGATTTGATAATGACTTATTTATATCTTGTATGTCGACGGCCACAACATGGCCCCGAACTCCTACTCTCTTTGAAGTGTATTGTGTCCAAGATCCCGGATAATAGCCTAGGTCTAATACAAGGTTATCTTTTTTTAAAATTTTAAATTTTTTATCAATTTCTTCAAGCTTGTAAACACTACGAGCTAAATAGTTTTCTTTCTTTGCTTTTTTAAAATAATAATCTTGGACTTTAAAAGTCATATTTGATCTTTTTTTAGCAAGGTAAATACTTCTTCTGTTGCCCAAACAAGTGGGGCTTCAAATTTTTTATAATCGAGATTTAAAACCATACTTTTATCCTGCCATGTTTTAATATTTCTTTTTGAACAAATAATACTCCCAGCAGCAATATCCCATATGTTTTTTGGACGCTTTGAAATAACAAAATCAATTGCTCCTGCCGACAAAAGTCCCAACTTTAAAGCAATACTTCCTTTGGGGTGAATCAAAATATTATCTGTCTTTTTTATATACAATCCCTTATCCCATTCAGTTCTAGAAACCATCCCCATAAGACCATTCTTATTTGCATTTTGAGCTTGGCAAAAATCTTGCTTTGAATCGATTTCAAATCCAGAAAAGGGATTAAAAATCCAGCCCCAATTCCTTTCATCATTAATTCTACTTGTGTACATAATTGCTAAAGAAACTGCGCACTCTGGAAGACCCTGGCTTAACTCTCTTGTTCCATCAACAGGGTCTAATACAATACATGGAAATTCTAACTCATCATGATCTTCTTCACTATAAAAAACAAAATCTTTAAACTCATCAATCTTTCGAATCTCTTCTTTTACCAAGCTTGAAATTATTGTATCAATTATTGTCACAATAGAATTATCGCTTTTGTTCTTAATCCCAAGATTTAGTTTAAAATCAGCTCCGTTAAAAATTAATCGCAATTCTGAAACAATCTTTTTTTTTAAATGATCTTTAAAATGTTCCATTGATTGAGACTTTGCTTAAAAAATTATTCAGTAGAAAGTATTTCGATATCACCAAACTTGCTAAAAGACAAAGCCTCAATCTGATTCTCCGCTGTTGGCCGAGAAATTTCAGCTAAAAAACGAATCCTTTGGGGATTTTGCTCAACATATACGTAAGGGGGCGGCTCTTTCGATTTATTATAAATTAAGTCTTTAATAAAATTTCTATAAAGGTTTTTAGTAAGCCCTGACTGAAACAAATATTACCCCTTTAAAAGAGATCTTTTCATTATACACTTTTATCTGGGTATTTTATCAAGAACAAAAAAGCACTTTTTGTCCTACTTAAATAGTTGGACAAATGTTTTTATACGGCCCTCAAAATGCGAATCGAGAAGAGCAATAATAATATACACAAGATAATAAAAATTTCTACGGTTTCTCAGTCTGCTTATTCCTTGAAATAGAATTTCGATAGGAAGAATTGAAAATAAAGTCAATATCCAAAGGCCAGTCATCCCTGTCAAAATACTATTTTCAATCAACAATCCAAAACAAATTAAAATAAGAATTGCAGCTCCAACTTGCCGCAGGTTCAAGACAGGTAGTCCAATGTTTTTTAAAAACTTAAATCTCGAAGAAGTAACTTTAAAAGAATAAAGGATAACCCCAATATAAGACAGCGAGAAAAATGATTTACGCTTAAGAAGAAGAAAAAAATCATTAATTGGCCGAAGATACTCGACATGATGAATCTCGTTATAATCCACCAGAAAAAAATAATTTATCAAAGCTAGCCCCAAGCCAAAAGAAGCATATTTAATAAGCTGTCTTCTAAACCATGGTGTTTTATCATCTAGGTAAAACAAATAAATAAGTATAATCTGAATAATGCCCAAATAGGTATACGTATAGTTTAAAATCGTTCCCCAATATGTTAGCAATCCTAAAAATAATCCGGCCCTATAAGTTGAACTTTTTGCAACCCAAACTAAAGACCATACCCACGTTATGCAGTAACCTGCAGAAAGAGCTGTTCCTAATTGCGTTTCATTAATTTTCAAAAAAGACCATGAAGATACAACTACAAAAACAGCAAGCATTGAAAGCCTTCGTGAAACAAAAAACCTCATTATCGCATAAAAAAATAATAAAAATGTCCCGACTCCAAAAACATAAAAATGCATTAACCAGGCATATTTTAAAAGAATCGAATAACGCTTAAAGGGGAAATAATTAACTGTTAAAAAATTCCAAAACTGTGTACTAAATTTTTCATATGGATCAAAAAAAAGTTTCAGCGCTTCATAGTTATATAAAATTGGGATCTGAGGAATGGAAACTACAAAAATAATTAAAATTAAAAAAAAGAGTGTTTTTTCGAATGAATCTAAAAATCTAAATTCCGCCAGGTTGCTAGAAACAGATTCATGAATAATTTTTCCCCTTGTCGGCCACGAATAAAATAGCCCCTGAAAAATCCACATAATCCAGAAAGAATTATAAATCCACTTTACAGGCAACAGTGCTATTAAATTAAAAATAAGAACACAAGAAAACATACCCAAAAAAACCCGATACAAGATCCTATCAATTGACGAATTTACTCGGAAATAAATTTTAAATCTATGATCGATTTCTTTTCCCAGCAAAAACCATTGAGCGGCCATAAAAACCACATAAAATCCCATCAAAAGACATAATTCATAAGGCTTCAAATTTAGTGTTTTGGGTGCCCAAATAGGGATTAGTAAAAAAGAAAAATAGCTAAGAGCACGAATAATAAAGAATTTTGCTTTTTCTACAATAATAGAAGACTTTTTTTCTAAAGTTTCCAAAAAAATACCCGATAAAAACAATAGGACAACAAATCCTACTAGTCTTTGAAAATTTGGCCGGCCCCAACCGGCCTTTTTTATTTTATCCTAATGTCTGTCAATAAATCGAATAAATAAAAGAGATATTCTCATTGGCCCAATTAGGCAGACTTTCCCCTATAAATATTGAGCTACGTATATGGTAGGATTAAACTGCCTGCACGACTCATGGAGGAGTTAGTGACAATTTCCTTTGGCTCTATAAATACAGGTTTACCGAAAGATATCGTAAAGCAACTAATGGACGCTGAGCGGGTTCCTGTTCAAAAAATGGAGGCGGGAAAAACTAAATTTGAAGACAAAAAAAAATTAGTAGCTGAACTTACAAAATTAGTTGATGACGTAAAAGTGACGGCCAATGCCTTGGTTGATGAAAGAGGATTAAAAGAACTAAAGGTTGATTGTAATAACGAACTAATTTCAGTTGATCTCGATAAAGAGATCGCTCAGCCAGGGAGTTATCAATTTGAAGTGGCCAGAATGGCACAAAAGTCATCTGCATTTTCATCTGGATTTCCCGACAGAGATGAAACCTCTGTTGGCGTCGGCTTTGTCCAATACACATTGCCCACTGGAGAATCTTTAGACCTTTACATCGACAAAGATAATTCTACATTAGACGGCTTGGCAAAGCTTATCAATGACCGAAAGATAAAAGGCGTAAGGGCCACAGTAATCAATGACGGCTTTGGCACCGATGACCCCTGGAGATTAATGATTAGCTTAAAAGATACAGGAGATGATTATCTTGCAGAATTTCCCTACTTCTATTTTGTCGATGGCGATAGAGACTTCTATCTGGAACATGAAAGGGAAGCTCACGATGCTCTGGTAAAACTAGACGGCTTTGAAATTGAACTTCCCATCAATAAAACAAAAGATTTGATTACCGGAGCAACAATTAATTTAAAAAAAGCAAGCGAAGGAGAGGAATTTACAATTTTAATTTCAGAAGATATCCCTGCAATGACTGATAAAATGAATGATTTAATCGAAAAAATAAATGCTGTATTAACCTTCATTATCAAGCAAAATACTCTTGATGATAAGTCTGACACGTCAAGGACGCTCGGTGGTGATGTTACTTTGCAATCCCTAGAGAGCAGACTGCGAAGTATCGTCTTCAAAGATGTAAAAACAGAATTAGGAGAAAAAAAAGTCGGTAGCTTGGGAATCACTTTCCAAAAAAATGGAACACTTCTTTTAGATAAAAAAAAATTTAGCTCATCTCTTACTGCTGATTTGAGATTGGCAATGGAAATTCTTACTGGAGCAAGGGATGAAGAATCGGGAACAATGTCTCCTGGTTTTATAGATAATATTGCAAAACTGGTTCATGGGATACTCAGGGCCCCTGACGGGATGTTGCCAAATCGCAAAACTGGCCTACAAACAAACATTGACCAAATTAATAAGAGAATAGATGACAAACAAAGATTACTTGAGCAAAAAGAATCAAATTTAAAAGACAAATTTGCCCGATTAGAATCTACAATCTCTAAACTTAAGGGGCAAAGTGCAGGTCTTTCGGCACTAGCTGCCCAGGCCTCCAATCCGGTAACACAATTGGGTTAAAATATAGTCGGAGGATCTGAATATGAGCTACGGTCTTGGAGCATATAAAAAAACCTCAGTAAGCACTGCCAGTAAAGAGCAAATCCTTTTAATGCTATATCAAGCAGCAATTAAAAATTGCAAGAAAGCAATTGAGCATACTGAAAAAAAGGAACTTGCAAAAAAAGGTGAGTTTATCGGAAAATTGCAGGACATTGTAATTGAGCTCAATAATAGTTTAGATTTTGAAGTTGGGGGGGCGATCGCAAATGAGCTGTCTTCCCTTTATGATTATCTTCTTTATGCAAGCACGCAAGCAAACTTAAAAATAGATCCAGAGCCCCTTAGGGGATGCTTAAATGTTCTTAATACTCTCTACGATGGCTGGAGTGAAGCGATAAAAGCTTTGAAAAAAGAAGAAGAAAAAAAGACATGAAATAAAGGATTGCCATGAATGAAAATCTAACATCATTAATCATGCTTTATTCGTCATTAATGGACAGTATCTATGATTCTAGTTTTCAAATTAACAAGGCTGCAAAAAATGATGATTTAAATTTTGTGATCAACGAAAGCGATAACAGAGAAAGACTGGTGAAGATTTTTGAATATGTTCAAAACAAAATCGAATCAATCATTACGAACCAACAATCACTAAGCAAAGAGGAAAAAGAAATCTTGCTGACTTGGTCTCAAGAAGTTTCTACCTGGTATGCGAAAACAACTCAATTTGATGAAGACACAGGATCTATTCTTGAAACAAAGAAAGAGGCCCTTACCAGAGAAATTGCTTTAATATTCAAAAACAAGGAGCTGCACAAAGGTTACAGTCTAAGCTCGGTAAAAAAATAGGACTAATTAGATTGACAAGAATTTGTATACGACCTGAAAATAATCTATAGGAACAACCAAAACAAAAAACATCAAGAGGATGTTATGATAAATGTAACGGATTACACTATTAAATATACAAAAGCTGGAGACCCAATACCTGTCGTAAACGGGGTCCACTTACATTCAATTTACAACCCCCAAAAAGAAGCAGAAACGTATCTAGAAAAAAACAAGCAGATTGTTGACGAAAAAGATCTGTTACTTATCTTGGGCCTAGGATTTGGTTACCATCTTAACCAGATCACAAATTATCTAGAGGAAAAAAAATTAAAAAGATCAATTATGATTATAGAACCAAATATAAAAGTATTTAGAGACTATTTAAAAGTCATTAATTTCTCTGGAATTTCAAATGAAGATAGCAACAACGAAGCAATAAAACTTACAAATGAAATAACTTGCTATGCGGGATATGGCGCTCAGTCTCTTTATGAAGACAAAACGTTCATTCAGTTTTTATGCGGGAAGCCCGGAATACTTCACCATCCAGTGTCTTTAAATCTTTACCAAGAATTTTTTAAATGTTTTCTTAAATATACTGCACCCAAAGATATCAAATCAATATCAAAAAACAGTAAGCACTCATTTATAAAAAATGGATTGTCATTTTCACAAGATAACTCGACCTGGGATACTTTAAAAGACGCTAATAAAACAAGCACAAGGGAAAATATTAAATTTGAGTTTCTTTTAAAGTCTTTTGAAGCACTTAATTAATCGGGGAGCGGCCATGAAAGAAATATTAATTATAAATACCAGGAGAATGGGTGACATATATGCGATGGTCCCACTTCTTATTGCACTAAAAAATAAAAATCCAAATTGCAAAATTACGCTCTTCACTTTTGACGAAACCAAAAAATGCGCACACCATCTCGATTGTATTGACAGTGTTGCGACATTAGACAGGCTGCACTTTCTTACTCTTAAAAAATCTGAAATTTATAGCAAAGCATTTGCATTGGATTTTTTATATGACTCCGTAGGCCCACTGATTGAAAGTCACTGGGATCTCGTTGTTAACTATTCAAACGATTCATTCTCAACATATCTTGCGACTCTTGTCACAAACACGAATTATTTTTGCGGCATCAAATACGATATCGAAACAGGCACTCTTACCTCAAGTAGCAATTGGGTTTCGACCTTCAACGAATACGCCACAACAACACCATTTAGCTTTGTTCACACTGTAGATTTTTTTATTAACGATCTTGGACTAAACCAATCACTTGAAAAATACAATCCTTTCAGAACTAGTCCATCACTAGACAAACAAGCAGAGATATCATTTCAAAAAATCAAAACCCTAGAAAAAGAGACGGGAAGAAATGTCTTATTAGTTGGAATTCAATTCAAGACCTCACGAAAAGAAAAAGACATAAATTATAATCTCGCAACAGAAATTATAAATGAAATATTAGAAAGTAAAAAGTTCTATCCAATTATAATTACCGCACCATCAGAAGAAGAAAAAGAGATCGCAAAAAAATTAAATTCATACTTTAATAATCGTCTAGTAATTGTTGAATGTGATCTATTTGGCCTACCTTCTATTTTAAAATCCCTTGATTATTTAATATGCCCTGACACTGCAGTAAAGCACATGGCCGATCTTTGCAATCTGCCAACGGTTGAATTGTCACTAGGGCCTTCTCCGATTTTCAAGCAAGGAAGTCGAAATGAAAAATCAATCGTTTTGTCAGATGACGTATGGAGCAGAAACTTTAGCAGCAAACTTGAAAAAAACAACCCAACATCCATTAGTGCAAAAGATGTCATGGCGGCCCTTCTTCTCATCTCCACAAACTACCTTGATACTTCGGTCTTATCTACAACAAATACAAATTTTTTTCGGCCCCAAAATACAAACTTTGGAGTTATATACAAATTAATAGCAGGAAAAAGGGAATCTTATAAAGAAATTTCAATGGCCGTTATTCGAAAATATTGTGTTGAAACTTTTGAGGGTGAAACCACTAAACTGGATCTTGAAGAATTCTCTAGCAAAGAGACTTTGCAATGGGCAAAAAGTCAAATGTCTAATCTAGCACTGGCCTTAAAAGATATCTTAAATATACTTCGCTCATTAAAACTGAACGAACGGGGATTTATCAAAAACTTAGATGACCTTCTTAATCGCAACAATGAATTTATGATCAGCACAATCTCAATTGCTCTTTTTAAATTCAAGCTGGAAAACATGATAAATGATGGCGTTGCGGTTAATCAGATAAAAATTGAGAAGGAGCTTTTTCATTTAAAAACACAAATTCAATTCGCAACAGTCATAGCAAAAGAGCTAATCGCAACACACAATCTAAGCGGGTTATATGAAGAATCAAGAAACTATTAACAAAATAAGCAATGAGCTTATTGAAATCACTGTTGAAATTACGAAAAAAGGCAAAAACAACAAGCAATTAAATGAAGAAGAAATGTTGGCCTTGTTTCTAGGATCTTTTATTGAAGAGGAAGTTAATGAATCAAACCAGTGCGAAAAATAATACTACCCTGGCATACAAACAGGACGTGAAGAAAATCGCAGTCATACAATTATCGAGAATTGGCGATGTCTTGCAGACTTGTCAATCGCATATTAATCTAAAAAAAACACATGGTGACGTATTCTTAGTTTTGATTGCCCGAAAAAAATTCGCACGGCCAATTCAATTTATACTTGAACAATATTTTGATAAAATTATTTACCTTGATTTTCCAGAATATCTTACTAACTCAAAAAATTTAAATGAACTCAAAAGAGAATTCAAAAAAACATTAGATGAAATAAATAGCTTAAAAATAGACTTGGTTATTAATTTAACCTTCTCAAGAACTTCATCCTTTTTAAGTGGCCTAATCGTTACGAGTCAACGCTCTGGCCCTTATTTCAAAACAAACATGGAGCTCTCTATAAATGACCAGTGGTCACAATATCTTTATGCAAATGTAACCGGAAATAAACTAAATCCCTTTTCATTGGTTGACATTTACAAACAAATCATCGGAAACAATAAAGAGTTCGCAGCACCCTCAATATTGCCAGCAACTTCAAAAAATAATCTAATTGTAGTACACCCATTTGCATCTCACGAAAGAAAATATTGGAAACCAGAAAAATGGCGAGAAATTATTTACAAAACGCTTAAAGACAATGATGGCGTTACCATCGCAATTGTAGGGGCAAAAAATGAGATGAAGTTGGCCGACAAACTCTTAGACGGCCCACTTATTGGCAAGTATTTAAGCAGAATTGAAAACCTCGTTGGAAAAGCCACGCTGGAAGAGGTTTATTATAAACTTTGCAATGCAAAGTTGTTTATCGGTCACGATTCAAGCATCGGACACCTCGCCAAGTTCGCAAAATGCAAAACATTAACAATATCTCTAGGTACCGTTCGCCCCCTAGAAACAACCCCCTTTGGCCCCGAATCATATTGCATTGTTCCC
>JAHEZZ010000084.1 GCA_023250815.1 Bdellovibrionales bacterium
TCAGCAGTCGATACTCCATATCCAGTGCGATGATCTTTTACTAATTTATAAGGATGAAGAACATAAGAGCGAATTTGCGATCCCCAAGCAACCTCTTTTTTTCCAGCTTCAATAGCATCGCTTTTTTTGCGCCTTTTTTCCATTTCAAGTTCGTACAATTTTGAGCGCAAAACTTTCATTGCTTGGCCGCGGTTTTGTAACTGTGAGCGCTCATTTTGACATGTCACAACTGTACCTGTCGGAAAGTGAGTAATTCTCACTGCTGAATCAGTGGTGTTAACACTTTGCCCGCCTGCTCCACCAGATCGGTAAACATCAATCCTTATATCTTTATCGGGAATATCAATAACAATATTATCGTCAATTTCTGGAGTAACAAAAATTGAAGCAAAGGAAGTGTGTCTCCTGGCATTGGAATCAAAAGGAGAAATTCGCACTAAGCGATGAACTCCACTTTCCGATTTAAATTGCCCATAAGCAAAATTGCCGTTAACTTGTAATGTTGCCGATTTTATTCCTACAGAATCACCCGCCTGATGATCAATCATTTGAACTGTAAAATTCTTTTTTTCTGCCCATCGAGTAATCATCCGAAGTAGCATAAATGCCCAGTCGCAAGACTCGGTCCCACCAGCACCCGCATTAATAGAAATAATGGCATTATTGGAATCAGTTTCCTCGGAAAGCAAAACTTTTTGTTCTGATTCTAAAACCCCTTTTTGAAATCTCTCAAAAAGATGTAAACACTCCTCTGCCGACCCAGCATCACTATCAGAAAGTGCATACTGAATAAGAATTTCAAATTCCTCACTCCATTCTTCTAGTTTTCTGTAATTGGCCACAATATCTTCTAATAACGCCTTTTCTCTCTGAATTTTACTGGCGTTTGTAGTATCATTCCAAAAACCTTCGAGGGCCTGTATTTGATTGATGTTTTTTAAACGTTCTTCTTTTTTTTCAATTTCAAAGAGACCTCCTGAGTAAGTCGAGCTTAGGAGCAAATTCCTTCATATTAAGTCTCGCTTCCTCTACATTCATTCTAAGTACATCGTCCATATTATCCTCGTTTTTTTAATTTGCTAATTTTTCTTAATATTTTTTTTTCTTCTTCTTTCATCAATTTTTCTTCTAACATTGATCGCTCATGATCAAAACCCAAAAGATGAAGAAGACCATGAGCAGCTAGATGATAAAATTCATCTTCAACTGTAATTAAAAAATCTTTCGCTTGTAACTTTACTCTAGGATAAGAAATAAAAATATCACCAAGATGGTCAACTGCAAAAAACATCTTTTCCTTAGATTTATAAAGATCCAAGTGAAGTGGAAATGAGAGAACATCTGTTGTTTTATTTATTTTTCGGTATTTGGAGTTGAGAGATTTCATCTTGCTATCAGCACATAAATGAAGAGAAAGTGCCAAAGTATTTTTCATTCGCCGATTATGTAAGTTTTTGCCATACAACACACTTCTTTTTAAATAAAAACTAAAAGATTGACACAAGTTATTACACCAATCTAAAAATTGCGCCTTAGGTGGGCCCGATTTTAGCGAAGAAAAAACTTCTAAATTGATGTTGTTATGACTTATTATATGCTTCACTTTCACGTCCACAAATCTAGTGGAAAAGCCCAGGCTTGGCCACTTTGGAGTCTCTTAGTATGGAATTGGTACATTTTAAAGAAGTATTTCAAATAGTCCAAAAATTGCGTGAGCCGAATGGAGGCTGTCCGTGGGACCTAGAGCAAACCCACCAGACTCTTTTGAAATACCTACTGGAAGAAAGTTATGAATTCATCGACTCGGTAAATAAAAATGATCCCAAAGCAATGACAGAGGAATTAGGCGACGTGCTTTTACAAGTTCTGCTTCATTGTGTGATTGCCGAACAAGAAGGCAAATTTGATTTAGAAGAGGTTTCAAAAGAATTGTCAAAAAAACTTATACGCCGACACCCTCACGTCTTTGGAGAAATGGCAGATGGAAAAAAAATTTCTGCTTCACAAGTTATCTACAATTGGAAAAAAATTAAAGAAAAAGAAAAAAATGAACTAGGTCTTCATCAAGACACCTCATTGATCCCAGAAAAAACTCTCTTTATGCCGGCCCTATCAGCTGCAAATACCATTGGCATTAAATCCGGTGAAGTTAAATTTGACTGGGACAATGCCTCACAAGTCGCCTACAAAGTCGAAGAAGAATGGCAAGAATTAAAAGAGGAAATAGCACCAGGGATAGCGATGTCACTCGATCGGGCAGAAGAGGAAATTGGGGACCTCCTTTTTTCAGTTGCTCAACTTGCCAGACATTTAAAAATTGATCCCGAGAAGGCCCTGGATTTGGCCAATCGAAAATTTTTAAAAAGATTTCACTATATGGAAGGATTGATTAAAAATGAAGAAAAAGACATTCTTAAAATGAATCAAAAAGAAATGGATACCTATTGGGATCAGGCCAAGCTCCATCTTAAACCAAAAAATAAATAAATTATGGGCCCATCAACATTTAAAAAAAAATATATTAAACTTACAAGCAACAACCGTCTTCACAATCTTGAAATTCCCATCATTGGATTGACAGGTGGAATTGCTTCTGGAAAATCGACCGTCTCTCAAATTTTGCACAAGCAAAAATATTGCGTGATAAATGCAGATTCTTTAATAAAAAGAATCTACCAAGAACCGGCCACCCTTGATTTTATTTCTCAACTAGCTCCACATATTGTATCCCAAAACAAAATTAATTTTAAAACACTTCGAGAAGTTTTTTTTAAAGATCAAAAAATTCAAGAACAGATTGAAAGCTTCCTCTATCCCCAAATGAAAACTTTTTTTATAAAAGAATTAGATGAATTCAAAAAAAATAATAGGCCCAACTTTGTAATTTATGATGTCCCGCTGCTTTTTGAAAAAAAACTAGACGCCTTAGTCGACCTCAAAGTTTTGGTTTACTGCCCACAAAGAATGCAAATTGAAAGATTGATATCAAGAGACAAAATTAGCGAGGAAATGGCAAAAAATATCATCGCACATCAAATCAGTATTGAAGATAAAAAAATACGCTGTGATTTTATCATCGACAATCAAAAAGGACATGAAGAACTTCTTGCAGAGACCCTTAGTATTTGTAAATTAATTTTAGATTGATATTGTATCCCCATTAAAAACGATTTCAACAGAATTGTCCTTGCACGCTTCTCCATTCATTAATAATGATTTTGAGTCCGATAAAAAAATATTCACCTGGTTAAGACCTTTTTTAAATTGGACAAGGTCATTAAAAAGATTTTTCATTCCATTTATAATTTTTTCATCCTCTGAAGCGCATAGTTTTTCAATTTTTCCCATTTTGAAAAGTTCATCTTCAAAATAAGTTTTGGCCCTAATTAAATTTTCATTGGTCTGAGCAATATCCGGAGTTTCATATCTCTCACTCACTAAGAGTAATTTTGAGACCGCAATATCAAAAGCAAAAACGCCATCAATTAACAATGTAACACTTTTTTCAAGGGACTTAGCTTCTAATTTTATTTTTGCTAATGCTTGATCAACTCGAGATCCATTTGCTTCGGAAGAGCGAGAAAAAATTGAGGCCTGATCAATACTCAGATTAAGACGCAACTTGTGATCATCGGCCAATGACTTCGATTGTTTTAAATCATCCTTCAGCGTAACCAATGGGACAAGGCCCTTGCATAATTCGCCAATAAGACCGAGCTGAGCAGAGCAAGCTTTACTCAAATCCTGCACATCCTTAAAAGTATTTTTAAATAAAATATTACAAGCATGAAAAAGCAAAATTATTTCGTTTCGCCCATCAACAGTCTGAACTACACTTGTTTTTAATTCATTAAACTTGCCAGTCAATGATTGATAATTGTCAAAAATCTTGGCGACAACTTTAACTAAGTCATCAGTGATTTTATTTTGATCAAAAATAGTATTTTCCAATCTCGTAATTTCATTCATGAGACCTTTTTTTTGCGATTGAATAAAAGCAAAATAATCCACAAACTTTTGGTGAATACTATCAATTCCTGCAATTTCATAATCTTTTTTAATTTTCTTTTGATTTTCTATATTAAATGATTCATTACAAAGCATTTCAAGAGTTCGAGAAATTGGCCCAACCAAGGCCTTTGTCTGATTTGTAATCGTTTCAACCAACGATCTCAGTGGATAGAAAAAAAGCATGATAAATGTTTTTTCAGAATTTTCAACTGGTGAAACATACATCTCGTAAGGAAGAAAATCATCATTTTTATTAGTTCTTACCTGAATTTGATAAATACCTGCAACTTTATATTTTAATGCCTGTAAAACCGGATCATCTTCTCCTAAATTTGTATACTGTTGAAGATAATTCCAAGTTACATTATCTGATCGAGATGAAGTGCTACTTAGTCCCCATTGTTCATAAAAATGAGAATTCCCCCAAACCAAGCTTAAATTTTCGTCTAACAAAATGGTTGAAAAAGGAGTGGCACTTTGAAAAATTGAACCAAAGTTCATTCTTTTGTGAATATAATCTTGAATTTTATTAACCTCATTATTAAAGATGTCTGATCCGGCAGCTTCCTCAAAATCTCCTTTAGTGGCCAAAATTTTGTTTTTAATTAAATCAACAAAATGGGTCTCCATCATAGACCGAGTATGCTTTTTATCAATACCATAAATAAATGCCCCTATGATTATAAAAGTGGCCATAAGAACAATCATTAAAACCACTGACATTGCCATCATTTTAAATGAACGTTCATATTCAATTTTAGCAAAAGTTATTTTGGGATAGGTATCGGTAATCCAGACCTTGTAAAGTTCTGACATCGTCTGCGATTTTTTCTCAAACTGAATAAGATCAGATAAGTATTTATCAAGCATAACCAACTCTGTTCTGAGGTTGTTAACTTGTTCAATAATTTTATTTTTATAATCAACAGCGAGAACAGAGCCATCAGTAATAGAAATCATGTTATCAAGATCTTGTGATATTGATCTTTGGAGTTCTTTTAACCTTTCATAAGAATAAAGATTATTCTTTTTATTTTTAAATATACTCAAACGCTGATTTGAACGAACGGTAATCCGAGAAAGTGTTTTCCAATGATTCATCTCTACAAAACGTTGAAAGGCATCCAGTTTATTTTGAAGAACAGTTATCATTGTTTGAACTTCCGAATGACCGATCAAGTTATTGAGAAGTTTTTTATTTTGTTCTAGCAACTCTTTCAAGTCATTGCTCATTTTTTTATCGCTAATCATTCTCAAAACATTTATATTTTTTTCAATTCGATCTACAATTTTATAGCTTTCACGAGTCTGATCGGTGTTAATTAAAACCTTAATCTCGCCATAGGGATTTAAGCTCTTAATCTCTTCAACTTTTATCGCTCCATCATGAAGCCAAGAAGATTTTTCAAAGTCAAAAATTCCTTTACTTTGAAAATAGTAAAACCAACCTGACAAAGAAATGAGAAGAAGCACTGAGGAAAACAAATAATAAGAAAAAAACTTTTTTGAAGTTAAAAACATGAAGAATGCTCCTTGAATAAAAAATGAGAAAATAGCTTTCTATGATCTATCGAAATGAAAGAAAAGGTCGATGTTAACCATGTGTTTATGAGGTGACACAGTATCATTTCCAACACATCCTGTGTTATCAACTGAAGAATAATGGTTAAGGGGCAAATTATTCCCTCTTAGTGGTATTATCAATGATAATGGCCGAAAAATAAAAGGAAAATAAAAAATAACCTTTTTATATGATTCTATTGTTTCAAAAAGATATTCAGGAACGGCCTTATGCTTAAGCAAAGAATATTTATCGGTTATTTCCAAGCAAAGGTGAGGATGCTTTGGAACTTCAGATGCTTCGTAGTGTGATATAATAGAAGGTAATACTAGAGTGATCTCATCTGAATCTGAACAGCTTACAAAATATTTCGAATCTTGATCATCAATACGACAATACAACTTAATTTCGTTGCTGGCCTCGTCTAATTCAAATGTCACCAACGTATGCTCCCGTAAAAGCTTGCGCATACAAGAATATAACTCGGTTTTACTTGTCTCAAGATTTTGAGCAGAAGAAAGTTTACCAATAAATTCCAAGCAAGAATTTTTAATGTAAAGCAAAGGACAATTATCAAATTTAAAGAACTGTGCAATTTTCAGATACAGAGGCAACACTTCTAATATTTTCAGTAATTCTTGAACATTTAAAAAATTATCTACAATCAAATTAACATTTTTAAATGAGCTAGAAGAGATAAAATCTGTAAAAATATTTTTAATCTCATTTTCCAAAAATAATTTAAATCTAATATGTGAATCGCTTTTATTATGTCCATTTCGAAGTTCATTGATGTCATTTTCAATAATTGAAAGTCGAGTAAACAATTCGATAATAAAGGGATCATCTTTTAAATTAGAAGTGCTAAGTAAAATCTCTAGTTGCTCTTTGCATTTTTTTACATGGTACAAATGATCTTTCTCTTGCACATCATGTCCTTTTTATTAAACAGCAATATCATCCGGAGAATCGAATAATGTTCTAAGCTTCGCTCGAAGCTTAATTATTGCCTGAGTATGCAGTTGAGACACTCGAGATTCTGTAACATCCAAAACCTGCCCAATTTCTTTTAAATTTAAATCTTCATAGTAATAGAGAGATAGCACCAACCTTTGCTTTTCAGGTAGCAGGCTAATTGATTCTTTAATTTTCTCTCGTGAATTCTTATAACTTACAGCTGTAACCGGATTTGAATTTCGACCGTTTTCCATTAGTCCTGCCATTAATTTTTTATCGCCTCGGCTAAAGGTGGCAGAATCATCTATATTGAGAACTGATATCGATTTTGCTTTATTTAATAAATCATAAAATTCATCTTGGGCCATATTTAATTCTTTGCACATCTCTTCATCTGTCGCCGGCCTTCCAAGTGTTGATTCCAATCTGGAATAAGTGCGCTCAACCAGTTTGGCCTTTTCTCTTACTGATCTTGGAACCCAATCTTGCGCCCTAAGTTCATCTAAAATTGCACCCCTGATTCGAAATTCGGCGTATGTTTTAAATTTATTATCGCGACCTGGATCAAATTTTTCAATTGCATCCATAAGTCCAATTACGCCACAAGATATAAGGTCATCTAATTCGACGTTTGAGGGTAATCTAGACGCAATTTTTTGGGCGATATATTTTATGAGTGGTGCATATTCGATTATAATTTCATCTTTAATTTTCGGATCAACAGTAGAACGATAATCCTTTAAATTTTTTAATTTCTTTGCCAATGAAGACATCCTGCACTCCTTCGCCAGTCTTTAAAGTTGAGGCCTCAATTCTTTGTTTAGCGTTCTGCTTAACAAACGACTTCGACTTTCCTTTTTTACAAAAGGTTTGTCGAATTGGCCTTCGTGCCTATCATCTTCGGTTAACTTCTGAACGATCTTACAGAAATCTTTGTGCAGGTCATTTTCTTCCCCTAATAGTATCTTATCAAATTGATCAGAACTAGAAACTTCGTTGCGTAAATTCCCAAGTATTTTGATACTGAAATTTAAATATTTTTCAATTGTATCGCTCATTGTTTTTATCAAGCGCAAAAATTGCTCCTGACTAGATACTCGATTCACCAACAAAAAATTATCTTTGACCCCGTATCTATTATTTAATATTTTTATTAAGGAATATGAATCTGTAATTGATGACTTATCCGGAACGACTACTATAATCCTTTCATCGCTATAAGCATTTAAAGTCAAAGTTTCTCTATTTAAACCGGCTGGACAATCAAGAAAAATATAATCGTAATATTGCTCTCTGGTATAAATGACATCCAATATAATTTTTTCTATATCTGTCCCATGATCAAAAAGCTCCAAATTGCCATTACAGGCCGACAATAAATCTAAGTTTCCATCAGTATAAATACATTCTTCAAATTTTTTTTCGCCACTGACAAACCCTCTAAAATTATCAGAAAGAGATATGCCTAACTTTACTGCAGTGTTTGAAAGAT
Organism: Bdellovibrionales bacterium; assembly: GCA_023250815.1. Lineage (GTDB taxonomy): Bacteria > Bdellovibrionota > Bacteriovoracia > Bacteriovoracales > Bacteriovoracaceae > JAHEZZ01. Next base: position 8,022 of record JAHEZZ010000084.1, read on the forward strand.
TATAATCACAGTCAATTAACAATACTTTTCGACCAGTACTCGCTAAAGTTTTAGATAACTTTAATGCCACACTTGTTTTGCCAACACCTCCCTTCCCGCCGGTTATAGAAATGGTCTTGGCCTTCTTAAAGGCTTGATGACTGGATTTTCGCCAGTCTAAATTTTTTCCAGTCGACATCCTGTCTCCCAAAAAACTAATTCAGATTAAAAATACCTGCAACGACTCGTTCTGAAGTCGCCGCCTCTATGTCATCCGGTACAACTTCACCTGTGCTAAAGAAAGTCAAAGGTAAACCGCCATACTCGTACGAAATATTAAATAATTGTCCAAAATTCAAACATTGATCCAAATAAGTGAACATCACAGCATTCATAGTATGACGATATTTAGACACAATTTTTTTATTGTAAATCTCTGCGCTAATTGCAGATAAAGTTAAAATGACTTCAACAGAACCAAATGATCTCTTAAGACTGTCAATGAATTTTTTTGATTCATTAATATCGATCAATGATGCCTTTAAATCAACAAAAACATTCTTTTTATTTTCGATTGCTTTTCTTGCTTCTCCGACAATTTCCGAAAGACTGGTGACAGTGATTATTTTAAGGTTAAAAAATTTTTCTGCTAACCCTGAATTAAAATCACTAAACTTTTTAACACTTGTATTATTTACAGAATTCAAACGAAGGATGATCGAATCATTTTTCAACGAAGCAATTTTAAGCAAAGAGGAAGATTGTCCACATGAAACCTCTGACAAAAAGACCGTCACAACACCACTAGCATTTTCTGCGCAGGAAAATAAAGGTCGTATAGTTTTAATCTCGTTCATCATTTCCTTCAGCGCAAACTCAAATACAAAATCAGTATTTTTAAGTTCTTCTTCATTTAATTCAAATAAACATTTTTTTGTAAGCTGATTAATATATTTAGAAGAGATGTCGAAACTCGTCAAAAGCGTTCTTAGCTGATAAACGCCGACAGGTTCTTTGCGCTCTAATTTTTGCACACTTTTCGTCAATTCAAAAAGCTTTGCTTCAATCTCTTCGATTTTATATGAATTTGTACCAACATCAGCCGATGTGTTAGGGGGCGAAACAATTTTTTCTGCTGGCCGAGTGGTTACCTTATTCACTTGATATGTTTTTATGATTTCATCATCCAAATCAGGTGTATCATCCCAAATATTCTCTTCTTCTTGGCTTGTCTTTTTTCCCAAAGAAAGAAAATCATCAAGATCCGTCTTGGTCTTGGTTGCCGTGCTCTTCACTTGTTTATTAAGCGCCATAGAACCATATCCTTTGGATGCTGAAGTTGCCCTCATTCGCTCTTCACTTTCAGGAGATTCTTTTGCAAGAGATCCTTTTTTATCATTATACTGGTCAATCATATTTGCGACATAATTCGCTTTACTGGAATAAAACTCCTCTTTTTGCTCGGGGGTAAAAACTTTATCTACTTTTGCTTTTTTTACATAATTTCTTTCCGATATCGCTGCTGTAATCTCAATCTTTCTTTTTTTAAAAGCGCCTTTGAGCCCTTTATTGGTAATGGTTTTTAAAATGATGGCATCGGGGCCCAGCTCTTTTTTAATATTTCCCAGGGCCTCTTCTAATGTGTCTGCTTCAAATTTTCTAACAAACATTTTACAACCTCAATGTTCCGAGTGATCGAATGTTCGCCTCAGGGCTTAATTCGTTATGACTGATAACCATTAAATTTGGTACAAACTTTTCAGTGAGTCTTTTAAAATGCCCTCGCACCACTGGTGAGCACAGCACCACCATCTTTTCACCAACACTGGTTGCTTCTTCAATCTTTTCATTGAGACTGGCCAATACTTTTTGTGTCACCTTGGGATCAAGAGACAATTGTGTTCCTTGTTCTGTCGTTACCAAATTAGTAGCTATCGCCTCTTCAATATTTCGATCAAGAGTGAATAGTGGAATATCTCCTTTCTCTCCCTTAATACTAGAAGTAATAGTGCGATAAAGTGATTGACGAACATATTCTGTCAACCCTTCAGGGTCTTTGGTTTGTGTTCCATGCTCAGCTAATGATTCTAAAATCGTCCTTAAATCGCGGATAGAGACTCCTTCCCTAAGTAGGTTTTGTAAAACCTTAAGCACCACTCCCAATGACAGAATATCTGGAACAAGGTCTCCTACTATTTTAGGATAGGTCTGTTTAAAATTCTCTAAAATTCTTACTAACTCCTGTCTGCCAAATAATTCGTGTAAATTTGACTTGAGTATTTCAGTCAGATGAGTGGCCACGATAGTTGAAAGATCAACTACTGTATATCCATTGTATTGAGCATCGTCTCTTTGATCTTCGGTAATCCAAACAGCAGGGAGACCAAAAACTGGTTCAATCGTTTCATAGCCAGAAATTTTTTCTATAACCGTTCCTGGATCCATCGCTAAAAAGTGATCTGACATCATTTCACCCTTGGCAACAGGAACCCCTTTTATTTTTACAGAATAAGCACTAGGTTTAATCTCCAAATTATCTTTAATTCTAATTGAAGGAATAATCACACCCCAATCAAGTGCAAACTGCTTTCTTATATGAGTGATTCTCTCTAGCAAATCACCTTTTTGGTCGGCATCCACTAAATTCACCAACCCATAACCAACTTCTAACTCCACCAATTCTAGTGTTAATAAATCTTCTAAATTATCCGGAGTTGTTTTCTTATCATCTACCGCTGAAATTTTTTCCGCTTCCTTTTGTTTTTCATTTGCACTTGCAATTTTTTTTGCCAAAAATACAATTGCTAATCCGACAACGATAAAAGGGATTTTGGGCAAACCGGGAATAGCAGAGAGTGCTAAAAGTGAACCACCGGAAAGATAAATTGCTTTAGGATGAACTTTAAATTGACTTCCAACCTGAGCACCTAAAGAATGCTCCGAGGTATTTCTGGTGGTAATTAAACCGGCGGCAGTAGAAATAATGAGAGCGGGAATTTGTGTCACCAGACCATCACCGACGGTGAGAAGAGTAAAGGTTTCAGCAGCGTCAGTCATACTCATCCCATGCTGAGCAACCCCAACGATAATCCCACCGACAATATTAATTGCCGTAATTAAAATACCAGCAATCGCATCTCCTCGAACAAACTTCGAAGCACCGTCCATGGAACCGTAAAAATCAGCTTCTTCCGCAACTTCTTTTCGTCGTCTCTTCGCCTCAGATTCATTAATCAAACCAGCGTTTAAGTCGGCATCGATCGCCATTTGCTTACCGGGCATAGCATCCAAAGTAAACCTTGCAGCAACTTCAGCAACCCTACCAGCACCTTTTGTGATAACCATAAAATTAATCACAACTAAAATTATAAAAATAATAATCCCCACTACAAAATTTCCTTCAACAACGAACTCACCAAATGAACGAATAATTTCACCTGCCGCCGAAGTCCCATCACTCCCTCCTCGCATCAAAATATTTCGAGTCGAAGCGACGTTAAGAGATAAGCGAAACAAAGTTGAAACTAAAAGAATTGAAGGAAAAGTGCTAAAATCCAAAGGTTTTCTAGAATAAACAGCAACTAATAAAATCATTACCGAAAAGGCCAGGACACTACTTAGGCAAATATCAATAAGGATTGGCGGAATTGGTACAATCATTACCGTTAAAGTTAGAAGTAAAGCAACGGCAATAGCGACATCAGAGCCAGAAGTGAAAATTTTCATTTTTTTAAAAAAATCATTCATATTATAATCATCACCTTTGAGTTTTTCGTACCGTAAAACT
>JAHEZZ010000219.1 GCA_023250815.1 Bdellovibrionales bacterium
AACCATTGTGAAAAATAGAGAGTTGAAAGATCATACAGGGCAAGTTTTTTCTTTCGATAAAGTTTGCGCTTCAATTAAAAATAGTTTGCAAGGAACTCTGCATGCTCAATATAGCGAACTGGTAAATAGCATTACTTGCAGTGGAAAATCGGTGGTGATTTATTTTAAAACAATCCCCAATAATTGGCGCTCACTTTTTGCATCGCCTGATTTTGCTATCACCGATAACAAAACCTACACTGGCCCCTACTTTATAAAGTCTGCTGACCAACACTCTGCTCATCTTAAAATAAATACATATTATCCTACAGATCTCAGATCTAATAATATTTCTGATGTCGCTATTAATTCCTACGCCGCCAGTGATTCTCCAAAGATGATCGAGCAGTTAAGCCCCAAAAAAGATCATGCCACTTTTTTTTACGGACATGTATTGCATAAAAAAGACTTGGATACTCTTCGAAATAAAAAATTTAATCTGCAGATTTTTCAAAATGAATGGCTCGTCTACGTAGGATTTTCATCGGCAGTTTCACTTGACGATCGCATAACAATTTCGGCACTGGTTGATAAAGAAAGGCCAAATTTGCAAAATTTTGCGGAACTTGGCACTCCTGCCTACTCATTAGCGCCATCGGACAGGAGTTGGGGGCTGGATGAGTTGTCCTACCAATCCTTACAAAAAAATACCACTCATCACAAAGTGAAAAGAAAATATTCTATTGCTACTCTTGATGAGTGGGCCGGCCTTCCGCTTTTTGCCAAGGTTTTAGATTTATTAAAGTCCAATTTTGATTTTGAAGTAAGGCTTTATTCACGAAAAGAAATGGGTAAAATCTACGATAAGGGAGCGGATCTTTTTATCAGTCCGGTTGGAGTTTCTCCAGATGATCCTGTTGGCCATTTGTATTTCTTCTCCTCACGTTCTGATGAATATTCCAAAGTTCTAAATGCCAATAACGACTTAGTAAAAATCGCCACTCTTAAAGATACTTTATTATTTGATAAGGCCTTAAGAGAAATGGAGATGAGAATTGCTCGCAATAAATTAATTATTCCCCTATTTCATTATCCCAGTGTGATTGCCGAGTCTCCTGAATTAGAAAAAGATCCAAAATTATCATGGGATTGGGGAATTCAAACATGGGCCTATCAAATACATTAGAAAATATTGTAAAAATATTTTTGCGAAAAAAATATTCATCATATGAAGTTGTCATTCACTCCTTCCACAAGTATTTCATTGTAGTCATTTCTGTTGGCCAGTTTAAAGGTAGCAGCTCATCACCTAAAATTTTCCATGCTTTTATAAAGGCCTTATCAGAACTGGGTGAAGATATCATCGCAAAAAAATATAAATTGCATTGCCGATCAGGACTTGCTGGGGGGCTTTTCTTAAACACGGCAATCCAGAGAGCAAAGGAAGAACTGCTTGAGCGAGACGCTTTTTTTTATCATTACCGCTCCTCCTCCCCATTTATAAATGTTTCTAAAAAAAAATCTCTTTATATTGCAAAATTAAATTCAAATGACTCGAAAAATAATGTAGTGCTGGCCTTTAACCAAGATTATCTGAAAGGAAATTTTTTCAAATTTGGCATGGGGAGCTCACGAGATTTATCTTCGGCCCAAAAAAAAGCAATCGCAGAACAGAAAGTACTTGAGTTAAATCATCAGAAATATCCTGACTGGTTTAAAAAATCCGGCCTTCCTATCGATCAACATCATCTCGAGTCTAATGATCATCGCAATATTTTAAAAATTAAAAATTTACTTAAAAGCTCAGATGTGTCGAAAGTGAGAATCTTTAACAATTCAAAATGGGTAATAAATGAAATTGACTCTCCAATAAAATTTTTAAAATATGCCTACCTCGATCACCCTGAACTTTTAAAAATTGAGTTTGGCAAAAGAGAAGAAGACGGCGTGCTTCACCCTTTTTGGTAATAACAATGAATAAAAAAATAATCACTGCTTTCCTCCTTTTTATTATCTCGCTTGCGGCTGCCCATTTATTTATTGCTCATCTTACAACTGTGGAATGCCGAAATATTTTAATTGCGTTAATAAAACAGAAAAAAAACCAAGGCCTGATGTTAGACGATACTCGTTTTTCATCTTTGGCCAATATGATGATTGAAAGCAACGAGAAAGTTTATGTGAAAAAAGCGCATTTTGATTTTTTATTAACCAATAAAACGCAAGAGTTTGTCTTTGGTGATATTGGAAATTTTTTTAATAATTTCAATTTAACTTTAATCAAAGATAATTTTAATATTCAAATGGATCTTGTTAATCTTTACTGGACTCTCTGGCGCCAAGTGCTGGTGGCCATTTTTATAACGGCAATCATTTTAATGTTAATTGAACTATTAAATTGGAAACATCAAAAGGCAAAATTTCAAATAGTAGAGCAACTGGCCCATGATATCCAATCACCACTGACAGCTTTAAGCGCCGTAGCTAATAAGTATTCACCAATCACAATTTTAGAGCGAGAAAAATTAATTTTATTATCTATTGGCCGAATAAACGCCATTATAGAAAAATTACGCAGATTTAACCAAGGTGAAAAATATTTGGCCACGGAAATTTTTGATATTGTCCTTGTTATTAAATCTATCATCGCCGAAAAGAATGCTTCTATCCCCATTCATTTTAAATCAAATGACAAGAAGTGTATGGTTGATGCTGATAGAACCGAATTTGCTCGGATTATTTCCAATCTTATAAATAATGCTCTCGAGGCCCTTTCGACAGAAATTTATATTAAAATTGAAGATGGCGAAATTGTCATTGGCGATAATGGATCAGGAATACCAAAAAGCATTCTTAACAATCTTGGAAAAAGAGGCAATAGCAATAAAATAAATGGCTCTGGCCTTGGACTGTGGCACGCCAAAAAAACCATCGAGAAATTTAAATGGAAATTTAGCTTTAATACATCCGAACGAGGCACTGAAATTTTTATTAAGTTTAAGGAGTGCAATGCTGAGCTCCCCTTATTTGTTCTTATCGAAAACGATCTTCTTGTCAGAATTATCTGGGAACAAAAGGCCAGGGAAATGGGAGTTCATTTTGTAGCATTTGCAGATGTTGATTCATTTTTATCCGGCAAGTATTCTTTAAATAAAAATGCCAACATCTATATTGATCAAGAGCTGGACAACAATGTTTACGGAGAAGATGTAGCAAAAAAACTTAACCGCAGTGGATTTTTAAATCTTAATCTTTCAACAGGACACGATGCTGAGAACTTTACAGGCCGTAAGGATTTATCTTTTTTAAAAAGCGTTATTGGAAAACAATTTCCCCTATGCACTAGTTCCATTTGAATTTTCAAGTGAAGATTCAGCTAAAATTGGTATTAGTACACACTTCTTTATTGGGGCGGAATTTTATCGAAGCATCCTTAACTTTTATGCCCGTGGAATAAGTCTCGTCATCCAAGAAGATAACGTATCATACACTGTAATTTCGCCTTGAGCTTGGTTCGGCCTGATCAGCTGCTGAGATTGATTAGTGACGGCGACA
>JAHEZZ010000220.1 GCA_023250815.1 Bdellovibrionales bacterium
GATCGACGATTACTCCTTCTGGTGGAGTGATATTATAAGATCCATCGGGAAGTTCATGGGCAAATTGCAAGTCGCCAATGAAGACCGGAACTTCTCGATCGATAAAATCAAGTTGTTCAGCGGGAATAGAAAAAGATCCGTCATTATAAAAAGCAGTTTCTGCAGGAAGAGCAACATTCATTGAACCATCGTCATTTATTTGGACATTATCTGGTGCAATTTCGTTAAGCCAGTAATTGTCCACATGAACACTATTTGAAGCAGCATCATATTCCATGCCCTGAGGTAAAATAACGGTGAAGGATCCATCGGGATTTCCCCAAGTGCTAATACCTTCTGGGACATCATTGGGATTAAAGTGATCAGCAGGCATAATCATGCCGTGGATGTCGTCGTTATAAACAGCGCCTTCAGGAAGAGCTATATTTGCGGTGCCATCATCATTAATTGTAAGGTCTTCTGGAATTGGCATTTGATCAAGAGAATCGAAGGGAACATCCATGACTCCGCCTTCTACAACAACATCTTCAGGTGGAGTAAAAACCATGGAACCGTCTGGATTAGCGACTCCAAATTCGCAATCTTGAATATATTCAGAGGGAGGGTGATCCATAAAATCTACCGCTCCAGGAGAAAGATGGATCTGCCCATTATCTTGAACTTCCACTCCGGCCTCTGGAAGTTGAATATTGACTTGCCCATTATCGGCAATTTCAACATTGGCGGGTAACATTTCATTGGCCACATCATTCATTATATTCAGTTGATTATTTTCCGGGTTGTATTCCATTCCATGTTCAGGAAGAGGAAGAGTAATTGAGCCATCGTTATTTTCAAAGGCATTCATCTCTGGAGGAATATCGTTTAGGGCGACCGCACCTTCAGGAATAATAAGTGCGTTGGCACCTTCTAGGAATTCAGTTCCTTCAGGAAGTGGCACACTCACAGAACCATCGGTATTAATGCTCGCCTCATGAGGAAGAGTTAGAGCTTCGTTGGCCGCTTCAACTGGAAAACTTGCCATGTTGCTGTCTAAGCTCATTCCATCAGGAGGAGCAATCACCGCCGAGCCATCAGCTTGAGCGGTAACCCAATCGGGTTCTGACCATGCTGGTTTATCTTCGACAAATTGATGTGAATCTTTCCCTTCGGAGAATTCATCATATTGACTGTTATCATTAAAATTTGCGGAATCGTGTTTATCATCTTTGTATTCTTCATTGCTGGTATCACTTTCATGATGAGAAGATGATTCATCAAGATAACTTGAAGGCGCTTCGTGATTGCCACCGCTATAATCTGAATTTGTTTCAGAAATATCTCCAGCGAATTGATCTCTTTGCACATCAGCACTGGAAGAATCAACCGCCTCTGCCATGCCTGGATCAACCAATCCACCTCCGAGCATCCCCGGTGCGATTCTATCTTCTAATTTTTTGCCTTTCAGTTTAGCTACTGTGGGTTTTTTCTGAGTGGCCGGTTTAATCGGCGTTTCTTTTGGGCCTGCTCCCTTTGTGCCCGAAGTAGGGGTTGTTTTTGAAGTCACAGTTTTAGCGGGGGAATTCTTTTTCACAGACATTGTAGCTCCTCATGTTTAGTAAAATGTTGCAATTATTTTAATTAAATTGGTTTTTAATCGTTAATAATATTCATAATTATTATCGGGCGGTGGGGAAAAAATCGATAGTAAAATTTTAGGGAAAATTTTGACATTCGTATAATATTAATTGATTAAAAAGTTAAAATTATATCTTTTAATCGGGAAGAGAAACCTTAACCATACTTCCCGGTTTAAGTAGGTTTTTGCTGTTATCAACTTTTAATTTAACGTGAATTGTGCCACTTGCCTTGTCTAATATTTCGCCGACAAAAAAGATTTCTGCAAGGTAGCGCTGTTTATCTAATTCAGTAGAAAAAGGTAGGGATTTTCCGACTTTTAGCTCTCCAAGTAAATGAGCATCGACATCTAATTCAATAAGAAGTTTTTCCGGACTAACCACCTCAGATACTTTTTCTCCACTAGAAATATTTTCCCCTACTTTTATAAAAATTCGTGCGATCACGCCGGCGATTGGGGTGGTGATTTTTTTGGTTTCCAGATCTAAAAGTTTTAATTCGTAAACGGATTTTTTCTTGAGATAAACTTCATTTTTTTTATTCAATTCATCTTGAGAGAGGAATTTTTTGAGTTTTTGAGAGTTTTGAAAGTCGGCCAATGCTGATTTCATTTCATGTTCTGCCAATTCTGTTTCTACAATTTCTCTTTTGTCATCCATTTTGGCAATCACGGTATTGGCCAAAACATGTTTTCCTTCTTCAAAATAAATCTCTTTGACAATACCCTGCGATCTGGTTTTTAAAACAAGATCATTTTCTCCTTCTAAGAGTCCTATCGCTGTAATGGCAAAAGTAGAAAAAGGCCAAAGCCAAAGGAAGATAAGAGTTAATATATTTTTTTTCATTTATTTCCTTTTTTAATAAAAGAGGTCAAGCCTTAAGGCCTGGGCCAGTAATAAAAATAAATATTTAATAAAAATCATTTTTTCACCAAAGACTTTTGCCACTCCCACCATTCCTGGCAGTAATCCTCCATCATTGTCTATGATAATTTCAGCACTATAAATACGACTTTTTGGATTTTTTGGATTGCTTTTTGCGGTGGGAATTATTTTTGCAATTTTTCCAAAAAAAGTATCTGTAGGCCTTGCCATAAGTTTGAATTTTACCTCTTGACCGACTTGCAAATAGCGAACTTCTGATTCATCAATATCAATTGCCGTTTTTAATTTATCAATCGCCATGGCCTTGCAAATTTCATCGCCTTTTTTTAAAAAGGAGGTTTTCTTTATGTCTTCATCTTTACAAGAAAGCACAACTTTTTTTCCTATGTTTTCTTTGAAATCTACTTTTAAATTTTTATAAGTCTTATCTTTTTTCTCGAAAACTAATTTTTTACTGTCATAATCTTTTATAGCTTCGTTTATTTTTTTAGGTTCATCAACTAATGTTTTTCGCATTTTTTGGTAGGATTTATGGGAGTCAATCGAGGCCACTTCACGATCGTAATAAGTAGAGATATTGGATATTTCTGCGATGGTGTCACCGGGCACGATTTCCTGTCCGTCATGTTTTAGAAATTTTTCTACTTTTCCCTCGCTGTCCATTCTTATTATTCGATAATCAGAGGGATTTAATAAACATTTACCTTTTATTTTATAGCTGACTGGGAAAAGCATTAAAAGAACAACGATCGAGACTGAAGCAATTGCTATTCTTTTAAATTTTTTACTTCTTAAAAATTCAATATTTTGTACCGCCCATTTTTTCATAAACTCTGCTGATTTGGTCACATGGCCTCCAAAAAATTGCTTAATCACAAATCCAGTAAGAATAATTCCTAAAAAATAAAATTTTTCAACCAATATACTTTTTGCCATAAAAACAAGACCGATCATTGAAGATGCGGTCCAGAGCGATGAAAAAAATCCGTAGATTAAAAAGATGCGTCTTTCTCTGCGAGTGGCCT
>JAHEZZ010000221.1 GCA_023250815.1 Bdellovibrionales bacterium
AGCTCTTACGAACTACTCACTTACATCTCTTCTCATCTTGCAAAACCCGAAGGCCTTGCTTCCACTCAACACTTGCGCATTGAGCAGTTAATTCATTATTTTATTGTCAAAGAAATCTTTGCAAAAATTCACTTATTCTGGATGAAAAAGCATTTACTACAATTTCAACTTAGAATTTTCTCGCAAAAGACGAAGGGCGATCTTAGTGATTTTAAAATCCTTGGTCAACCCTTTTTTTTTAAATATTTATTGCCTTAATTTAAGCCCGTTGGAGTCCAAAACTTGGATCACTTTATTCTCTAAAATCTTGATCTCATCGGGCGCCAGAGTCTTTTCCAAGCCACTAAATTTACACTGTAGAGTGATTGATTTCTGCTTATTGGAAAGCGTAAAAACATCGCAAACTTTGATTTCTTTTAGTTCCTTTATTTTGGCCGCTTTTAAAAGGGAAACAGCAACATCTACTGAACGATCAAGGGAAGAAATCACCGAACAATCAAAAAAAGACTCGGGAAATTTTGATAATGAAGTGAATTTTGATTTATCTTTGAGCGCCTGAGCTTCGAACAATGACAAATCGACAACCGCCAGGGCCAATTGCCCTCTGATCTTTAAAGAACGAAGAAGAAGTGGATGAACACTGACAATTCCACCACAAAGTCTACCCATAATTTTAAGCATCAAGTATTCGTGAGGATGAATACCTTGCCAAAAAAAGGGAAGCACAGAATTTTTAAATTTATCGTCCGCAGAGACAAATTCATAGGAAACATTTAACGAGAGAAGAAGTCGTTCGAGATGATTGCAAGTCTCAATGAATTGCCCAGTCCCTTCTTTTTCATAAAAGGCCATAATTAATTGAGCAGACTCTTTTACAAATGGGCCACTCCCCTTTTCTTGGGGGTAAACTCGGCCAATTTCAAAGGTTCTAAATCCATCGAAATTTTTTTGATTTAAAACCACGCTTTCCAAAACGGAGGGGATAAGAGAAGTACGCATCCGATCGTGATCAATAGACAGCGCATTTTTCAAGAGAGGAGGAGAGGGAAACTGGTCGCCAAACCAAGCGCATTTTTTAAGAAGATTCTCGCCCACCAAGGGGTAAGTGAAAATTTCAAATGATCGAGAATGAAGAGTCAAAAAATCTCTAATTTTACGATGTGTTTTTTGAGTTTCAGAAAGTTTAGCGGGAAAAATTTTTAAAGCTGGGGCAACTGGAGTTATATTGTCATAACCTACGATGCGCCCAATTTCTTCGACCAAATCCTCTTCAATGGAAATATCTTTAGTGGCACGAAAACTTGGAACGACAACTCGCAAATTATCGGCATTTTTCTCAACTAAAAAATCAAGAGATCTCAATATAGAAATAATTTTTTCTTCAGAGATCTCTTTTCCCAATCGCTTGCAAATAGTTTGCTCTGAAATGTTCAGCGTAACGGTGGGAATTTTTGCCAAATCTGGGCCAGAATATTCAATTTTACCAACAACACAGGCCTTGGGACAAAGTTCTTTTACTAGTTCTAAAGTGCGAAGAAGAGTGCGCTCACACATTTTTGAATCAAGGGATTTTTCATAGCGCAGTAATGAATCAGTCCTGAGGCCCAAGCGAGTTGAAGTTTTTCTCACCTCACTGGCCTTCCAATTGGCCACTTCAATTAATATTTTACTGGTCTCATTGCTAACACTTGATGATTGGCCACCCATAATTCCCGCCAAAACCAATGGCCCGGATTGATCGGCGATAATGGTGTCTGTGGCGAGAAGCTTTCTCTCAATTCCATCTAGTGTAATAAAAGTACAATCACTGTCAGCTTTTTTTATAAAAAGAGTATTGCCCAAAATTTTTTGGCGATCAAAAATATGAAGAGGGATTCCCAGTTCAAGCATCACATAATTGGAGATATCGACAATATTATTAATGCTCCGAAGGCCAACACTTTCCAATCGATTTTTAATGCCATCTGGAGTTGGGGCCACTTGAACATCGTCAATGCTTAGAGTGTAATAGGCCAGACAACAAGAATGAGAATCAACTTCAGGAACCACTGGAGAAGTCCCGCCTGGAATCAAACTGATTAATTTCTTTTTCCAATCTTCGCTAAATTTGAGGGCCAATTTTTGATCAAAGATAGTGGCAAATTCTCGTGCCATTCCAAAATGCCCCCAAAGGTCTGGGCGATGAGTGAGAGATTTATTATCGACGTTAAAAACAATATCACTTTTAATTTTTAGATAGTTTTTGAGGTCCATTCCAACTGGCGCATTGGCGGGCAACTCCATAATGCCTTCTGACCTTTCTTTAAAGGCCAATTCCTCCTCAGAGCAAAGCATTCCCTCTGAAAGTACACCGCGAATTTTTTTAGGTTCTAACAGCATCCCATTCGGAAGAAGTGTTCCCACTGGAGCATAGGGCGTTTTTAATCCTACTCTCACATTGCTAGCGCCACAAACAACCTTTCTGGTTTCATTTGCCGCAACTTTGAAGGTTACTAAATTGAGTTTGTCCGCTTCGGGGTGTTTTTCAAAAGAAATAATTTCTGCCACTTTAATTTTACTGAAGGCCTCACCGCTTGTAACAATACCCTCCACTTCAGCAGTAGATAAAGTAAACTTTTCACCAAGCTCTTTAGGAGAAAGATCAGGAAGGGCCACAAAATCAGAAATCCAATCAAGCGAAATCAACATAGAGAAACCTTTTTTTAATAAGTTTTAAACTGAGAAACGAAGCGCAGATCACCTGATTGAAAATGCCTTACATCATCAATGCCAAATCTCATCATGATCAGACGATCAAGACCCATACCAAAAGCAAAACCATTAAACTCTTTGGTATCAATACCACCGGCCTTAAGCACATTGGGATGAACCATGCCACAAGGCATGACCTCAACCCAACCGACCTGCTTACAAACAGAGCAGCCTTTCCCAGAACAAATAAGGCATTTCATATCGAGTTCAAAACCGGGCTCCACAAAGGGGAAAAATCCTGGGCGAAGTCTAACGTCTACTTCTTTTTTAAAAATTTCTTGCAAAATAGTTTTCATAAAATAAATCAAAACCGCCACCGAAATATCTTTTCCCACCAACATACCTTCTAACTGATGAAAAACCATTTCGTGGGAAGCATCTGTTCGTTCGCAGCGAAAAACTTTTCCAGGAGCAATAAAACGAAAAGGCGGTTTGCGAGTTTTCATCCCCCGCACTTGAATGGTGCTAGTATGAGTTCTAAGCAAATATTTTTTACCATCAGAATGGGGAGTATCAGAGTGAAACCAAAAAGTGTCTTGCATATCCCGCGCCGGATGATCTGCTGGAATATTGAGCGCTTCAAAATTGTGATACTCATCTTCGACGTGAGGGCCATCTAAAATTTCAAATCCCATGGAGAGAAAGATATCTTCAATTTCTTTTTGAATAATTGAAATAGGATGATAACCACCGTGAAAAAGTCCTTTGGCCAAAATATTGTCACGCAAATTGAGATCAATTTTATTTTCAATTA
>JAHEZZ010000085.1 GCA_023250815.1 Bdellovibrionales bacterium
TAAGATCATTTGGATTGCCTCTTCCGACGGTTGAAAATCCTTGGCAGGGGGGGCCTCCTACAACGACATGTATGGGGCGATTTTCGGTTAATATTGAGATTTTTTTTGAGTCTAAATTTTCAATTGGGCCACAAAATATTTTTGCCTTTTTGTGATTAAGGGCAAATGTTTTAAGGGCATTGGAGTCGATATCTGCTCCGAGTAGGCAGTTCATGCCTGAGATTTCCATGCCACAGGATAAACCTCCTGCTCCAGAGAAAATATCTATAAAATTAAGTTGCTGAGAATTTTTTTTAAATTCAGACATTATGTTTTCTCCGACGACAAATAATCTGCGTCTCTTTTTTTAGTCTTATTTTATGATGGAATATTCTCTAGTTTTTAGTAATATTTTGTCAATAAAATCCTCTTTAAATACTATCTTCAGAGTGTAACAATAAATTAATGACTACTGAATCTCTCTCAAAAATAACAACCTCAAAAGTGAACAACAAAATTGTAATCGGTATGACTGGCAAGATGGATTCTGTTGCCGTTGCTTACCTTTTAAAAAAACAGGGATTAGAGCCAATTGCTGTTTCCGTCATTAATTTCGAAAAGATGATGGGAAAAAAAGAGATTAAAGACGGTGCGATTGATCGTTTTGTCTCTGCAGATATTTCGATAACCGGTTCTTGTCATATTGAAAATTTAAATAGTATTAAAAATATTTGCGATCAATTGGGCATTCCTTTTTATGCAACTTCAGCAAAAGATGCTTTTAGGGAAGATGTTCTCGGTAGATTAATTACTTCCCGATTATCTGGTGAAAAATTTTCCCCTTGTATTAGTTGTCATCGTTTAATAATTCAAACTCTTATTGAAAAGGCCAAAGAACTAGACGCCCCTAAAATTGCCACTGGACATTATGCTAAAATATTGTCCGCTCAACAGGGCAAACAATTGGTAGTTGGAAGCAGTAATGATGTTAAAAATGATCAGAGCTATTTGCTTGCCGGTTTACAGCAAGAGGAACTTGAAAAAATGTTGCTTCCACTTTCCGACATGAGAAAATCCGACATTCTTCGAATTGTCGAATCGTTGGGTTTAAATTTTGCTGCCAGTGGACAAAAGAGCGGAGATTGTTTTACTAATCATCCCTATTTTGAGGATTTTCTCACTCATATGTCCTCCCGTCATCTTCGCAAAAAGGGATCAGTTATAGATTTTAAAAATGATGTTTTTATCGCCGATCATCACGGTTATCATATTTATACGATTGGCCAAACTAACTTGCGAGGATTTGAGGGGAATGCAGTGGATAGAGAGGCCATCATTGTGGATATTGATCCCAATTCTGGCCATATTTATCTTGGAAAATTATTTGATATAACTTACCGTTTGACAGTTCTCAAAAATTTTGTGGCAGATAAATTTTTGGATCAGTCGCGTCCCAAGGAAGCGTATGTAAAATTTAATCCCCATGATGAGGCCATACCCTGCACTATTTTTTTTCGGACGTTTAATATATGTGTGATCCAGTTTAAACTCAAGCAATATGGCCGTGCGCCGAGTGGAAAAATAGCGGTTCTCTACAGTCGTTCCGGCCCTGGTTCAAAAGTTTTAGGGCACGGACAAGTGGCGAGCTATTCTCCTTTTGAAAACATGGAAAGATTATATGAAACGATTGATATGGCCGATCCTGTTGAGACAGTTCGGAACAATAAGGCAAAAGAAGACAACTTAAAATTGAGATTTTAAAATGAAAATGACCATTTTATGTATTTTAATGAGCTTAATTTTGAATTCTTCAAAAGCAATAGCAAAAAATAAAAGTTTAATAAAAACGAAATCTGCTTTAAAAATTGAAATTGAAAACAATAAAGAAAAAGATATTGTTTTAGAACTTAGAAACTTTGTAGGTGCTTCCAAATCTCGTTTTGTAGGTACGGCAAATCATCAAAAATCTTTGGAATACTTAAAACAAAGAATTACTGAACTTGATTTAGGAATTGGTTCAGGTTTGTCAAAGTTAAGCGTGGAAGAATTCACCCCAGATTACGATTATGCTAAAGATCTTTATCAAAAAGATTTTGATGGCCAAATTAAAGGAAAATTTGATGTCAATGATCCTACTTATAAAAAGTGGTATGGCTTTACCGAGAATACCAAGAGTTTTATCGATACTCTGAAAAAAGTTAAAGGGACAAATTTAATTTGGGAGAAGAAGGGGATTATCAATCCTGAACAGTTTATAATTATAGGTGCTCACTATGATACTATCGCCCATGATAAGAGTACTTTGAAAATTACTCCTCATGTTGACATGCCAGGAGCAGATGACAACGGCTCTGGGGTTGCCATACTACTTCGCTTGATTGCTACACTTTCCTCCCTTGATTTGGCAAAATCAGTGAAGGTGGTTTTTTTTGATTTTGAAGAAGTGGGTTTTTTAGGGGCAAGATCTTTTGTCAACTCTCATTTAGCAGAATTACAGAGTGAAAATAATAAAGGATTTTTAAATTTAGAAATGTTGGGGCACGACAGTCGTCCAGGGGGAAAAATTAAAAAAAGTGGAGATATGAAAATTTACACACGGGCCACTGGCGATAAAGGGCATCTCAATGATTTGGCCTTAATTAATCCCCTTAAGTCGTGTGCTGATTCAGTGGTGACTCAAGTTAATTTTAGTATTGAGGCCAATAGTTTTAATTCCAGTGATCACATTAATTTTTGGGAAAAAGATATTCGAGCTGTGACTTTTACTCAAAATTGGGAGGAAGATTTTAATGAGGCCCGCTATCACACTTCTAATGATTTTGTAGAAACTCTCAATTTAAAAACATACTATCAAAGTGCCAGATATATTATGGCCATCTTAATGTGCTGGAATTACGATCTGGCCCATTAAAAAAATCACTGTATCTCATTCCTAATATTGTCTATTGATTGGGCCTTTGTTATTCAGTTCATTATGACTAGAGAGATTGAAGAACTTATTAATCGTCCGAATGAAGTAACACGGAAAAAAAATGCCAACGTAAGAGTTATACTTGGCATGTCTGGAGGAGTGGATTCTTCCGTTTGTGCAGCACTTTTAAAAGAGCAAGGGTATGAAGTGATCGGGCTTTTTATGAAAAACTGGGAAGAAAATGATCAATTTGGCGTTTGCCTTGCCAGTAAAGAGTTTGAGGACGTCAAAAAAGTCTGTGAAGTGTTAGATATCTCCTGTTATTCACTCGATTTTGTAGAAGAATATCAAAAGAATGTTTTTCAGCATTTTTTGGCCGAATACAAAAAAGGCCATACCCCTAATCCCGATATTTTTTGTAACCGAGAAATTAAATTTAAGGTTTTCTATGAAAAGGCGAGGGCGCTGGGTGCAAGTTTTTTGGCGACCGGGCATTATTGCCAAAAAATAAATATGAATGGCCATATAACACTTTTAAAAGGAGCTGATGGTGGGAAAGATCAGAGTTATTTTCTTTATACCATAAAAGAAGAGGTACTAGAAAATGTACTTTTTCCCATTGGTCATTTGAAAAAAAGGGAAGTTCGTTTACTTGCAAAATATTTTGATCTTCCGACCCACGATAAAAAAGATAGTACTGGAATTTGTTTTATTGGCGAGAGAAATTTTAAAAATTTTTTGTCCCAATATTTGGCAATTCAACCAGGCAAATTTAAAAAACTTGATGGGGAAGTGGTGGGTGAACATTCTGGCATGGCCTATTATACGAAGGGACAAAGAAAGGGCCTAGGACTTGGCGGCGCTGGTGAGGCTTGGTTTGTTGTAGATAAGGATCCTCTATTAAATATAGTTTACGTCGAAAGAGGAGAAAATCATCCGGCCCTTTTTTCTCATTCACTTACTTGTGATGAGTTTTATTTTGTTGATGCAAAATTTAATGATGGCATTAAGAGTTTTAAGTGTAAGGCGAAAATTCGCTACCGTCAGGAAGAGGTTGATTGCGAAGTGCATTTTTTTCCTGATGGTACAGGAAGGGTTTATTTCCCCGAAGCACAAAGGGCGATTACAGAACGACAGGCAATTGTTTTTTATCAAGGTGATATTTGCCTAGGTGGGGCGACAATTCTCACTGCCGGGCCCAGTCTTATTGCTACCAAAGATCATCATCATCAAAACCTTTCTTAGATTTTGCTTCCGCTTCTTTTTTTGCAACCGCACCAGAGAGTTCATAACCTTCGCAGTCATCTCCACTTTCAGCTTTTACTAATTCCGAAGGAAAACTTTTTGACTTCAGCTTAAACAAACGACAGCCCCGTGGCATTTGAGGATCATAAGTATTAAAATAATGTTTGCATTTAAGGCAGCTCACCATTCTTTAATTATGAACTAAAAAATAAAAAGGGTTCAATTTTTCTTCATAACGTGACTTTTAAAATCGCCCAATGCTTAGTCAAATTTGTCGTTTTGCTTGTTCTGTTAACATATAAATAATACAGTAAAATTAGCAAGTTAAAGTGATTATGCAGAGTTGGGCCATCTTATTTATAAGCACTTAATTTGGCATAATGTGTGCAAGCATATTATTGGATTTAGGTGTTGATTCACCTAAGGATAATTCATGAGTGTAAATGACAACGACAATTTGATTCTTTTTCCCTCTGCTAAAAATTTTGAGGTGAGAATAGATGAAGAGTTAAATGATAAAATGCAAAAGGAGCATTTTCATGCCGATATTGAGGTAGACGATTCTCTTATTCGCGAGATTGAGGATTCTATTTCTGCCCTAGATGTCAAAAATATAGACAAATTAACTACTGATATAACAAATTTTGATATTTTGAGAGATCATTTTGAATTTGTGAATGAAGGCGTCAGTGAGAGTGAGGCAGATCCCCCATCATCGATCTTTTTCGGGGATTTTCAGCAGCTAGATTTTGAAATTGATCTTTTGTCAGGGGAAGAGCTTATGGGACTTATAACGAAGCAACAGACGGTCCTGGCAGAACATCAGATGAGACTTAAATTTTTTATCGATGAGATTGATGATACTTTCAGTTAAGCTCCTCACTTTATTACGAATGGTATAAACACATAACAGCAGTAAATTTTTAATAAATTATTTTGCCAATAGTATTTTCAGTGATTATTATCTGCAAACCTCATCTAGAGATTTTTCGATACACCCAGGTGGCGAAATTGGTAGACGCACTACCTTGAGGTGGTAGCGCCGCAAGGTATGCTGGTTCGAGTCCAGTCCTGGGTACCATAAAACCGTAACGTCATGGAATTAAAGGGGAAAGTACACCAAAATAGTTTTTGGTGTACTAAAAGTGTACTACGACAAAATAAAAGCCCTCGGTTTATAAGGAGGGCCGTCTATATCTTCTATCCTTATCCTTAATCATTTAATTAAGATGTCCGATAAAGAAGCATGAATAATCAGAGGAATGATAAACCTTCTAAGTTGTTATATAAGCTGTCACCGGTTTATCTCACGCCAATTTATACCGGACTTGTGACAATTTATTTTTTTCAAATTGAACAGTCAATATTATTACGAATTATTGTTGCCTTTACTTTATTTTTACTTAATTACAAGACATTTTTTGTAAAGTATGAGGTGTACGCAGATAAAATTATCAAGATTTCGCCCTTTGGAAAAGTAGTTGTCTTTTTTGAAGCGGTAAAAATACTTAAGCCAATGCCTTTGTTTTTGGGAATAGTTTTACTGGATGAAAAAAACAAAGAGTTAATGCGAATTATTCTTCATAAAAAATTAACTGAATTTAAAAATCACTTAACAACCTCTCTGTCTATTAATTCCGTAAAAAAATTTAAAGAAACTAAAATTCAAAAAAAAGTTGGTATTATTTCCACAAATTTCTTTCTATTTTTCTTGATAACTTCTTCTGGTATGTATATTTGGATAGAATTCCTTCCTAAAACGCTGGCTAACATTTGGGACATTTACCCTGGAGTTGATCAAGGCAACTTTTTCTTTTATTATTTTGCCCCATTTATAGTATTGACTTTTGCCATTACATTAATTATGGCTTTTTTTTGTAACTTTAAAAATTTTTTTATATACAGTACTTTTCTTAATTATGGCGTTGTGGCGATAATTTGTTTAGTGCCTTATGCTGGTGTTCCGCCAATTGGCTTTTCTACTTTTTCTAGTAAATTAACAAAAAATGAAACTCCTTATTTTATTGATCATCGCTACTCATGTGAGGGCTGTGCTCATCAACTTGTTGCCGGTGATAAAATTGTTTTTAAAATTAATGGGGTCAAAGCAGATTATCAAGATGCAATGGTTCTTGATGATCGTTCTCCCTCTAGTGAATCTAATCGATATATGATTCAACTAGATGATGGAAAAAAAATTGAAATCTCAAAAAACCAAATCATTGGAAAATTACTGGGAATCAAAGAACTCAAAAAATTGCGCTAACTAAAGGATAAGTCAGATTAGCGCTTAGTTGAGCAGTTTTTATATTTAAATCCAAATTTAGAAAGATATATTTTATAAGTGGCCCGAAGGGCTTCCATTTTCTTTGTCTTGTGGGGGCAGCCTCGTTGGGATTTCGTTAAAATATAGGGCTAATCTGACTGATCCTTTATTTTTCCATTGAGTAATACTATGTATTATGTAATACTGAGTGTTATATGCGTCGACTTTTTAGAGAGACAACAATATTCACTGAAAAACTCAACGCAATTGGCGATGATGATCTACTTCACTTGATCGAAGACGCCATCTTAAAAGACCTGGAAGTTGGAGCGACAGTTGCCGGCACAGGTGGTGTAAGAAAAATGAGGGCGCCTGATCCTTCTAGGCAAAAGGGAAAACGGGGTGGCCTTCGAATTCTTTACCTTGATTTACCGGATAAAGAACGGACTTATCTTTTGTACTTGTATGGCAAAAATGAGGCAGAAGATTTAACAAGTGAAGAGAAGAAAATTTTTAAAAATTTGGTGGCCCAAATAAAAGGAGAACTGCAATGAAAAAGAAAAGAATGGCGGAAGGTCTTTTAAAAGGACTACAGCAAGCTGTCGAAATAGAAAATGGTAATCTTAAAGGGCGTGAACGCATTCGATCTTTATCTCGTGCTGCGCCCAAATGGTCGAAAAAAAAAATTAAAAAATTAAGAGAAGAAATTTTCAACATGAGCCAACCCACATTTGCTTCACTCCTGAATGTCAGCACGGCAACAATCCGTGCATGGGAACAAGGCCAACGTGTTCCAGACGGGGCCGCAGCAAGGCTGCTAGAGGTTTTAGAGGCGGATGTAGATATCGCCGAAAAGCTGGCGAGTTAAGAGAGTAAGACGGATTAGGGGCATGTTCTAGGTAGGGAAAAAGATAAGGGGAGAAATCTATCTTTTGTTCTTTTTTTACTGCACGAATTTTGGGAGCACCATAGGGGCCAATACGAAATGTGAGATAAAGATTATCAAGAATAGTAACCCATCTAGCAACAGTAGGTTGAGAAACTTGCAAATCTAGAGCTAGATTTTTTAAGGACAATGGACTTCCAACTTTTGTGGGAAGTGTTTCAACAAGTAATTCAATTAGTGAAATTTCCTTTACTATTTCAAGATCGCACAGATCTTCATAAACAACTTTTTGAATTCGTTCTCTTTGCCAACGCCTTAAAAATGTTTCACTTTTTTCAAAATAGGGTTCAGGAAAACCACTAAAAGATAATAGTCTTTCTAAATCCTGATTAACAGGATTTCTGCTTATTTCCATTAAACTAAGGGGGTGGAGACGATAATAATGGTACCGTCCCATAAGCGAGTCACCACTTTTTCTAAAATGATCTAATCTTGCAGAACCAGTAACAATAAATTGAATGTCTTTTTTGTACTTATCGTAAAGTCCTTTTAAGAGACTGCGCCAATTCCTAAACTTATGAATTTCATCAAAGACAATAAGCTTCTGGGTAAGCGGCAACTTATCTTTCAGGATAAGGGACCTATCTGATAAATAATCCCAATTTAAATACCCCGTATTTTTTTCTGATAAATTATTTTTAAAAAAATACAACGAAAGTGTGGTTTTTCCAACTTGTCTTGGCCCTCCAATAAAAACCATTTTTTTTCAAGGTCTTAAGAAATGTGAATATAAAGGTATCTGTCTGATTTAATCATAATGTTATTTTAATCATGAGTGTTTTAAAGTCA
The DNA here is from genome assembly GCA_023250815.1 of Bdellovibrionales bacterium. Taxonomy (GTDB): domain Bacteria; phylum Bdellovibrionota; class Bacteriovoracia; order Bacteriovoracales; family Bacteriovoracaceae; genus JAHEZZ01. Next base: position 8,137 of record JAHEZZ010000085.1, read on the forward strand.
ACAATACAACACTCATGATCAAAAACAACAAAAAAGTGAGCGGATTAATACAGGGCCTCTGGAAAAGAAAATATTAATACCGAAATTATAGCTTAGTCAGGGCTTATGTATCTAAGGATAAGTCAGATTCGCACTATATTTATATGAAAATACGAAATCCCACCGAGGTCAAATATTCGGTATTATTTAAGGCCTAATTGTATTTTCTTGCTCTAGAACTAGAGTTTGTCGAAGAGAGAAAAATTTTTCTGTTTTAGGAAGTTTTTGATTTAAGAAATGAGCAAATGAATCAAGCATAGTTTTAGAGGAATGATTAAAGGCCAGATTGTGAACTTCTAGAAAATAAGGCGATTCAAGAAAAAGATAAACCAGTTCAAAGCCTTCTCCATCTTGAGTGAAAATATCCCCCCAAGATTTTAGAGTTTTGGAATAAAAAATTTTAATATTTTCCAAAGTTTTAAGTACAATTTGCTGCGAGGCCTTTTCCAGTTGTAGCGCCTCCTCGGGATTTAATAAATAGTTTTTTCTAAAACTTCGATGGTAGAGGAGTTTGAATAAAAGATCAGTGGAGTTCATTTTGTTTCCATTTTTGGGCAATCTCTTGCAAGTTTTTAAAATTGGCAATTGATTTGGGAATGAGATTTCCAGATTGATCAAACTTGGGATCTTCAAAAGTAATAGACTCAAGCTTTTTGCATCGTTTGATTAAAAATTTTAATAGTGCTAATTGCTCATCGAGAATAATTCCGTGATGAAAATCCATAAATTTATCGCCAACAATAGAGCAACCCGAAAGATGAATTTCTTTGCAATGATCAAAAGGCAGTTTGTCTTCTAAAAGATCAAAAAGAGCAGCACCTTTATGCCCTAAAATCCATTGGTAACTCAAGATATGCCCGGTATCTAGTACCGCATGGGCATCGCTTTCTTCGATCACCATTTTGTAAAAATCAAAAGCATTTTCTTTGCCCAGAAAAAAACTATGGCCGTCGCTGAAACCAGGAAATTCGACGTAAAGTGGGGTGAGCAGATTTTTTTTATAAAAGGCGACGTTGTTGATTGAGGCCTTCAGTCCTTCATTATTTAAAACTGGCGGAAGAGGGTAAGGAAGATTTTTTCCCTTGATTGACCAAATTCCCAAATCCTCATTCACCCATTTAAGTTTATAATGATCGATTAAAATATTGGTCAGCTCTGCGACTTTTTCTCTGGGGTAGTATTCCATTGATCCCATATTTAAAAAAGTGTGATGGAGGGAGATGTTATCTTTAAGCGCCGGAGTCATTTCCAAAAATTCATCGTAGTTTTTAAAATACTCATAAATTCTTTTGGGATTTAAAATCAGATCATAATCTCTCGGTTGCAGGGAAAAAAAGAGATGATCAAAATGAACGGCATTTTTCTTTAAAAATTTTTTTAAAGAAGGCGAAAGTGCAAAGTTATTAATGGTAGGCATAAATCCGTTTGGAGAATTCCACATCAGATCCATGCCCATGCCAAATTGTTTCTTCATTATTTTAGAAGGTCCACAATTTCTGCCAATTTTTCCGCTTTTTGACAGTGAACCACGAGAGCATCTTTTAGATCACTGGGACAAGCTCCGTAACAGTTTCCATGAGAGGGGATGGTTTGAGTGAGATTGCTGACCACTAAAACATTGGCACTTTTTAGTTTTTGTAAATTAGCAGAGATAACCGCTGGATCACAAGCGGAACCGTCTCTGGGCAATTTGAGGGTATAACCATTGCCGCTGATAGTGGTTTGAACTTCATTTTCTAATGTGGCAAAAGAGCTGTGACTTAAAAAGATTAAAGTGGCAGTAAAGAGTAAATTTTTTTTCAAGAGATTCTCCTAGTTTTTGTAAGCGATATGCTTATCCTAGGTATAACTGAAGGGGTTCCTTAAATAAAATTAATATTATCAATAGGCGTGATAAGAAATATTAATTAATCTTGCATGGCGGTCTTCTCGGTTCGCAGTCTTACAATTACCCATAAGTCATTTTGTGACTAGCAATGCATAAAATCTAGGCCAAGCTAAAACTATTGCTAAATAAGCAATTTCAGATCCTGGGCATCTTCTCAATTTTCATCGCCATCCTTGGGTGATAAAGGCCTTTAGGCCACTTATAAAAATTTTTTCTACATTTGGTATTAGACGGCAAAATAGAAACAGGAAGAGTTCTTCCGTTTATTAAGTTCTGCAAGAAGCTTTTAGAAAGGGCCCCAATAATTAAAATATAAAAATGCTTTATTAAAACAAATTCTTACATCTAAAAGAAGAAACCTCAAAGACCTACTTTAAAATTGACCTATACCGGGTATGGGTATAATTTCAATAATGTTCTTTAACCAATGGGGAGTTTATGAAAAAATTATCTTTATGTTTTTTATTAATGAGTTTTTCTAGTGTTTCTTTTGCTGCGCCTAATTCGGAAATTGCTGAGTTAGCATTACACCGAGTCGAAAGACTTATTGCTCTTAAAAAAATTCCGGTGAGTTATGCCGCTAACTTTGAATCTCTAGAACTTGCGCCACCAGCTACTGAAAATGGCCTTTTTACTTCAACTATTTCACAGTTTGCTGCCGAAAATGGTGATGTGTCTTCAGTTCAAATTTCCTCTGACTCAACTGGGCGGGCAGTGAATTTCATTTTGTCACTGAAAGCGGTTGCAACCAGTGCACCTACATGGCCTTCAAAAGATTCATTGGAAATTGCTGAGCTTTCTATGCATCATATAGAACATCTTTCTGCCCAAGATCCAGCAGTCGAGATTTATATAAGTTCATTTCACTCGCTTGAATTAATGCAACACGAGTCAGAAGGTGTAAAGCTTGCTCATATCACTATCAGTGCTTTTAGCACAGAGGCAAAACTCACTTTGCTTTTAAATGCTGATGGAACGCTGAAAAGTTATGAAATAAATTAATTTAATAATTTTTCCGGAGCGCTCGTTATCTTCTCGAGCGCTTCGCTATTATGATTAATAATTTTAACAAAATATATTTTTTAGCTTGGCTGCTTCTTGCTTCTTGCGGGAATAAAATAATAACAGGCACGGATGAAAGTTCACGTTTCCGAATTTCTCCGTTACTTGAAGGAAAAGTCGATTATACTTTAGTTAATAATTTAATTCTTACTCCTTTTTGTATTCAATGCCATGCTTGGGCAAATACTGAAGAAGAAGTTCTGAAGCGTATAGTGCCAGGCAATCCCAAACTCTCAACTCTATTTTTAAATGTTGATTCAGGACGAATGCCTCAGGGCCTTCCCAGGATTTCACAAAATTTAATTAATATCCTTCAAAAATATATTGAAGGACTATCAAATTTCCCCCCGCTCCCGAGACTTGCTGCCAACTTTGATTCTATCAAGGCAAATATTTTTGTGCCAAAATGTCTCAACTGCCACAGCACTGGTGGCCATGCTTCACATATCCCTCTTAATACTCGAGATGATTTACTCA
>JAHEZZ010000222.1:0-897 GCA_023250815.1 Bdellovibrionales bacterium
TTCTATTAAAAATAACTGTAATTTCAGGCCCACTAATAACAGTTCCAAGACTGTGTTTAAGGGAGATGATACTCCCCCTCCACGGCCAGGGACAAAAACCCGGAGTAAGTTTTATGAAAAATTTCAGTTTGCTTTTTGTACTAGCGTCTTTTCTCTCAATGACGACAATTGCTCATGCCGATGATGGCCCTCGTATCGAACCCGGCCCTGTCCAAAAATTGGAAGACAATGGAATATCACTTTTAAATGCCCTAAGCGCTAATAGTGATCAATATCAGGATTTAATGAGACATGGAAATACAGTTACTGATGCAACAGTTCAACAGCAATCCCCCTCAGTCACTGTTTATACAGTTACGACCCAAGAATGTACCCATGGAGGAGTCGTTGGCCACCGTTGTTTTGCAGGAGCTAGGCTTACTATTTTAAATACACATGAAAGACATGGCAGTAGGCCTGTTGAAACTTATCAAACAAAACTCGTGGTATTTCGCTAATTTGTCAGAAACAAAAAGGCCCAAGCATAAACTCCCTAAAAGATTTTATGCTTGGGCCTTTTTTTTATTAAAAAATCAATTTATAAATTACTTAGCTTTTTTTGATTTTTTATGGGCCGTCTTAGTTGCCACGTGAGCAACTTCAGAAGTTTTTTCTGCGTCAGCAGCAGTTGCCTTAGCTTCAGTGTGATTTCCCGCTGCATGAGCTTCAGATGCCTTAGTATGTGCTGTAGCAGCTTTCGTATGAGCTGCCGCTGCATCAGTGTGAGCAGGAGCTGCTTCATCAGCAAAAGCTACAGAAACAGTACCAAGTAGAAAAGATAGCGCAATTGACTTAATCATTTTTTCTCCTAGAAAAAAGGTTTAGAGGAGCCTACTCCCAGAAAATTGTGGCCGTAAA
>JAHEZZ010000222.1:907-3474 GCA_023250815.1 Bdellovibrionales bacterium
GTAAATAAAAAAATAAAAAAAAATTAAGTTAAGAAATACTATTTGTCATTTGCATCAATTTTAAAACCAAAAATTCGCATATTTCCAAAACCTGGGCCAATCTACGAGGACATATCCTAAAGTGCATTTCGATAATAAAAATATTCTTCCAAAACTTTTTGCGCAGGTTTTCCCATAATCTCGAAAGAGCGATCGTAATTCATCTCGCTGTCATCAGTGGCCCAGACAGAAGTGCGAAGGAGGGCCTTTTCATTTTTCCAGGTTTCTGCAAAGGCCCGAAAGCATGCCTCCTGATGGGCAAAGTCGACAGCTCCAGTGGTAGGTGCCGCCCAAGGTGTCTTGGCGGCACCGGAAACACTTTCGTAGCCAAGTTCAGTAAAATGCAAAGGACGATTGTATTTCAAAGAAACGGCCAATAATTTTTTCTTGTGTAGGGCCCATTTCTCTAACATTTCTTTGTAAGTGGGATTTAATGTTTCGGCAATTGGGAAATAAGCAGAAATGCCAATGGCGTCTACAGCAGGCCAAAATTCAAAATCATAATAGTCCCAGTTGGCAGTTATAATTAAATTCCCACTAAAATAAGTTCGCAAATGATTGGCCAAGGCAATCCATTCTTTGGGGTACTGATAAAGCCCGGAAATTTCCGAAGCAATGACTAGTTCTATAATACCGCTCTCCTGTGACCTCATGGCAAGTCTAGTTATCCAAGATCTATAATTCTTAAACCACTCAGAAACATTTTTTGGTTTAAAAAGCCCTCTCCAATCCCAATTCGGGGTGGTTAAAATTGGCAGCAGCGTAACTTGAAATCCCAGCTTTCGGGCAATCCCAACTGTTTCAAAAAGATAATCGTCGTTAAAAAAATTACAACTTCTGATATCCGCAGAAGTAATGGTCGACTGGCATCCGAACAACACCATCGTAACGTGCTTGCTGCCAATTTTGGCAATTTTTTCCAACATCTTTTGGCGTATTTTCAAAGTGTGATTTTGATCCCATTCGATAAAAACAGGCCCGTCCTGATAGGGCGCTTTTTTGACCGCCAAAGCGGTATTAATAAAAAGGAGAGCAATCAAGATAATCAACTTATTCATATAATTCTCTTGCTTTTGCGGCGAGTTCTAAGGCCGATCTTAAATGATGATAAGGAGTTTTCCAAACATAAATTTTTCTTTGACGTAATTCTGGAGTTTCAAACCATTCGCCATTTTCAGAGTCCACCAAATGTAGATTAATGCCTTCCCATATTTGGGCCACAGTGGCCCAATCATTCATATAGGCAAATCCCAGCGCCCCTTCCGCCTGCACCCACCAATAAAAAGTTTTATCCTCATTTTCATTATAGATGAGGCCGATGGGATCTATCGCTTTTTCTTTAAGCTTATCGCCTATCTTTTTTTGCATATCTAAAATCTCGGCCAACCGATAACCGTCGATGCTCTTTGATGCTTTGATAAGCAGCCATGAGGTCTCGATATCATGCCCATAGGAAATAATTTCTTTTTTACATTTCCAGTCGGCGGTAAAATACAGTTGAAAGGAATGGGATTTAAAATGGTAAATTTTGTCGATGATAATATCGATCGTTTTTTTAAGAGGATCGGTGATGTGGCACCTTTTCGTATGATAGGCGGTGAAGGCCTCTAGAATGTGGATATGAGAATTCATAGTTTTGTAATCGCCGACCATTCCAAACTCATCGATCTGCTGGCATTTTATCCAATCACTAGTAAAAGATTCGTTGAATCCACCGTGAATGTGATCCTCTCCATATCTCATGATCAAATCAAAAGTTTTATCGGCCAGCACGCCCGCCTGAAAATCACCGCTGGCCAAAAAGTAGGAAGAGAGTCCGTATAAAGCAAAACTTTGAGCGTAGAGATGTTTGCGAGTATCTAGTGGTGCACCTGAATCGTGGGTGTAAAAATACCACCCGCCGTGATTTTTATCCCAATGGGCATCCACTAAATACTTGAAGGCATGCCGGGCCAACTGCAAATAAATATTTTCCCCAAAAGCGAGATAGGCCTCTGAAAAAGACCACAGCAATCTGGCATGTTGAACGCAGCCTTTTTTATCAGTGGGAATCACTTGTCCATAGGAATCAGCGGTGGAAAAAAAACCACCCTTTGGATCCCGCAAAGATTCACGACACCAATAAGGCAGGATCACTTCTTTAGCGTGAGATAAAAAATAATTTGCGGTGTATTTTTCTATGACAAATCCTCTCTGCATGCTGCTAATAGTTCCGATAATTTTGCTTGGGCCTTGCACATCACTTGGTCGGCGGCACCGTAGAACAAAGTCACAGTTTCTCCATCCTCTTCCAAGACCGAGCCCGAGGTGAATACTACATTGGGAACATCCCCCACTCTTTCGTACAATTCTTTGGGCCCTAGGGCGTACCCCTTACATCGGCCCAATACAATACTTGGGTCTTTTACATCTAATAAAGCGACACCGAGGCGATAAATGGCGCCGGAGCAGGAGTTATAAACTCCATGATAAATAATCAGCCAACCTTCTTTTGTTTTGATGGGGACAGAACCAGGCCCCACATAAGC
>JAHEZZ010000223.1:0-2909 GCA_023250815.1 Bdellovibrionales bacterium
TGTAGAGGAAGAAATCAAAAAATTATTGCCAAAAATTAAGACTTTTAAAATAGATAAGGAATCTGCCAAGACAGAAAAGGGCGCAGAAAAAATCATCAAAGATTTCACCGAAAGTAATGGCTCAATCTTAATAGGTACGGAGATGGCATTTTTTTATTTGAAAGATAAAGTGCCACTTTCCATCATTGCCTCTTTTGACTCTCTTTGGAGCATACCGAATTTTAAAATGAGTGAGAAAATTTTGCATATAATTTTTTCCACGATTTCACTTACAGAAAAAAAAATAATTATCCAAACTAAAAATACAGACGACCCGGCTATAAAAGCAATTGTTAATGAAAACCTGCTTGGCTTTGTACGCGAAGAATTGAAAGATCGTAAAGACCTTGGCTACCCTCCATTTGAAAGGTTTATAAAAATATCGCACTTGGGAGGGAGTGAAGAAACAGCAAAAGCGAAAAAGGGATTGGCAGAAGTATTCAAAGAATACAAACCCGAAATTTTTAGCGGATTTGTGGCCAAGCTAAAAGGCAAATACGCCACCAACGCTCTTATCAAGCTCCCTCCCGAAAAATGGTCTTTTCCCGAGCTTCACAAGGGAGGCTCTATAAACATGATACTTCTCCAAAAACTTTCCTCCCTTCCACCAACATTCTCCATAAACGTAGACCCCGAGGATTTGCTATAGAGGTTAAATTTGCTTGTTCTATAATAGATTCTTATATTGCCCCAATCCAGGAATTACAATTTGGAGTCCCCCCTGTGGTATTAAAATAACTATAAGCCCAACCATTTGAACTCCAATAGTACCACGAACCACCCGACCACATATATGACGAACCATTACCATTACAACCAAAACCTTGTACAAAACCTTGCAACTGTCCTGACCCCACTTGCCCTATTTCTGAGAATGCCCGTGTCATAGACTTTCCTGATTTAGCAGATTCAAAATCTTTATAAGTAGCACTGTTCAGCGCTTTTATTATTGCTGTTGCTGTCTCATTGGGAGGAGTTAAAATTTTACCAGATGCATCTAGCGATTCTGGAGATGATGCAGGTGCTGCCGGTGTTGCTGTATTAGGCTCACAAACACCATTAACCATAGTTCCCCAATAGAAACCACTTCCATTGTTGCCTTCACAGATTCCTCCATTCATAGAATTTGGAGTCGTACTTTGAAGACCAGTGATAGCCTCGCCTTTTTGACCATTAAAACTACCTAAATAGAACGCACCGATTACTAGTACTGCCACCCCTAACACAACCCATGTTTTATTAGTATTTTGCATAAATCATACATTTAACTATTGTTGATAATATTTTAATTATGCCCTCCTCGTAACAACTTGGCAAGCAAGAGTGTTGATAACAAAATGTAGGATTTAAAAGCAATTTGCAAAAATATTTTTTTCTGTTATGATAGCGGAATGGCAAAACCGATTATCGTAGTGCATAAAAATCCTAATGAAAACAACGCGAGCGTATTGCGCCGTTTTTCGCGCAAAATTATGGAATCCGGCATTATCTATAAAGTCAAAAAAGCTCGTTATAATGAACGCAAGGAATCAAAGCTCAAAGTAAAAGCCGCCACCTTAAAACGCATTGCCAAGAGAAAAGTAAACGACAGGATGCGAAAAATGGGCAAACTCGTAGGCCGAAAATAAAAATAGAATAAGATGAGTGCTAATTTCTCTATATTGAATTTAACCCGAGGCAAACTCCCAAGTTTGCCTTTTGACGTTCTAAAAGAGGACATCCTAGGTAAGTCCTACGATCTTTCCCTAGTTTTTATTGACGCTAAAAAATCCCAGGAATTAAACCGCGCCTACCGAAAAAAAAATAAGCCTGCCAATGTCCTCTCCTTCCCGCTGTCTAAAAAAGAAGGAGAGATTTTCATCTGCCCCAAGATGGCCAAAAAGCAAGCGCCTGATTACAATAAAACTTGGCAAGAATTCATATTTTTCCTAGTTATCCACGGAATGCTTCATTTGAAAGGAATGCAACATAGTAGTAGAATGGATAAAGCGGAAAAAAAATATGTTGAGAAATATAAGAGTGGGAATAGACGTAGGCACAGCGGCGACCCGAGTCGTCGTGGCAGAGTTTTTAAAAGGAGAAAAAATCCCTAAAATTTTGGGTACTGGTTGGAGCGTATCTCATGGCATCCGCCACGGATATGTTTTTAAATTTGAGGACGCGGTAAAGAGCATCAAAAAAGCGGTGGCCGAAGCGGAAAATAGCTCTGGTGTAAAAATAAAACGGGCGGTAGTTTCAATCGGTGGAATCACACTTTCTTCTCAGATCTGCCTAGGCACCACGGTGATTTCCAGGGCGGACAGTGAAGTGACATCGCTAGACATTAATAAGGCCATCAAGGAAAGCGAAAAAAATTTAAATTTAGGAAATAAAAAAATAATTCACATCTTCCCTGTCTCCTATAAGTTGGACGACAAGGAAGTGCTGGGGCGGCCGGAAGGACAACGAGGCCTGAAACTTGAAGTGAGAACTCTTTTTGTCACTGTCTCCTCTCAGCATTTAGACGATCTTCTTGGCGCGATAGCAGAGGCCGGAGTAGAGCCAATAAACGAAATTGCTTCACCTATTGCTGCTGCCGAGATAGCCCTTGGAGAGAAGCAGAAAATGGTGGGTTGCGCATTGGTGAATATTGGAGCTGAGACAGTGTCCATGGCGGTGTTTGAGGATGGCATGCCTATCTACGTACACGCCTTCAATATTGGCTCTACTGATATTACGAACGACATCGCTCTCGGTCTAAAAATTCCACTTGAAGAAGCAGAAAGCCTAAAATTAGGAGGAACACCAGATAAGTACTCAAAGAAAAAACTGGACGAAATTATTGATGCAAGATTCGGCGACATTTTTGAATATGTTGAAAACGATTTAAA
>JAHEZZ010000223.1:2919-3468 GCA_023250815.1 Bdellovibrionales bacterium
AAAAAGAAATGAGCTTCTGCCGGCAGGAATAATTTTTATCGGAGCCGGATCTGCCTACTCACCACTTGAAAAAATATCCAAGGAAACTTTAAATCTTCCATCAAAAATTGGCGCATCGGAAATGTTTGGCAACGCAAAGACAAAACTTCGCGACCCAGCCTGGTTCACAGCCCTCGGCCTCTGCCTTGTGAGTAATGATTCAGCGAGCATCGGTTCACCGGACAACCTTCCAGGCTTCTTAAAAGATATAAAAAACGGCTTGAAATCAATGTTCAAACAGCTGAAACCCTAAATTTGCTTTTTTTATTTTTAAGGATAATATAGGGGTATGCCAAAAGTATACCCAGAAATAGAGAGCTTCGCCCGCATCAAAGTCATTGGGGTCGGCGGTTCCGGCAAAAATGCCTTGAATCATATGATTACTTCCCGGGTAAAGGGAGTAGAGTTTATCGCAATGAATACTGATACCCAGGATCTGCACCATTCCTTAGCTCCCAAGAAATTGCATATTGGGAAAAATCTTACTAAGGGCCTAGGGGCCGGAATGAA
>JAHEZZ010000224.1 GCA_023250815.1 Bdellovibrionales bacterium
TAATCTTCCTAAATATTGCCCATGGGCCCCCGTTTGAACAATGGGAATATGCCTATGCGTTTCCTTATTTTTAACAACAACCGCTTCTTTTAAATAAGTATGAGAGTGCCCCCCCACTATTAAATCTAGATTTGCTTCAGCAGCAATTTTTTTATCGGTATCAATTCCCACATGAGTAAGGCCAATAACATAATCAGCATCTTCATCCTCTCGAAGTTCATCTGCCATTTCTTTAGCAACAGAAATAGGGTCATGAATATGGCCTTCATAGAAACGCCATTTATAAAAATATTCGTCAGTAGTTAAACCTAAGATGGCCAACCTTTGCCCATTGATATCAATTATTTTATAGGGTTTAATTTTATGGGCAACTTCAGGATACAAAATAGCATTTACTTTTACATTTGCCGCAAGCAGATCAAATTTAGGTGGATTAACTTTAAAAAGATTATTTAAATCCTTTGTTCCCATAAGCCAATCGTGATTTCCTAAAGCGATGGCATCATAACCCATCTCTCCCATCACATTCAAAACCTCCCGACCTTCATTTGCCAAATAAAATAAATTTCCCTCCATAAAATCGCCGGCATCTAAAGTCACTGTTTTCATATTTTTTGATTTGGCCAAGTTTTTATAAAATTCAATTTTGGCCTTAACTGCGGCGTAACCACCAATTTGTTTATTTTCGACAGAGTTTTCTAAAAAGCCATGAAGATCATTAGTGTGAAGAATTTGTATGACCTCACCTTGGGCCTTAGCAAAAATTAATAAAGTGGCCCACAAAATAATAAAAGCGACTAGTAAATGTTTTCTCATCCTTATTCCCCAACAAGTAATTAAGGACATATAACAGCAAAATTGGGGCCATAACAGCACCAGGGAAAAAATTTACCTATATATTTTTAAGGTGGCCTTACAAATTTGATTCTCGATGCATCCTTGTCATCTTCTCTCAAAATGCGCTCTAGACGCTCTTTGTGATCACAGGTACAATGCCCCAATTTTTAAGCAGTTGATTCTAAAGAGTTTTTATGAACGAATTTAAGCGCTGTACCTTTGCCATTATTTCTCACCCAGATGCCGGCAAAACTACCATTACGGAAAAACTTTTGTGGTTTGGAAGAGTCATCAGAGAGGCCGGTATGGTTAAATCAAAAAGTGGCAATTTTGCCAAATCAGATTGGATGGAAATTGAAAAAGAAAGAGGAATTTCAGTCACTTCCTCGGTCATGTCTTTTACATATAATAAGCGGGCCCTCCATTTACTCGATACTCCCGGGCATAACGATTTTTCAGAAGACACCTTTAGAGTTTTAACAGCTGTTGAATCCGCACTGATGATGATCGACTCGGCCAAAGGTGTGGAGACGCAAACAATTAAGTTGATGGAAGTCTGCCGTATGAGGGACACTCCGATTGTCACTTTTATGAATAAGTTTGATCGAGATTGTATGGATCCTTTTGAGCTTTTAGACAATATTGAAAAAACACTCAACATTCAATGTATACCAATGACTTGGCCTGTTGGTGATGGAGTTAATTTTAAGGGGGTTTATGATTTTAAAAATAAATCTATTTTAAGTTACCGCCAATCTAATAATCCCGACTCCCCCGAAATAGACGATGCTAGCGATTTAAACTCTTCAGATCTTAGAAAAAAATTTGGAGAAGATTTAATTTCAAAATTGGCCCATGATATTGAAATGGCCCAGGAACTTATACCTCCTTTAGATACTTCAGAATTCTTAGCAGGAATTCAAACCCCGGTCTTTTTTGGTTCGGCCCTACATAACTTTGGAGTTAAAGAAACTCTCACTCTCATTTCAGAAATGTGCCCCGGGCCGGCAATACGACTGGCCAAACTTCCCCCCTATGACAGCAACAGTAAGACACGAGAAGTCTCACCAGACGAAAATAAATTCAGTGGGTTTATTTTTAAAATCCAAGCAAACATGGATAAAAGGCATCGCGACCGAGTTGCTTTTTTACGTGTGTGTTCGGGAAAGTTTATGCGAAATGAAAAAATTTTTCACGTGAGATCAGAAAAAGACCTCAGAATTTCTACTCCGCTTATCTTTTTAGCACAAGATCGTGAAATTGCCGAAGAGGCCGTTGCAGGTGATATTATCGGACTGTATGACACTGGAAAATATCAAATTGGCGATACCTTCACAGAAGGTGAAAAAATACAATTTACTGGTATTCCCAGTTTTGCTCCTGAAATATTTATGAAAGTCATTCTCAAAGATCCTATGAAGTCAAAGCAACTAGAAAAGGGACTACAACAATTATCAGAAGAAGGAACAGTTCAACTTTTTATCCGGCAATTTGGGAATGATAAAATTTTAGGGGCGGTTGGAATGTTGCAATTTGAAGTTGTTAAATATCGTCTAGCAGATGAATATGCCGTACTCGCCGACTATCAAAACTATCCTTATGTGGGAATGCGTTGGTTAAAATTTCCCGACGACAAAATTCGCAATCAATTTATAGAGAACAATTCCACCAATCTATGCACGGACAATAAGATGCGCCTCTGCTTCGCCGTAAAAAGTGAATGGGACCTAAAATTGGCAATGGAAAAAAACCCCAACGTAGAATTTTTTAAAAATTCTGACTATAGGTAATTATGGATATCACACCACTTTGTAACCGACTTATAAAAAACCACAAAAGACTTAAAAATTATTTAAAATTAAATAATATTGGTGCCTATCGAATTTACGACCGTGATATTCCAGAATTTCCTCTCATTATTGAACTTTTTAGCGACAATAAATCCAACAAAAATTTTGCTGTTATTTGGCCCATATGGGAAGAAATTGATAGTTCCCTGAAAAAAGAAATAGTGGAAAATGAATTGCCAATATTTTTAAAAAATAATTTTAAAGTTCAAGAGTTTTGGATTAAGCACCGAAAAATTCAAAGAACTTGTGATCATGAGCAATATCAAAAAAGAGGTAATGACTCTTTCACCTTAGATGTCGCTGAAGGGCCGCTCCTTTTTAAGCTTAATTTATCTGATTATTTAGACGTTGGATTATTTTTAGATCATCGTCCTCTTAGAATGGGCCTTTTTAATCACTCACCTAAAAAAGTTCTCAATCTTTTTTCTTATACCTGCTCTCTGGGTGTTGCCTATGCAAAGAAGGGAGCGCAAGTGACAAATGTCGATCTTTCCAATCGATATCTAGAATGGGGAAAAGATAACTTTGCCCTCAATAAACTTAAAGGGAAACATCATTTTGTTTCCGAGGATATACGCCAGTTCTTAAAAACTAATCGTGAAAATTTTGACCTCATCATTATCGATGCACCAACATTTTCAAACAGCAAAGACTTGGCGGATTTTAATGTCAAATACGATCACACTGAATTAATCGCCGAGGCCGATAAAAAATTATCAATCTCGGGGCAAATTATTTTTTCATGTAACTTAAGAGGACTAAGGCCCCAATG
>JAHEZZ010000086.1 GCA_023250815.1 Bdellovibrionales bacterium
ACTCTAATCAAAGACTTAAATGTCAAAGGTGCAGGATTTACGGCAAAACGGGGAACAATCGTTAAAAATATTCACTTGACCAATAACCCTGAACATATAGAAGGCAAAGTTAATGGAACTGCAATTGTCATCATCGCCGAATTTGTTAAAAAATCGATATAAAAGCTGTTTGATGATGGATTTTTGAATGTAAAAAAAACAATAGTCTTTTCACTTAATCTCTATCAGTGATTTATAGCAAATATTATATACCGAAAAGCTCAAATGTGATGAGTATAAATTGGGGCACAACAATGATTTTACTTCAATACTGGTTAATTCTAAACACTCTTCACTTACTATCATTAGAAAATTATCTTGAACCAAGCGCCGCTTGTATTATGCAGCTATCGGAAAGTGCATTGCCAACTTCTGCAACTATTAAATTATGTCAAAAGCCAAACATCGGCTTTTGTATCAATACTCTTTTAAAAAATTCTTATTCAAATAGTAAGGCCGAAGAAATTTGCTCTCAAAATCCAGCACAAGGGCCCTGTATTGTCGACATGCTTTCAGTTGCCTTTGGAAATTCAGCAGCGGAGGAGGCCTGTCAAAATCCAAAGTTTGGACATTGTTTAGCACTGATGAGTTATAGTGCTTATGGTGAATATGAATCACGTCATCTCTGCGCTAAAAATCCGGAAGCCTCTGTCTGTATTAGTTTTTTATTAAACAGTGCTTTTTCTAAAACTGAAAGCGAAGAATTATGCAGCAAAAAGCCGAAAATTGGCCCATGTCTTTACCGATTGAGTGAGGCCGCTTTTAATAAAAGTTACAGCATCCAAATTTGCATGACTAATCCAGATGCTGGCCTTTGCCTCGCAGATCTTGCACCTACTGCGCTAAATTTATCCGAAAAAGAGCAGGCCTGCGGGATAAAATAAGTCCTGAAAATATTTTTCTACAGACCTTTTTTAAGCTTAGCTTTTTCTTTCTTTCTATCTTGTTTTTCTTTGGTGGTTAGTTTTACTTTAGTCTTATTCTTTTCTCTGTCGTGTCCTTTGTCTTGTCCTTTGGCCATAAATCCTCCATTTTTGTTAAGGGTATAAGCCTACTCTATTTGCCTAAAAATGAAAGTTTTATCTTCCTTGAAAGTCAAAGTGCGAAAGGATACTCTTCATGATGATGCTTAAAATAATTTTCTTACTAATGCTTTCATTTAACATAAATGCCAATACCCTGGTTTTAATCGGCGGCGGAGACCGGCCAAAAGAGGCCCTGTTTGCTTTCTTGGCAGCGGCGAAAATCGGCCCAATTTTTGTTTTGCCGTGGGGGACTGATTACCCCGAAGAAAGTTTTTCTATTATAAAATCTGAACTGCAAAAATTAGGCGCATCAGACATTCGTTGCTTTTGCCAAGAACAATTTGATGCGAAGGATTTTTCTGCGCTCTCCTCTGCTGGAGGAATTTATTTTCCCGGTGGCGATCAAAATAAAATTATGCAAAGAATTTTAAAAAACAAACTCAAAGTTTTAATTCGTGAACTTTATGAGAAGGGTGTGCCGATTGCCGGAACCAGTGCTGGCACGGCCATTCAATCGAATCCAATGCTAACTGGAGTTGAAAGCGAAACGAGTGAAGGGCTCGGCCTCTTTGATCATTTTATCGTCGATCAACATTTTTTAGTTCGAAATCGAGAAGGCCGTCTAATTACGGCGCTCCAACAATTTCCTAAACATAATGGATTAGGAATTGATGAATCAATGAGTGTGGTTGTTGAGAATTCAAAAAAAATAACAGCTCTTGGGCCCAGTGTTGTTTGTCTGTATCTTAGAAAAAAAAATAATCTGAAAAAAATTAAGCTGACAAATTTACAAAAAATTGAACTTTAAAAATTGTAATTGCCGCAGATTTTGGTAATCTTCCGCTATTTTTGCAAGAGCATCAAAAGCACCATGATACTCACCAGCTCGCCAACATTTATTAATAACTGAAGTGTATTGCAAAAAAGTTTTGTCAACTTTAGATAATAAATTTATTTGTGTGATCGTCGATAAAATTTTAAATCTGTCATTCTTAGAAAGTTGGCAATAACCATTTTCTAAGTAGCATTCAGAATGAGTTTCAAAAGCAAACTTCTCTAATTGCTCACAAGAATATTTTTCATCACTCATTATTTTTATTTTATTTTGAAGGCAATTTTTAGTCCCTGTAATAAATGTTTTAAGAGATCGGGATGAATTATTAAAAAGAGATTCAAACTTTACACAATAAAAATACCCATAACTTAGCAAATAGTCTGGGCCATTATTTTTATTTAAATGACAACTTTTTTGTCCTTCAAGTTGCAAATAATATGAGCAATCACCAGACGCTGGAAATTCAATTACCCCCCAAAAAAGAATAAAAAGAAAAATACTTTTCATAATATTAATTATATTTGATTCGATCAAAAACAGCAAAATTATACTGCCACTCCCTTTCTTTATTTTATCCATAAGTCAGGCTTATCGCTTGTCATCCTAATTAATAATTTTTCACAAGGAAGAATAGGGTTCATATTTCTCATAATACCAATTCCACTAATTAATGGTGGATAGATTTGGTGTTAGTTTTTGCCAGATTGCGTTTTGAAGAGGAGAAAAAACGCAGACGTGCCCTGGGGCACGTTGAGTATTTTACGACGATGAGAAATGTAAGATGGCAAAAAGTAGCGCTAAAGATGCCACCATTAATTAGTGGAATTGGTATAACTACAAACCACGGAGTTGTTATGAACAAACTATTTTTCTTTTTTGCCTTGATCCTTTCCCTTACAACCACAAACAACAGCAGCGCCAGAAGTATCTTAGCGGCACAAAAAGCTGAGTTTACGGAGATTGATTTTCCTCTAGATTTGTCAAATCCCTTTATCTCGGGAAATATGACCATTGACTACATCAATTCAAAAATAAAGATCAACTTAATGACTGAAAGTATTTGTCCGGCAAATGTTTTTTGCGATATCAGTCAAATAATGACCACATTCAGCGCTCCACTCATTAGCAGAAAAGTCGGTGCTTGTGGTGAATTTATATACACGGCCCATGAAAACAAAATGCCAGTTGATGGAAATGATCTTACAATTATTGTAACTGACAATCATTTTTTAAAATGCAAAATGCTTCCTCTTGCTCCAGTGGTTGTAAAAATTTCTAAAAAGTTTTATGATCGACTTAATGGAAAATTGGTAAAAAACGAAGGAACTTTACTTGCTGATTCTCTTATTGCCACTGGCCCAATTGGGATTAGACAGGATCAATAAAACTTTTCCTTCCCTTTCTCGATAAAGCAATTAGGAGTGCCGGAGTAAATAAAAGTTCAAGCACTACCCCGATTGTCAGGATGAGAGCACATAAAACTCCAAGCCAAATATTAGGCACGAAATCCCCAGCGATAAAAACACTAAACCCGCAAACCAAAAGCAAAGTGGTGAAGATGAGAGAAGGGGCAGTGATATCGTAAATTTCAATTAGCGCCTCTCTTAATGTTTTTCCCTTATTTAACAAATCTTGATAGTGCAAAAGAAAATGAATGGTGTCGTCAACTGTAATCCCAAAACAAACGCTAGTAACCAGAGCAGTTCCTAAATCGAGTGTGCCTCCCGCTATAACCAAAAGACCCATACCATAAATTAGAGGTATAACGTTGGGAATAAGCGAGATTAGGCCAAGACCAAAAGACTGAAAGATGGCCATCATTACACCGCCAATTAAAAGCAAGGCCCAAATATTATTTTGATTAAAAGTAGAAACGACGTAATCATTCATGCGGTTATATAAAAAGAATTTTCCTGAAACATAGATTTTGAGGCCAAGCTCAGTTGCTTTGGCCTGAATTTTATCAATCTCTTGCAGAGAAGTTTTTGAATCAGACAGTGACCAAAAAACAGAAAATCGCAACGCCTCTTGGTCTACTGTCATAAGATTATTTAAATCCATTCCCGCAGGCAAAGAAAGTGTATAAAGAAAAATCGCTTCGGCAATTTCTTTTCTAGAATCGGGAATTTTATAATAAGCAGGATCACCAGCATGCAAGTTTTGCGAAAGGTCTTTAACGATATCTAAAACACTGACGACTTGATTGACATAAGGTTTACTTTCTATCCAAGCTTCAAATTCCGAAACTTTCTTTAAAAAAGCTGGGTCATTAATACCGCCCTCTTCTCTAGTTTGAATGACAATTTGCGGGCCACCCATCCCTTTAAATTCTTTAATAAGAAGATCGTTGTCTTGTCTAATCTTTGCCGATTTTCTAAAATAAGAAAAAGGTTCTGAATTTACCTCTAGTTTCAAAGCAAGATAAATACTGGTAGCAAGAAGCAAAATGACCACCGTATTAATCATTTTATAATGACGATAAATTCCATCTACAAACTTTGCAGGATTTTTAAAAAGTCTAACGTCCATAAAACTTCGGTCTTGCTTTCTATAAGGAACGAGCATCACAATCGGCGCTACCAAAAAAATCGCCATTATCCATGCAGAGATCGTTCCAAAACTAGACATAAAACCAAGATCTGAAATGGGGATGAGTTCGGTAAAGATATCTCCCACAAAACCAAACGCCGTAGTAATGGAAGTTAAAAAAGTGGCATAAAAATTTTTATCTAGAGCATGGTGCATGGCCTCTTTATTGCTCATCCCTTCATCACAACTTCGATAATAGACCACTAAAATATGCATGATTTCAGCGAGCGCTATCGCCAACATAATTCCAGGAATAGCAGAAGTCATGTTGTTAAATTTCACGCCCATAATACCGGCAAGTCCAAAAGAAGAAAGAATCACTAAGGCCACAGTGAACAGCGGAACAAGAACTCCAGCGAATGTCCTAAGAACGCAAAATAAAATAATACCAATAATGAGGAGAGATATTGGAGTTAAAATAGTAACATCATGTTGGCCCACTTTTCTAAAGGCGTCGTTAAGGGGGGCCGCCCCCAGTAAAATAAAGCTGACATCAGGATCGCTATTCTTATCTAGTAAGGCCTGAAATTCGGCAGTCACTTTTTGGTAATCAGATTCGTGCTCTCCATTTAGCTTGGGTGCCAGCTGAGCATGAATAAGCGCAATCTCCCCTTTTTTATCAATGAAACGATTGAGAATATTTCGGTGAGATAAAGCAATTTGCCGCTTGGAATTTAAAACTTCAGCAGTCAAATTCAAATCATCGGGAATAAAAGGATTGACGCTTAGATTATCGCCATTAACCGAAAGGTAATTATAATTGGCCAAAGATTCAACTCGAATAACATCGGTAATTTTCCACGATTCCTCAGTAAGTTTTTGAATCAAATGAATATTTTTTTCGTTAAAAATATTATTTTTTGCTTTCACTCCAATTAACACCACTTGATCGTTGCCGAATTGACGCTCAAATTGATCTAATTCTTTTAAATGCACATCTGTGGTTCGAAACCACGTGCGCACACTGTAATCTTCTTGCATGCGAGAAATAAAAGGAATCAAGGCCAAATAAGGAAGCAGGATCAAAAAAATGCAGATCTTTGGGCGATTAACAACAAAATTGATGCAGCCATTTTTAAACCTATCCAACTTTGACAACATGCCTCTCTCCTCTAAAATCTCATATTAATTTGAATAAAAAGTATAAAACACAATGCACAACTGTCACAATAGGGACATGGACGCTATTAAATCTAGAATATTTGACTAATGACAATCATAAGTACAAACTTATTAAGCCCCCTGATTAATCCCGGGAGAATTTATGAAGCGTCTGATTGTCTTAATCCTTCTACCCTTCTATTCGAATGCCTTTGCTTGGGGTGTACAGGGACACAAAATTATAGCTCAAGTGGCCCAAACAAGGCTTTCAGCAAAAGCGCTGATGGAAATTAGCAAACTTATTCCCAAACAAACCCTGCCCGATATTTGTGTCTGGGCAGACCAGGTTAGAACCACCCCTGAATATAAATTTACCGCTCCATGGCACTACGCCAGTGTTGATGACAATGACACCTATGAGCGCTCAATTCATAACCCTGCCGGTGATGTCATTGTTGCCATTACTAACCAACTCGAAATTTTAAAAAATGCCAAAAATCCTCAGTCGCAAAGAGTTGAAGCACTCAAATTTATCACTCACTTTATGGGCGACATTCATCAACCTCTGCACGTTGGCAGAATTGAAGATCACGGCGGAAATACAATTCAAGTAAATTACCAAGGCCGAGATACAAATTTGCATGCACTTTGGGATAGTTCATTTATCGAAGAACAAATGCTGAACGTTGATAAATATGTAGATTCAATTGTGGCAGAAGATAAAAATGATACTCTTGTAACAAAAGAATTTACCCTAACCCAAATAGCAACCGAAGATATGAGCTACCGCCAATTTATCTATAATTACTCCGGCAAAATCATTGATGCCACCTATGCCAAAGGCGCTAAAGAAATTGTCAACGCCAGATTAAAGCTCGGCGGAGCCAGGCTCGCAGAACTTCTTAACTCAGCTTTTAACTACTAATTGGGATTGGTATTACTTCGTAAGCGGGGGCATTTCAAAACAACATTTGCCAAGATCACCTTTTCTAAATTCTAAAAGAATTAATTTATAAACTCGTTCAAGATCAGGCCGACCCTTTTCTTTTATGCAGCCTCTAAGCACAGCTATTTTTTCCATCACCGCTTCGACTGGCCCATCAAAATTCTCTAACTGAAAACGCTCTTTGAAATAAAGCGATTTATTTTTTAAAAAATATTTAACCACATAAGTTGCCGTCAATTCTTCGCCGATCACAACGTCCGGCATAGCATGAATAGCGCTCAACCAAATCCCTTGGGTTTCGCTGGAAACATGTGGGGGCATCACTCCCGGAGTATCCATAAGTTCCAAATCTTTATTTTCTTTATTATCGATAGAAATCCACAATTGATGCTGAGTTTGCCCAGGCGACGGGGCAACCTTAGTGGCATTTCTGCCGGCCAACTGATTAATGACTGTAGATTTACCAGTGTTGGGAAGGCCAATCACCATTATTTTTAATTTCTTTTTTTCTTTTTTTTGATCGCTTGAATGGGGATTGGATTTAAGGTTTTTTTGCTGGATTATTTTTTTTGCCAACTTGGTTACTTTTTTTAAAGCTATCTTATCCATAACATTGACAAAAATAAAATTTAACTCTTGTTTTTTAAACCAGGCCTCCCAGCGAACTAAATCAGAGGCCTCTACAAAATTAGATTTATTCAAAATAATCAAACGAGATTTTTGACTTAAAATTTGGTCCAGCTCTGGATTGCCTGAAGTTTTAGGGGCCCTTGCATCGCGAATTTCAAAAATAATATCCACTAATTTGATTTTTGCTTTAATTTCACGTGAGGCCTTTGCCATATGGCCGGGGTACCAATTAAGTTTGGGGCGATCGGAACTCTCTTCTAAATCTATTATCTTCATGCCTTATCTTTATAGGAAGAGAGATGATTAGAACAGGTCAAAATTGACAATTCTAGGGATATAGTGGTTCCAGTTGAGTTTTTAAGTGAGGTCAGTATAAAATGTCCCTTCACGCTCAAGGAGAATTTATGCCTTATTCTAAATTATTTATAATTTTTCTTTCCGCCATAATAACGACGAGCGGATTTGCCAAAGTTGAAAAAGCAAAACTCATTGTGGTTATTTCGATTGATCAATTTAGAGCAGATTATTTACAAAAATTTTCCTCATCCTTTTTGCCGGCCACCCAGGGAAATAAAATTGGCGGGTTTAACTACCTTATGACGAAGGGTGCTTATTTTTCTCACGCTCAATACGGAATTTTGCAAAATATGACCGGGCCTGGACATGCTACCATTTTAACTGGCTCGTACCCCTATCAAAATGGCATTGGCAATAACGACTGGTATGATGCTGAAACTCAAAATTTTGTCTATTGCACTGAAGACCAATCACAAAAGACGGTAGGTGCAAATCCCAGCAATATTCACGTTGGCACCTCTCCTAAAAATCTTATTGGAACAACTTTTGGCGATGAACTTAAAAATGCTTTTCCCAATTCTCGGGTTATTGCAATTTCCTTAAAAGATCGTGCGGCCATTTTGATGGGAGGACATCGAGCAGATATTGCCCTATGGTTTGATTTAGAATCTTTTCAGTGGGTCTCCAGTGAATATTATCTAACTTCTAAAGGGCTTCCAGATTGGGTTTTAGAAAAAAATCTTCAAATGAAAAAGATGGTCGGCCTTCAGCAGACTTGGGAAAATAAAAATGCCAAAAATCTATCAGACAATAGCAATGTCGTTGATAGCTCCGCAACTAAAGACATGGGAAAAACCTTTCCCCATAAAGCAAAAATTGGCGGCCCTTCAAGCTTACTTTTTCCTATAGCGGTAGACATGCCAGAAGAAATGGCGATGAAAGCAATTGAAGTACTCAAATTAGGGCAAACAAAGGCGACT
Organism: Bdellovibrionales bacterium; assembly: GCA_023250815.1. GTDB lineage: Bacteria > Bdellovibrionota > Bacteriovoracia > Bacteriovoracales > Bacteriovoracaceae > JAHEZZ01. The sequence goes on from JAHEZZ010000086.1 coordinate 8,443, forward strand.
GACGTGCTGGCAATCAGTTTTTCTAATCACGATTATGTAGGACATAATTTTGGCCCAGAAAGTGAAGAAATAAAAGAAACGACAATTCACGAAGATAAAACTATCGCTCATTTTCTCAATTTTTTAGATAAAAAAACTCCCGGCGGACTTAAAAATATATGGGTTATACTGACAGCTGATCACGGTGTATCGGACAACCCCAAAATACTTGCCGCCAACAAAATCCCTTCGGGAATTATTGATCAGGAGGCAATGCTTATCGCCCTGGAAAAATTTCTGACTAACAAATATGGCAAGGCCCCAAATAAATGGATGGTTGGCGTATCAGAACTTAATTTTTATTTGAACAGAAAAGAAATTCGAGAACACAACTTGGATTTAGCTACAATTCAAAAAGAAGCAGCTAAATATTTGACATCGACTTCTGAGTATAAAAAAGGAATTGCCCAAATATTTTCCGCCGATGACGTCAAAAATCATACCCTGCCAGCAGAACAATTTGAACGGCAAATTCTTCGCACTTATTTTGAAGGAAGAAGCGGTGACATTGTGATGATTCCAAAACCAAATTACGTCATCAGCTATGCTACCACTACCCATTTAACGGGCCATTCTTATGACCGCTATGTTCCTATGATCTTTCTTGGAAAACCGTTTCGTGCGGGGCTTTATGCCTCAGGATTTGTCGTTGACATAGCACCCACTCTTTCATTTTTAATGGGAATTATTCCGCCAACTAATTCAGAAGGTGCAATTTTAGATTTCGCCTTAAATATAAATTAAATATAAAAAAACCTGGGCCCTAGATTAATTAAGGGGATTGGTATAATGCTTGTCCCCTATGCAAATTACCGTCCGTTTTTTAGACAATCTTAAACTTGAGGCCCATTTTGATGACTTTAAAGTAATCACGGATCAGCCTATTCGCTATAAAGGCGATGGTACTGCTCCAAGTCCTTTTGATTATTTTTTGGCCTCATCTGCTCTTTGTGCAGCTTATTTTGTAAAAGTCTATTGTATTGCTCGCAATATTCCCACAGAAGATATCAAGCTCAGTCAAAATAATATTGTCGACCCGGAAAATAGATACAATCAAATATTTAATATCCAAGTGGAATTACCCGAATTAATTTCTGCCCATGACCGTGAAGGAATTCTTAAAGCTATCGACAGATGCACCGTAAAAAAAGTTATTCAACATTCTCCGCAATTTAAAATTGAAACTAAAGATGTACTAGGCAAAGATTCGGAACTTTTTTATCAGGATTCTTCTAGTCTTAATTCTAAAACAATGATTCCTGGCAAAGACTGTTCACTAGAAGAAACAATTGCTAAAATGACAGGACTTCTAGCATCCCTTGGAATTAAAATTGAAATTGCGTCATGGCGAAATCAAGTCCCAAATGTATGGTCAGTTCATATCAGGGACGCCGATTCTCCCATGTGTTTTAGCAATGGAAAAGGGGCCTCAAAAGATGCTGCTCTTTGTTCTGCATTAGGTGAGTACTTTGAACGCTTGAGCAATAATTATTTTTACAATCATTATTACCTTGGAGAAAAAATAGCGAGTGGTGATTTTGTCCATTACCCCAATGAAAAATGGTTTAAAGCAGGGCCTTCTGATTCACTTCCAAAAGGTCTAATGGATAAAACTCTTCTTCAAACTTACAATAAAAATAAAGAGCTCAAGGCCAGTCATTTAATTGATACAAATTCGGGAAATGCTAAACGTGGAATTTGTTCTCTTCCTTATGAACGTCAGTCTGATAAAAAAACAGTTTATATTCCAGTCAACTTAATTGGAAACTTATTTGTCAGTAACGGCATGAGCGCCGGAAATACAAAATATGAAGCTCGTGTTCAATGCCTCTCTGAAATTTTTGAACGAGCGATAAAAAATCAAATCATCTTAGAAGAAATCACTCTACCTGATGTTCCTCAAATTATTCTAAAAAAATATCCAAAAATCTTAGAAGGCATACAAAAACTAGAATCAATGGGATTTCCTGTAATCGTTAAAGATGCTTCTCTCGGAGGTAAATTTCCTGTCATGTGTGTGACTCTTTTAAATCCAAAAAATGGTGGCGTGTTTGCTTCTTTTGGAGCTCATCCTAAATTTGAAGTGGCCCTCGAGCGAGGCCTTACAGAGCTTCTTCAAGGCAGGAGCATTGAAGGCCTAAATGATGTTCCTGCTCCAACTTTTACTTATGAAGCAGTAAGCGAGCACAATAATATCATCGATCACTTTGTGGACTCCACTGGTGTTATTTCTTGGAAATTTTTTAGTCAAAAATCTGATTTTCAATTTTGCCAATGGGATTTTTCAGGAACAACAGAAGAAGAAAACGATTATCTCATGACAATTCTTAAAAAACTAAAAAAAGAAGTTTACATTGCCGACTATAAGGAATTGGGCATTAACGCCTGCAGAATTTTAGTACCGGGATATTCTGAAATCTATTTAACAGAAGATCTGATTTGGGATAATCACAACAAGGCCTTACTCTTTAGAGAAGATATTATGAATCTCCATTCACTAGATGATCGGGCCTTAAAAAAATTAGTTCATAAACTCGAACAAAATGGGCCAGATAATTATACTCCCATTTCCGAACTAATTGGAGTGGAATTTGATGAAATTTCTATCTGGGGCCAACTCACTGTTGGCGAATTAAAATGTCTGATTTTTTTAGCACTTAAAAGATTTGAAGAAGCAAAAGAATTAGTGGAAATGTTTTTTAAATTTAACGAGTTTTCTCCTGAAAGAAAAAGTTATTATCAGGCGCTAAATGCTTGTTTGCATATTACCTTGGATAAAAAGTTAAAGCTTAAAGATTATATTCCCAACATGACAAAATTATTTGGTGCAGAAATTGTAAAAAATGCTGCCAAGACGATTACCGGAGAAGTAAAATTCTTTGGACTCAAAAAAACAAATATGAATTTTCATGGCCTAGAAAAACA
>JAHEZZ010000225.1 GCA_023250815.1 Bdellovibrionales bacterium
GTGAGGAGTATATTTTAAAAAAGTGGCGGATTAAAATTCTTGTGTTACCATTTTTGCAATAAAACTGTCATTGGAGGACGTTTTGAATTATTTGAAAGGAATCATTTGGGTTCTGTTTCTTTTTATTACCATCCAAGTTCGCGCCGATTTCGTACAAATCAATCCTCTTTCACCGGGCCAATTTTTAGATCAACATGGTAAACCTTTGGCCGTCCATGGGATCAATCGCTTTGCCATTTATGAGGCCAAAGACAATCAAGATGACATGGATGTTGAGGCATATTTTAAATATCTGGCGGACAATCATTTTAATTTGGTTCGGGTTATTGTTCGCGAGGGCTATGTGAAAGAAGGCCAAAGAGAAGTGAAGATTCCCCTAGAATCCATCCTCGGAGTTTACAACCAAGAACATTTGCAGGAACTCGATAGTGTCATGGAGATGGCCAAGAAATATAAAGTTTATGTTATTTTGTGCATTTTTGATCATTACTTTTTGAGTCACGCCTGGGTGCCCGATATCGCTTCCAGCAGAATTCCAATCGAGCGGGCCACTCCCTATTATTTGCCACAAACTATTTCGGATGAGTTTTACAGTGATCCCAATTTGCGCTTCTACGCCAAGAAGCGGGCCTCTTTTCTGGCCAGTCGCTATAAAAATGAAAAGTATCTTTTTGCTTGGGAGCCGATGAACGAAGTGAACGGCGTGCTAAAAGACAGCTACACTCCGGAGAATCAGCAGGTTTTTAATTGGTATGAGGATGTTGCGAGTGCCATCAAAAATGCCGACCCTCACCATCTCGTGTCTTTATCTTTGACTGGAGATCTTTATTATTCTCCAGAGGGCGAGTACCAACCTTGGGTTAGTTTTTATAAAAGCTCCGCTACAGATATTATTCAAATACACAGTTATGGTTTTGATAATGCCAATTGGCGGACTTTTTTAAAGGGCCCTTTTAATAACTCTCTTAAAATCGCCAAGAGTTTTCATAAACCAGTGCTGCTTGGGGAATTTTCAGTACGCACTGATAACCCTATTCGAAACGAAATTATTAAAGAGATCTATCAGACTGCTAAGGATAACCAGATTCCCGCCATGCTGTGGACCCATCGCTGGGACCAATTTGGGGATTTGAACAAAAAAATTATTAAAATTTATCATCAAATTTTTTTAAAAAAGGACACTCTATGATTCATTTAGCTTTGCCCGATATTCTAGTTTTTGTCTCCTACATGACATTGACGATCGGTATCGGTCTGTATTTTGCCAAGAAGGCCTCTCGATCAACTGAAGATTATTTTCTGGCGGGGCGTTCGCTGCCGTGGTGGTTCGCCGGTATTTCTATGGTCGCCACTAGTTTTGCCACTGATGCTCCGCTGGCGGCAACCCGTTTGATTCGCGAAGAGGGGATCGCCGGATTTTGGTACCCCACAAGTTGGCTTTTTGCTGACCTGGTGACTTTGTATTTTTTCTCTCGTCTGTGGAGGCGAGCGCAGGTTGCCACTGATGTGGAAATCACGGAGCTTCGCTACAACGGCAAACCGGCCGAGTACTTGCGTTTAATTAGCGGCCTTTTTAATGCCATCCCTTTTAATTGTATTATCATCGGTTGGGTTACGCTCGCCATGGTCAAAATCTTGGAAGTCTCCTTAGGCCTTCCCAAGGAAATTGTGGTGCCCATTTTAGTCACGGTCACAGTCACCTACACTTGCCTTTCTGGAATGTGGGGGGCGGCGATGAACCATCTGCTTCAATATAGCACGGCGACCATCGGCGCTTTGGCCTTGGCCTGGTTCTCTATCAATAAAGTAGGTGGTATGCCCAACTTGGTGGCCAAACTCTCCTCGATGCCAGAATTCGGGGTCGCCAAATTCAACTTTTTTCCCACACTCATGGGCGGCCAGGCGCTGACACTTTTTTTAGTCATTATGGCGGTACAATGGTGGGCGCAGAAGAATGTCACAGGGGGCGGGCAGCTTTCCTTGCACATGTTCGCTTGCAAGGATGAGAAACATTCTTTCCTGGCCGTTTTTTTATTTAGCTTCCTCCATTATGTCATTAGGCCCTGGCCTTGGATGGTGGTGGGGCTATGCTCCCTCGTGCTTTTTCCTCATGTGGGCGACAATGAGGCCGCTTACCCCATGATGTTTAGTCTTTTGCCGGTGGGCCTAAAGGGGTTGGTGATTACTTCTTTAACTGCTGCTTATATGTCTACCCTGGAAACCCACTTAAATTGGGGCTCTAGTTATTTGATCACCGATGTCTATAGGCGTTTTATAAAAAAAGATGGGACAGCTAAACACTATGTTTTCGCCTCTCGAATGGCGATGCTCGCTCTCTCTGTTATCGTTATGATAGTGGTTTTTAATATGGGTTCCATTGTCGGAGCTTGGAAATATTTAGCGACGCTGACAGCGGGAGTTGGGCCGGTTTTTATTCTGCGTTGGTATTGGCATCGGATTAATGCTTGGTCGGAAATTTCAGCGCTTTTGGCCTCTGGTTTTTTTGCCACTGTTTTTTCTCTCATTCCTTTTTTTGCCCCCGACCAAATGTACGGCATTCGCTTACTTTTGACTTTGGGGCTAACCACGATCACCTGGCTTACCACTACTTATTTTACTGCGCCCACTGAAGAAAAAGTGTTGCTCAATTTTTACCGTCGAGTGCGTCCTGCCAGTTTTGGCTGGGGGCCCATTGCCAAAATTAGTGGCACTCCCAAAAATACTCAAAATCTGGCAGGGGATCTGCTCGCTTTCGTTTCTTGCGCCATCTTTTTGTTATCCAGCTTTTTTGCTATCGGCAAATATATTTTAGGCGCCACGAATGAGGGCCACCTCGCTCTCTTCTTGGCACTGATCAGTGGCCTATATGTTTTTTATGATTTGCAGAAGCGCTTGGATTTGAAATTAGAAATGCGCACCAATGATTCACTTAATAAGGAGCTTGCATGATTTCAAGCAGAGGCGAACTTTTCACCCGTTCTATAAAAAATCCCATTCTTACGGCGAAGGATTTGCCGGTGCCAACCAATAGCGTTTTTAATTCCGGGGTTATCAAATACCAAGGCATGTACGCCATGATGCTAAGAATTGAGGATCTAGATCGAGGTCAGCATTTTCGCATGGCCTATAGTGAAGACGGCGAAAAATGGAATATTGAAAAAAATGAAATCAAATTTATCGGCGACCAAGAGTTGGTAGATTACAAGGCATTTTACTATGACCCTCGTATTACCTATCTGGAAGAAGATAAAAAATATTATGTTAACTTTGCCGTTCATTCGGACATCAGCGGAGTTCGTGGCGGGATGATCTCTACTTGCGACTTCAAAGAGTTTCGTTGGGAAGGATTCCAGACTTCTCCGGATTGTCGCAATTGCGTGCTCTTCCCGGAAAAAATAAGCGGCCTCTACGTCAGGCTCGATCGGCCCCATGCTAATGATGGA
>JAHEZZ010000226.1:0-1740 GCA_023250815.1 Bdellovibrionales bacterium
TCTCCGTATTCTTGGGATAAAATACTCATAAAGGCCATGGCGAGATTGGCGATAAAAGGGGCCTCTGGTCGAGTTAATTTTATTTCAACAGTGTAGGCATCTTTTTTTGAAATATCAGAAATCAACGGGCCCATCTCCATTGCCGCAAAATATTCATAAATTCCACCGCTCACTTTATTAAAGGGGTGCTTAGGATCTCTCATGCGATTAAAAGAAAAAAGCACATCGTCAGCATTAAAATTTCGAGTAGGGGTAAAAAAATCTGTTTTATGAAATTTGACATTTTTTCGAAGTCTAAAGGTATAAGTTTTTCCGTCTTTGCTTGTTGTCCATGATTCTGCCAGTCCAGGAATGATTTTGGTTGAACCAATTTCAAATTCAACTAGACGGTTGTAAATGGTAAGTCCTGCGGCATTGTGAGAAGTTCCATCGGCGGTTATTTGAGGGTTAAAGGCCGATGGAGAACCTTCTGAGCAGTAGATGAAAGTTTCGGCCGAAGCTGTATTCAAAAAATTTAGGAGGGCAACAAAAGAAATAGCTTTTAAAATATTCATACTGATTCCTTATACAAGGTAAGATGAATATATTTAACATCGCCAGATAATTGCGTCTATTGATTCTCGTTAAAAAGAAATACTTTTAGAAACTCGTCCCATTCTTTGCCAAAGCCCACGTTCCTCTGGAGTAATTAATGAAATGGCCTTGCCCTCAAGCCCCGCCCGGCCGGTCCGACCAATGCGATGAATATAGTCATCGCTGCAGTGAGGAAGGTCGAAATTGACAATCAGAGAGACATTAAAAACATCAATACCTCGAGCTGCAATATCGGTGGCCACTAAAATTCTCGATTCCCCACTGGTAAAACTTTTTATGGCATTCTGTCTTTGGTTTTGACTGCGGTTGCCGTGAATTTGTCCGACTTTAAATCCTTTTTTGGCAAGCATATGAGCAAGTCTTTCGGTTTTATGTTTAGTTTTCACAAAAACAATGGCCGTGCCAGACTCTGATTGTAAAAGTTTTTGCAACATATCCCCTTTAAAATTGGGATTTACTTCTACGTGAGTTTCCTTAATTTTTGGTTTTTCTCTTTTTTCCTGATTTTCAATCAACAATGGTTCATTTAAAAAAGTGTGAGCAATTTTTTTAATATCTGGAGGAAAAGTGGCAGAAAAAAGCACTGTTTGTTTTTCTTTTGGCAAACAAGAAATTATATCTTTGACCTGAGGCAAGAACCCCATATCCATCATGCGATCGGCCTCATCAATAACTAAAAAATTAATGGCAGAAACGGGAATTGTTTTTTTATCTAAATGGTCAATAATTCTTCCCGGAGTGCCAATAATGATATTAGGCCTTGCCCAGAGTTGCTTGACTTGAGGGTACATCGGAGTTCCCCCGATAATTAAAGCGCTTTTGCAAATGTGTCCAAGTTGATCGAATTTTTTTACTTGTTCAAAAACTTGAAGAGCAAGTTCGCGAGTTGGAACTAAAATAAGTCCGGTGCTTTTTTGCGTTGAAATTTTGGCCAGAAGGGGAATTAAAAAGGCCAATGTTTTTCCAGAACCAGTGTGAGATTTTGCCAAAACATCTTTACCTTCCATCAAGGGTGGTATGGACTGAGATTGAATTTGTGTAGGGTTTGTGTATTTGAGTTTTTTTAAACTTTCGACAATTTTTATGGGCAAATTAAAGTTTTGAAAACTATTGTTTGTAAGAGTTAGATCCATTGGGGCCTTCCTT
>JAHEZZ010000226.1:1840-3438 GCA_023250815.1 Bdellovibrionales bacterium
AGATTGAATTTGTGTAGGGTTTGTGTATTTGAGTTTTTTTAAACTTTCGACAATTTTTATGGGCAAATTAAAGTTTTGAAAACTATTGTTTGTAAGAGTTAGATCCATTGGGGCCTTCCTTCTTTTTGCAGTGAGGCATCTCTAGAGTCACTGCTAAAGAGGGCCATTTTGAATCGACTAAATTATGACGCACTCTTTAAACACGGTCAGGACGCTCTGGCAAACTATTTAAAAAAATAATTAAATGTCATAATTATTTAACACAATTTTAATAAACTTATTGCTAGTCTTTCTTTTGAAAAATAAATAGGGAGGCCTTATGCCATTAAAACAGATTGTATTTTTATTTGCAGTGGGTTTTTTTTATTTGGGTTTATCTTATGCAGAAATAGTGGATACTTCTGGCCCCAACGTTATTTATATTACCATCGATGGTGTTCGCTACGAGGATTTTTTTTCCAATCGGCCAGATCCTCGTCTTTCCAAAAATGACAGCGCCCAGTTGATGCCTTATTTTTGGAGTGAATTGGCGCCTAAGGGAGTTCTGTTTGGCGATGTAAGGCTGAATCAAAGAATGGAAATTTCTAATACCACGGGCATAAGTTATCCCGCTTACCTCAGTATGTTTAATGGCCTTTTCACAAAAACTTGTGAAAGTAATGACTATGTTTCCAGTTGTCCCAGAAATACGGTTGAAACTTTTCCTGAAAGATTAGTGAATGAAAAATCGATCGCCAAAAGATCTGTTGCCGTTTTTTCTTCCTGGAAAAGAATAGAAGATGCAGTGGAATCTGTTCAAGGAAAAATAACTGTAAATGCAGGAGCAGTAGAATTTGTCGATCCTTTTTTTCCCGATGCGCATAGTGAAGTAAATCAAAATCAAAGAGATCGTTTGGGATCAAATCCTTCTGACATTAGCGAACGACCTGACGATATTACTTTTAAGCATGGGTTAATTTATCTTAAAAATCATCAACCGAGATTTATGTATTTGTACTTTACTGATTCAGATACTCATGCCCATCAAGGCCGCTACGATTTGGTAGTAAAAGATTTAAGAACTTACGATAAATGGCTTAAAATAATAATTGATATGCTCGGGAAAATGGGAACATATGGGGAGCAAACGTCAATTGTCTTAACTACCGACCATGGCCGTGGAATTGGTGCAGAATGGATCCATCATGGGCGAGGTTTACAGGCGGCAAGTTTTGAAAATTCGAAACGAGTTTGGGGATTTGTTTATGGCCCAAACACTCCCGCTCTCGGTTCAGTCATTCATCCCCTTTATGGGCACATTAACCTGAGGCCTACAATGGAAAAACTTTTGGGATTAGAGCTACTTCCTTTTGAGGCCCCTCCAATGAAAGAGTGTCTACTTTTTTGACACTGTCTAAATACTGATCAAGTTTTTTAATCTGTTCTTTTTTTAACTACTTTAAATTAAAAAGTCGGGGTTGCGGCATTCTTTTTGCAGTTAACGATTAAGCAATATTTTATGATGCTTTTTATGGCGAGTTAACTCAAAAAGGAGAAAGTTATGGAACCAACAGTAGCAACAGCAGCGGTACAAACAACAACCGCCGTTATCCATTCAA
>JAHEZZ010000227.1 GCA_023250815.1 Bdellovibrionales bacterium
CTTTCATGGCGACACCAAGACGGGCCGACTTGATGATTGTCGCTGGGACTGTGACTTTAAAAATGGCCACCAGAATTAAAGTTCTCTATGAGCAAATGCCCGAACCAAAATATGTTATCTCTATGGGGTCTTGTGCAAATAAAGGCGGCCCTTACTGGCAACATGGCTATCATGTTTTAAAAGGCGTAGATGAAGTTGTTCCTGTTGATGTTTATGTTCCTGGTTGCCCTCCAAGACCGGAGGCCTTAATTGAAGGGCTCATGACTTTGCAAAAAAAAATTGCAACCGAGAGACTTCTTCGCGACAAGTGGGTGAAGCGTGCATAAAGAAATTAGTGATTTTCTAAATCGTTCTGTTTCTGGGGCCGATGCGCAGGTTATTTCTGCGACCGTTGGGGACAGTGCAATTTATGTCAATGCAAAACAAATTTTAAAAGTCTGCGAGGCGCTTAAAAATTCTCCTGAATATCAAATGAATGTTCTTCAAGTGATCACTGCCGCTGATTATCTGGCCGCCGCCGCTACTGAAACGACACCAGCAGTTGAGGAGAGAATTGAACTTACTTATGTTATCGCTAGTTTTATTAAAAATAGCGAACTGCTTATCAAAGTAAAATTACCTCGTGGTGATAAAAATAATTTACCGCAAATTGACAGTATCTGTAGCATCTGGAAATCGGCAAATTGGCAGGAGCGGGAGGCCTTCGATATGATGGGTGTGAAATTCAATGGGCACCCTGACCATCGCCGTATTTTGTGCCCCGACGATTGGGTTGGCCACCCTCTACGCAAAGATTACGTTGCCATGGAATCTTATAATGGCATGACCATTTATCCAGAAGATAAACTTAATTTTAAAGAAAGAGAGTTTGGTGTTCGTCAAAAAACAGACGTTAAAGGTGCAGTTACTAGCATTAGTAATTATGAATTAGGGGCAAAAAATATAAATTAAAAATGGATATGAGATAATGGACGTAAATCAAGAAAAACTTAAGACCGAACTTTTAACTGTGAATATGGGCCCTCAGCATCCTGCCACTCACGGAGTTTTGCGAGTGGAAATTAAAACTGACAGTGAGATCGTCGCCGAGGCGATTCCTCATATTGGTTATCTTCACCGTTGTAAAGAAAAGCATTCTGAATCTTTGGATTATCGGGGAGTGATTCCCTACGTCGATCGCATGGATTATTTGGCGGCGATGAATATGGAACTTGGGTACTGTTTGACTATTGAAAAAATGCTTGGAACAGAAGTTCCAAAGCGAGCGACTTATATAAGAATGGTCTGTGCCGAATTGCAAAGGATCGCTTCTCACTTGATGTTTTTTGGGACATACGCTATCGACCTTGGGGCCTTTTCACCCTTTTTGTATGCCTTTCAAAAAAGAGAAGAAATTTTAAGATTATTTGAAGAGTTTTCTGGCGCCAGACTTCTTTATAATTATATTTGGATCGGTGGAGTGTGGAACGATATTACCGATAAACATATTGAGCGCATTTTAAAATTTTGCGATGAACTTTCGGAAGAGCTAAAAAAATATGACACTCTCGTTTCTCAAAATCGTATTTTCATTGAGAGAACAGCAAACGTCGGATTAATTTCTCAAACTCTTTGTTATGAGTATGGTCTAACTGGGCCACTCCTTCGAGGTTCAGGAATTAAGTGGGATTTGAGAAAAAATCGGCCTTATTGCTTTTATGACAAAATGGAATTTGAGATTCCTGTAGGCCTTGGAGAAAAAGGAACATTGGGTGATTGCTATGACCGCTATAGTGTTCGCATGCGTGAAATGATTGAATCGATAAAAATTATTCGCCAGTGCTTGCAAGGAATTGAGGCCGGCCCAGTAATGGGAAAAGTTGCAAAAGTATTAAAAGTTCCTGCTGGAGAAATTTATTTTAGAACAGAATGCCCCAGAGGTGAATTGGGTTATCATCTTATTTCCGATGGCTCTAAAAAACCCTATCGTTTAAAAGTTAAATCATCCTGTTTTACACATGTTTCAGTTCTTCCTGAACTAGCGCCAGGGCAAATGATTGCTGATTTAGTTGCGACAATTGGAAGTATCGATATCGTTTTAGGTGAGGTGGATCGATGAGTTCTCAACATAACCATGCTACAGTTTCTCATGAATTATCTCTCGGGCAATATTTTGATAATATTAAAACCGCAGTAATCACCACATTTAAGGGAATGATGATCACTCTTAAATATGTTTATGGAGTGAGGCCTGTCACCATAGAATACCCGGAAGTAAAAGAAGAATTGCCAGAAATTTCCCGTTCTCGTTTATACAACGATGCTGAAAATTGCATTTCTTGTTTACAGTGTGCAAGTGCTTGTCCTGTTGATTGTATTTATATTTCCGCTAACAGACGTGCCACTGATGCTCCAGCGCTTAAAACCAAAGATGGTACAGCAATTAAGCTAGACCTTACCATGTATACCATTGATACGGCCCTGTGTTGCTATTGTGGCCTATGTACAACTGTTTGCCCAACCAGCTGCTTAACTCATACTACTGATTACGAATATGCATCCTACACCGTGGATCAAATGAAATACGATTACCTGGCACCTGAAGTTCGCGCTTGGAGAACTCGGATTGTCAAAGATTAGTAATACATACAATACCAATAAAGAATTAAAGCTCAGCTGTATAATTTAAAAAGATCGGGCCAATTGATTGGTGGATATGATCTGAGAAAATTTCAAAGGCCAATTCTGGAGTATCACTTAACATTCTCACCGAAGGTGCAAGCTCCCCACGATCGTGAGAATTTTCTTCAATTTGATTATTTGCCCCAGGAAAAGCGTCTAAACTTGAAGTGATTGAACTTTTTCTATGAAAATTTTGTCGACTTGAAAGAGAAACTAAAAATTTAAGACTGCGATATTTGAATTTTTTGTTATCGGCAAAAAGCTCTAATATTTTTTCTAAAATTTGATAAGTCTCTTTTTTATTTTTCACTGAGCGTGGGTCTTTTGTAAATTGAAGTTTCCAGTAAGCAGTTCTCGCTATTACATATTTTTTCCAAATGTTTTGAAATTGATGATCTAGGGAACTTTCGTCTACCCCATCATCATTCATCTTTTGCTTATTTAGCAAACGACTAGAGGTATTCTTGCAGGCCTTTTCAATATCACCGATGCGCCTTACTGTTGCATATCTTAAGCAAAGTAGTTTTTCTGAGTATTGCGGATTAAATATTTCTTTTAATGCCTCTTTGCCAAAGATAGTCGAGGCGTCTAATGTTAAATCGCCAAAATAATTTTTTACCGCATTTAAGTCAAAGGCAATAAAATTGTCCGGAAGAATTGGACTATAGTAATTATACAATTCTAAAAATTCTTTTTTCTTGGCACCGGGGATTATATGTTTAAAATTGACCTTCACATAAA
>JAHEZZ010000087.1 GCA_023250815.1 Bdellovibrionales bacterium
ATATCCCCACGGCAAACTGGATATCTACTGTGATTATCTTCTTTTACCCGCCCGATAATTTGTTCATAACTCCAATCAACTCGGACATATTTAACCTGTTTCCTAGGAAGCATAATATCTTTAACTTTGATGGTGGGAAACTCCATAATAGAGTTGAGCATTTCAAGCTGTTTTGAATCAACTGTTTTTTCTTTTTCCGCTTTATTTATAAAATATTCCAAATCTTGTTTGGTAATCACTTGTCCTTTAAGTTCAGCATTAGATCCAAGAACAGTATGGATAAGCCATACTGTGATTTCAACAACCGGCCAGAGTAAATAATAAATTGCTTGCAAAGAACGAATGGCAACAACAGCAAGAACTTCAGCATGACTACGTCCAAATGTTTTTGGAGCTATCTCCCCAAAAATTAAAATTAGGATAGTCATCAATCCTGCACTGATCGCCACTGCATCCTCATGGAAATATCGGGCAAAAATAATGGTCGACAAACTGGCCGCTAAAATATTGGCAACATTGTTCCCCACCAAAATAGTTACCAAAAGCTCGCTTGGGCGATCTGCCAAAAAATTCATGGCCCGGCCCTTTGCCCCTCCCTGTTCGATTAGCTGTTTGGCACGATCAACTCCAAAAGACATGATGACCGCTTCAGCACAAGAAAAAAATGCTGAGGAAACGATACAACAAAATAATGCTAAGATTTCTAAACTGCCAACCATGATTTATTTTGAGAAAAGTCCTTTGAAGATCAAACAGCCTTAATCATAACACAGCAAATGGTATGAGAACACGCCCTAGTGACGAAGTGGTTCACCGTTAAAATCATGGTCTGAATATACGATACGATCATTCATTTCGTGGTCAAAAGGACGAATGTCAGACTGATTAACTACACCCCGAAATAGAGTATTGCACTTATAACAAGAAACCACATTTCCTAACTTTTTAAACAGAAAAAGATCAATTAAATAAAGAACAATTAAACTAATCCCATAAGTCCAGATCGAAAGAACGGCCGCAATAACAAACAAAATAACTCCGATTTTTCGATTAAAATCTTTTTGAATATAAAAATCCTTTCTCTTGCAACAAGGACAATCTTTCACAATTCCTTTCTCATGATCAGCATTAAAAAGAAGCAAAAATGAATGCTGGCAAATATCACAAACTGCTTGGGTTGAATGAATATTTGGATAAACTTGAACACCTGATTTGCATTTTTCGCAAGTAAATTGCACCGTCATCATACCATTATCCCATATTTATATTGGAGAAAATTAGAAATTAATTCTCCCACAAAAACAAAAAATGTCATGACATACAAAACACCAGTAGCACTTTGAATAGAGCGCATTTTGATCAGTCGCCAGGAATAGTAACTCATAATTCCCATAATAAAATAACCCCAAACAAAACGCATACAAATAACCATCCAGATAAAAGAAAAATCACCCGTAAAATTATCGGGAATGGAAAAATAATCCCATTGTTTAATGAGAATTATAAAAGACCATAAAATTTTAAAAGCTAAAATCCCCCACAAAAAATAGGTGGCATAGAGAAGAGGTTTTTCAGTAAGCTTAAAGACCACTAAATACCAATGCCCTAAAATCATAGCATAAGTGACAACTCCCAAAAAAAGAGAAGATGAAAGATAGAAAAAAAACTGAGAAATATTTTTATCGACAAACAAAAAGAGTAAATAAATAAGAGAAACATTTTGAAAGATATAAAGCAACCACATGAAAAAACTTTTTTGATCTCGGTGCAATGAAATAACTAAGGCAAAAGAAAATAACCCCATCGCATAAATATAATTGGGAATAACAAAAAGTCCGACACGAGAAAAATGAACCGCCAAAGCAATAAAAAGAGCAACCAAGCAAATGCTATGAATAACTTTTAAAAAACCGTGCCCGGTCAATTTAGAAGATGCCAGAGGAGAAAAAATTCCCACCCCTAAACCCAAAGAGAGTAGATAAAACTCAACAATTTTTTTAACCATCTCCATTATTCTCTCCAGAAAAATCCCACTCGCCACTTTTAAATTTCTTTTTTAAGTAACAACATAGTTCATCGATTATTTGGTGGTTAGCAGGAGGTATTTTCCCCTTAAAGTTTTGAGATTGAACAGTATATTTTATTTGAAACCATTCGCCAATATGCCCTACAGATTTGACATTCTCTAATTGGGCCAAATAAACATTAAGAGAAATACACCGATCTTCAAACTGGTACTGGTAAATTTTAAAATCAATCAATGGTATATTTGAAAGATCGAGGCCCATTTCTTCAAATACTTCACGCCTGGCGGCATCAATGGCCTTTTCATTTTTCTCAATTTTTCCACCGGGAAACTCCCAAAGATTATTTAGCGTACCAGGTGCTTGACGCCTCTGCATCCACATCTCAAACTGAGTTGCAGAAGGCCTTCGCAGTAAAATGACAATAGAAACTGGGACATTCTTCACTTTTATATATACTCCTCACGTTTGAGGATTATAGTTACCACAAAGATTTTTTTTGATAAACCGCCATTATGTATTTAAAAGCAACGCCAAAACATTCACTTTTTTTTGCACCAATGGAAGGCGTCACAGATCAGTCTTATCGTCTCACTATTCACAAACTTTATCCCCAATGGGATTTTTATTGCACTGATTTTCTAAGGGCCCCAACGGAAAGTTATTACCCTCTTCGCATTGTAAAAGAACATATAGGGGAAAAAATCCTTGCAAATAATGAGATATTAAAAAAAACAATCTTTCAAATTCTGGCCACCCCAAGAACTACTCATCAACATTTAGTTTCTCAAATTCAAGACTTGGGAATTTTAAGAGTTGATCTCAATTTAGGCTGCCCTTCAAAAACGGTGAATAATCATTTCGGTGGCGCTTATCTTTTATCTGATTTGCCAAAATTAGTTAAAATTGCGGCAGAAATTCGCCAAGTTTTTCACGGAATTTTTACAGTAAAAATGAGAGTCGGCTACCGAGATGACTTAAACTTTCTCACAATTTTAAAAAGTTTAGAAGATCTAGGAGTGGATGCTATTACTATTCATGCCAGAACGAGAGATCAACTCTATACTGGGATTGCAAATTGGAATTATATCAAAACTGCCACCCAATCCATAACAACTCCAATTATAGGAAATGGAGATGTGTGGGCCCCCTGTGATCTAGAAAATATTTTCAAAAATACAGAATGCCACGGTGTCATGATGGGCCGTGGTGCCCTTAAATCACCTTGGTTTCCTATTCTTAATCAAAATAATTCCCCTCAAGAGATGTTACAAATTAGAAAAAATCAAATCCCAAATTATTTTTTGGCACTAATCGAAAATTATTCTGAATTATTTCAAAATACAGATCAAAAATATTCTCTTTTAAAAAGATTAAAATCCCTTTGCAGGTACTTATTTGAAGACTTTGAAAATGCCAATGAAATGCGCAGTATTTTCCTTCGAAGTGAAAATATGAATGAATTTTTAATTTTGCTTAATAAACTGCACTCTGGAGAATTAGAAGCAGAATTGATGGAAAAGAAAAATCAAACTGGCGCCTATAGCGCACCATAAAACTGAACCTTGTCCAGAAAAAATATAAAGAAGGAAAGTAAAAACAATCGGTGGCAATATTCTGATAATATTTTCAAGGCCATTATTTTTCAATGTAATTTTTTGATCCAACAAATAAAAGGTGCGAACCAATGACCAACGGTATTGTGGCCGCCCTACATAAGTTTTAGCTCCCGGATGAAGAATCAGAGATACCCAACTAATTCCTAAAAAATAAGAAACCAAATGATCAAAGGGAATTCGCACTACCAGGCCAAGAATAACTCCGCTAATCACGCTAAGTAAAAAAAGAATCTGGGGCCTAAAGGATTGCGGAAGCCTAACAACTTTCATTGGGGACTTACACCTTCACGGGGCAAAAAAGAAATATCAGGGAATTCAACATCGGAAGAAGAATTAATAACCATGTTAAAAATATTGATGAAGTCAGCAATCTTCATCATTTTTTCTCTAGGGGCAGCAGAATCGGCATTATCCCAAAGTGGAGTATCGATTGCTCCTGGATTGAGATTGGTAAAGCGAACTCCCATGGACTTCCATTCTTTGGAGCAAACCCCGATCAACCCACTCAAGGCGAACTTAGAAGCGCAGTAGGCCCCCATATCGGGAAGCCCGACACGGGAAGCGATTGAAGAAATATTAATCACGTGAGTAACTGATTCAATCACAAATTCGATACCATGTTTTAAAACATGAAACGGGCCAAGAACATTCGTTTGCAAATGATCTAAAAATTCTTTAGAAGGAGTTTCATGCAATGGAGAGATGACACAAATTCCTGCAGCATTAATAATGAGATCTAATCCCTCAGTCGTTTCTGCCACGATCTTATACATATCTTCAACCGCAAGCTCATCTCGAATATCTGCGAGAATATCGATATAATTTTCATGCTCTATTGTCGAGCCACGGCGGCTCACCCCAAAGACAGTATAATGATTTTTTAAAAGGTGAGTGCAAATTTCCTTACCTATTCCCGAAGAACTCCCGGTTACTAAGGCAAATAATTCAGACATAGCACCTCTCTATTTTGCGACACCTATTGCTTTTGTTTCTCGCAGTACAGTTACTTTAATTGTACCAGGGTAAGACATTTCTGTTTCAATTTTTTTAGCGATATCACGGGCCAACATCACCGTTTGCTCATCACTCACTCGATCATTTTCAACGAACACCCGCACCTCACGCCCGCCAGAAATAGCATAACTTTTTGAAACACCTTCAAACTGATTAACAATTTCTTCAATGTCTGTAAGTCTTGAAACGTAGGATTCCATCATCGCCTTTCGGGCCCCGGGACGAGCGCCAGAAAGGGCATCCGAAGCGGCCACAAGATGGGCCAAAACTGATTCTGGTTTTTCATCATCATGATGAGCGCGAATAGCATGAACAATATCTGGGGCCTCACCGTATTTTTTAGCAAAGTCAGCGCCTATCACGGCGTGTGATCCTTCCGCTGAAGCATCTAAAACTTTTCCAATATCGTGAAGAAGCCCGGCCCTTCTCGCTTGTTTCACATTAAGTCCAAGCTCCGCCGCCATAGTTCCACAAATCATCGCTGCTTCAATGGCATGCTGATATTGATTTTGAGTATAAGAGGTTCGGTAATTAAGCGCCCCAATCAGTTTTAAAATTTCTGGATGAACGCCATGAACTCCGATTTCCATTTGCGCTTTCTCGCCAAGATCCCGCAAATGTTTATCCATCTCCGCCTTAGACTTTTCATAAAATTCTTCAATTTTTGCGGGATGAATCCGACCATCAGCGAGTAATTTTTGAATTGTCTGTCGAGCGATTTCTCTTCTGACAACATTAAATGATGAAACCACTACTACTTCTGGAGTATCATCGATAATAAGATCCACTCCGCAAATTTGTTCAAAGGCGCGAATATTTCTCCCCTCTCTACCAATGAGACGACCTTTGACATCATCCGAAGGAAGTTCAACTGCAGAAATTGTTTTTTCCGCCACATATTCTCCAGCAAATCGCTGAATCGCAATGCCAATCACTCGCTTACATCGCTCTTCCGCTTCTTCTTTAACTTCTTCTTCAATTCTCCTAAGATCTTTTGCAAAATCAAGCTTGGCAGACTCCTCCATTTGCTTCATCAAAAACTGCTTGGCCTCTTCTTTGGTCATGCTTGCCACCTGACTTAATTTGTCGGCAATTTCCACTTGTTTTTGACGATAAGTAGTGGTCTCTCGATCAAGACGACTTTTACTTTCTTCTAAATCGTGTTCTTTATTTTTTAAACGTTGGACATCCCGCTCAACATCTTCAAGTTTTTTATCAAGCTGAGTCTCTTTTTTAACCATTTCTCTTTCTTGATTTTTAACGTCATTTTGACGATTCTTAATAAAATTTTCAACCTCTTCTCTTTCTTCTTTGGCAATTTCTTTGGCCTCTTTTCTCGCCCGATACTTAATGTCTTGAGCATCTTGTTTTGCTTTCTCAATAATTTCGTCTCCCGACTTTTGCCTAGAAACAAGAGCTTTTTGTGCCTGTTGATGTTTAACAAAAAAACCAATCGCAGATCCAACAACACTGCATAATATGGCCACTAAAACTAATTCCATAAATTCTCCTTACTGACACTTTATAATTCGTTTATCAGTCACGATAAATTGCATTTTTTTATCGTGCTCTTCTGTCGGTAACTCCATTAAAATTTGTTCTTCAAAACACAGGCCAACAGAAACTCCTTCAAACCCATTCAAATATTTATCGTAAAACCCTTTTCCTTTTCCTATTCTCTCACCACTTGCCGTAAATCCCAAACCAGGAATGAACAATAAATCCGGAGAACAACTTTTCATGGTCAATTTTGGAAGTAGTAACTCAACTCCAAAATCCCTTCTTTTTTCGAGCTCCTGATATTTAGAAATGCAAAAATCCATCTTGCCTGCACTATTTAAAAGCGGGTAAGACCAGGTAACTTTTTGCCCAAACTCTGTTTCCAAAAAAGAAATCCAGCTTGGTTCTAAATCCATCGGAGCATAGGCCCCTATTTTATATTGATTGAGATGAGTGATCTTGAGATGAAAATTAAACAAGCGGCCGATGTTAGAGGCCAGTAACTTATTTTTACTTTCAAAATCTCCACTGCCTTTTAAGACAATAAGAGCTGATTTTAATCTCGCTCTCAAAGAAGATTTATCCAAATTAATACTCACTTCAAAAGATTTAATTAGACTGTCGTGGAGCAAACTTCTTCAATCAATTTCAAGGCCATCGAAGTATTTTTATAGATTTCGGCTTGATCGATATTCAGTGAACTTTCAAGAACCATTTTCTCTTTGGCAAATTTCAGCGCTAAAAGCACCGCAATTTGCTTGTCATCAAGTTTTGAATTCTCTGCTTTCATCTGATCTATTTCAGATAAGACCAACCCTACTATATGTTCCGGTGATAGAAGCCTATCGCCCTCTGCATTTACTTCTTCGGCCCGAATCTTGATTCGGCATCCCAACACATCAAATTGTAAATCTCTTTCAATCATATATATTCTCAGGGTAATCTCCCAAAGAATTTTAGTCAATATTTATACCAAGCATTGCATTGAGATAGTCTTTTGACTTGAAAAGATCCAAGTCGCTGACGTCTTCGCCCACTCCAATATAGGTGATTGGCACTTTTAATTCATCGACAATTGCCAAAGCACTTCCGGCCTTTGATGACCCATCGCACTTGGTTAAAATAATTCCAGTTAGCCCTAACATTTTGTGAAATTCCATGGCCTGCTTTAATGCATTTTGTCCGGTTATCGCATCGATCACCAATAAAGCGTGATGTGGCGCTTCGGGTAAAAGTTTTTTGAGCACATTTTTACTTTTCTTAAGCTCTTCCATCAGATTTTCATTATTGTGTAATCGCCCCGCAGTATCAAGCAAGCAATAATCGGCCTTCAGATTCAAGGCCATTTCCAAGGCCTGATAACCCACTCCACTTGGAGCAGAATTTTCTTTTGCCCGCACCATTTTTGCCCCAGCTCGATCACACCAAATTTGCAATTGATCGACTGCCGCCGCTCGAAATGTATCACAAGCGCCAACTACCACATTTGCCCCCTGTGCAGTCAATTTAGTTGCCAACTTCCCGATGGTGGTTGTTTTGCCAACGCCATTTACACCGACGATCATAATCACTTTCGTTTTTTTAGGAAGAGAATTATCAAATAAAAATAAATCCCGATCATTATTTTTTTGAACTTTATCTAATTTATTTTCCATAAAAAAATAAAGTTCTTTTTTTATTTGCTCGGAAGAGAGTGCTGTACCCTTCGCTTTCATCAAAACATGTGAAAGAAGTTCTTGCACTAATTTTGCACCAATATCAGCAGAATAAAGGATTTCTTCTAGCTCCATCATCTGATCATCTGTTAAAGTTTCCGAGCTAAAAAGATCAAATATTTTTCCCCAAACATCTTTGCGGGATCGCTCTAAACCTTTTTTTAATCGATCATTCCAAGAAATTTCCACAACCCTTTTTTTTTCAGGAACTTCAGAGATAGCGGGAAGATGAGGCCTTTTTGTTCGTAAACCCAAAATAATAAATACAAAACCGGCGACAAATAAAAAAGAAATTAGGCCATAGGCCCAATAGAGATTCTGATGAAATATTGAGTTCTGATCTAACATATATACTCCTCTCGTTTGAGTATAAAACACAAAGACACCCAAGAACCAAGGGATTACGCAAGAAGACACATCGCACAGGTCGTTTGTAATAAATTCAATTCATCAATTAATTTTTGTCATACTAAGAACAGTTTTGTATCGCTGTCAAAAATTATACCAATTTCAGGAGATTTTATGAAAAACAGCTTAATCTTACTTTCATTTGTTATGCTTGCCACCAGCAACACCTACGCCTCAAGGCAATTAATTTCTTGCAGCAACAAAGAAGGCTATAAACTTTCTGCCAACTTTGATCCATCCAAAAAAATTGAGACGGTATGGAAAAAAGATCAACACGGCGACTACATTCAAGCTATAAAATTAGGAAACACAGACACTAAAACAATTACCACTGCCAAAGTTTTCCTAACTGTTCCCTCATCTGAATTTAAAAAACCCTATTATGGAAAGTTTCAATACTCAGAATTTTATGAAGTCAATATTAGCGAAGAAGCGAATTCAGGGTATTCTTATAAATTTGATGGTGGCCCTTATCAAAGTTTTCATGGACACGATCAAGAGCAACATTGGGATATGATGTTTTATTTCGATAACTCCGCACTTGGAAAAAATAGCAAATCATTTAGAGCATTGACTACAATCCAAATGGATCTTATGGATCAAGGCTACCTTCATATTGACCTAAAGTGCTCTAGCAAAATTCAAAAATAATAAAATTTGTTGGCCATAGAGTAAAAAAAAGTTTTATACATAATTCCCTATGGCCTTTGATCTTTACCCAAAACATTTTCAATTATTCACTCTTCTTCAAGGAATTCGCGATTTTTTTAAGCAGGAAGAATTTCTCGACGTAATGACCCCTCCAATGGTTGAAAATCCCGGGATGGAAGCGCACATTCATCCCTTCAAAACGGAAGGAATTGGGCCCCTCGCAAAACACTCTGCCTATCTTCATACTAGTCCAGAATTTCATATGAAAGAATTACTCTCAATGGGATACAAAAAAATTTTTAATTTATGCTGGGCCTTTCGAAATGAGCCCGAAGCGACTCTTCACCGCCCGCAGTTTTTAATGTTGGAATGGTATCGCTCAAACTCTCACTATCTAACAATTATGGATGATGTGGAAAAATTAATTAATTATTGTGCCATTGCTTTAAGGGATCAAGGATTTAAAGTGAGGGCCCCTTATCTTAAACGCTGCCTGAAACGAATGACCATCAGTCAAATTTTTAAACAAATTCTGAATGTTGAAATTTTAGATTTTTTAGAAAAAGAAAACTTGATTGAATTAATCACAACCCAATTTAAAAATGAGGTTCCCCTCCCCCCGGAGGATGAATGGGAAAAACTCACTTGGGATGATTTTTATTTTTTACTCTTCCTTAATAAAATTGAACCCCAATTAAAAAACTATCCCGCCTTACTTCTCTATGAATATCCCGCACCACTGGCAGCTCTCTCCACCTTAAAAAAAAATGACCCCCGAGTGTGTGAAAGATTTGAAGTTTATTTATACGGTGTTGAACTTTGCAACTGCTATAATGAATTAAGGGATTTGGAAATTCAAAAAAAACGCTTCGAAGAACAGGCAGAGCTTAAAGCAAAGCTCTATAACTACCAGCTCCCCGAAGCTTCAGTGCTTTATAATGCCTTAAAAAAAGGCTTCGATCCGGCGGCAGGTGCCGCCCTTGGAATTGAAAGATTTCTTACCTGCTTATTAGATGAAACGATCAATCCCTTTTGGAATTAATTATTTCCACAACCCGCCGGCGGCATCACAAGCGGCCTTCGCATCGGCAACTTCCATTGGAGTATAAAAATTAATAAGGTATTCAGTAGTTTGATCTTCATACATCAAACAGCCGCCAATTTTTCCTGCTGCTTTACAACCATTTGCCGAAAATGTCCCGCCTTCAGCTGTGCATGATTGCATTACCGCCTCAGGATCTTGCGCCCAAATAGTCCCCGTATAATCAACACAAGTACCCTCTTCAGGTAAAGTGCAACCCCCGATTGAAGCAAAAGAATTTGCCGATAAAACCATAAGACCTAACACTAAAAATTTTTTCATAAAATCTCCTTTCTATTCGTAAATAAACGGTGCCAAGCACTAGATTATTTGTAAAGGGGCACAGTCAATCTATTAGCTGAAGAAAATCACCTTTTTTACATAACGCATTTGTGACCAAGCTTTTCACTGTGAAATAAACCCCGAAGGAATTTTCTTTATTTCTTTTGGCCACAATTTTCAAAGGTAAAGTGCTTTGCCTTCCGCCACCGAATTGATCTGTTGTAATGACCACACAGCGCCCGCATTTTTTTTCAAAAATTAATTCGACTTGCTCATTGCCAAAAAGATTAATCTTTTCTTCCAAAAATTCAACTTCATCTAAAATAATATTTGCTCGAAATCTATTCATCTCAATTTGTACGCCATTTTCATTTTTAATTTGCTGATTAAGCCAATCTAAACTTTTTTTATTCGCAACTAAAACCTGCCTCGAATCCACAAAGCTAATATCGCTTGTCTTCGAACTGCTTGTTCGTGCAAAATTTTCGGCAATTTTAAAAAGAAAAACTTTCTTTCCTAGATGTGTGGAAAAAAAATCAGAGGCCTTTGCCCCGCAGTCGTAAGATCTCCCTGATGGGCCCAAACAGTGATTACTTTTTTTTCTAAGTTGTTTCCCATGATGGGAACACAAACTTTATCTTCTTTGGTTGTAATTTCCAATTGATCTAACTTAAAATCAACTTTAAATTTTGCCAAAGTGGGGTCTTCTCGCTGAGTGAGAAATTTATAATTTTCATCAACTAAAACCCATCGTCGATCAAAACAAGGCCCCCAAT
>JAHEZZ010000088.1 GCA_023250815.1 Bdellovibrionales bacterium
TTCTTTAGGAGCATACATGGCATCAAAAACACTTTCGACTGAATCGACAGTCGCAAGCATTTGCTTTTGCCTTTTAAGAACTTTTTCCGCTACCTCGTTGGCACCTGAAGCAAGAGCGCTAAGAGCAAATAAAATTGGCATCGACCATTTTAATACATTCATATTGTTCCTCGGTTAATATTGCAAAACATTGCGGTGGCCGATTTTGCCTTCAGAAAAAACAAAAGCAAAGTGAAGTTAGAAAATATTATTTGCGGCACAGCAACAGAGCGATATTCTATTTGATGAACTTAAAAAAATAGTGTTATGGTGCAAAAAATTTTTAGAAAGACACGAGTATATTCATGACAGAAAATATTGCTTTGACATTTATCAATCCCCAATCTGGAATTATTAAACTGCAAAAACTAAGATCAGACGCCACCGAAAATGTTTTTTTCGACAAAGATGTTCCTTGGCTTTGCAATCTCTTAGAAGAATTAAACGAACATGTGGAAGAAGAAGATCGCAAACTGACGGACTGTACAACCTTTATCGAATTCAAAGGCCAAATTACAAAAAAGAAAAATACTAAATTTGAGGAAATGTTAATATTTAAAGGAAAAATTTCTGCCAAGTATCTCACCTATTGTGTCAGCACTGGCGAAGTGATGAGTGACTCTCTTGAAGTAGATATTGCCATTGGAGCGATTGACAAAGATAACCAAAAAAAATACGGATACGACGACGACATTATTGATATTGAGATTAACGGTGAAGAATTAGATCTCTATTATTTTGAAGACCATCAACTGAATTTGGCCTCAATTATCCACGAGTACATTTATCTTAATAAAAATCCCTACCCAAGACTGACGAAACAATAAGAAAAACTACATTCTAATTTTTGCCACTCTTTCTTTTTCTTCCGCTGCTTGAATACACAAAGTGGCCCAAGGCATTTTTTCCAAACGATTGAGTTCAATCGGCTCATCGGTCTCTTCGCAAATTCCATAAACACCAAATTCAAATTTTTCAAGAGCATTATTAACCTGCTTAAGGCGTTTTAATTCTCTTTCTTTTAATTCAAAGGTCACATTCTGACCGATGATCGCCTGAGCGAGATCCCCTTCCTCCATAATTTCCTCACTGGGAATTGAGAAATTTTCTAAACTTTTAGTTTTATTTAAAAGTTCATACTTAAGAACCAATAGTTTCTCTCGCTGCTTTTTTAAAAATTGCTGAGTGAACGGGATTTTCATTTAACACCTTCCTTGTGTAACGTATTCATCCATAAAATGTAAGTTTTTACTTCTTCGAAATATTCTTATTTGACAAGCATAAGAAATCAAACATTTTTTATAAAAAGATGCTTTATGTTAGCAAATGTAAGAACCAAAAGAATCTGCAAAGATAATAGCTGTCTTTAAAACTCAAATGGATTTACGTTCTGTTTCATCATTTGATACGCCATTTGTCTTTGCCCCTTTGATTCGAAATACCCTACCAATGCCCCTTCAGTTAATCGTTGAGCATCATACATTGATTTAAAATAAGAATTAGAAAAATCCTTAATGGTCTGAGGTATATTTACAAAACTAAGGCCCAGCTGTGCCAGCTGTAGAAGTATTCTTTGATTAACAACAAGTTTTGGATTTTCATAATAGTAAGCGACAGAATGTTTTGCAGAGAACATATCTTTTTTATCGATCAAATTGATAATCACTTTTTTGCCCTTTAAAGTTGCATCCATGAAAGCAAAATCATGCCGTTTCCCTAAAGTTTCATAAGAACCTTGTTGCTGGGCCAATCTGCTATTGGCCAATTTTAAAGTTATAGCAAATTTATTTTTGCCGTAAGAATCCCACTTTTCGCTGGCCGCTTGCGATTCCCAAAAAGCGTACCAAATTATTTTTGACTCATAAATTGAGGATAGTATGATTGCCGATTCACCTTCACGAATCCCCAATTCACTCGACGAAAAATTTTCCAAATAATGAAAAAGCATATTCTGGTGAAAAGTTCTTCTTTCTCTCACCAATCTTTCTGCCTCGCTCAAAATAAAAACTAAAGTGTTAAGAACTGGAACTTCTCCGATCTGAGATTTCGCCATATTAAAAAACATTTTTGTAATTTCATAAATGGCCTCTCTTTTATAAAAAAATCTCGAGTCTTGCGGACGGGCCAAAGTTATCAGTCCTGTTTTTTCTAGTTCTTCTCCAATTTTAAGCTCAAATTTCCCCAGTATTTCGTTAAATTTTGGATTAGAAAAAACTTTTTCGATATCAATATTTCTCAACGTAGACAGAGATTCAACTAAATACTCTGGAGTTGTTTGATCGTTGACCTCAAAAGTATTTTGCACAAATGTCTTATAGTCCATTCCCTTTTGATTTAAGCGCAATTGTTCATTTTGCAAAAGATTTTTATAGTAATGAACGAGGGGGGCAATCTTAAATTCCTTCCCTAAAAAACGATCTTTTACTTCCACCAATTTGTTATCTTGACGGACGAATTCAAATCTTTTGTTAAAACTATCGACAAGTGAATCGGCTTCGGCCAATGAGGAAAAAATCAATCCGCTAAAAAGAAAAAAAGTTAATATTAATTTTAATTTCGCCATGACATTCCTCCTTGAATGCAAAAATACAATGAACAATATTTTTATTGTGCCTTATATATTGGGCCAGTGCTAAAATGTAAGAAAAAATAAGAAAGCAATTAAGGAATCAAAATAGCGGCATGAGACATAGGATTCGACAAAAGTACTTTTCCTTCATAACCCTTGCAAACTTCTTCATCTGTTCTTTTTACTTTAAAAATAAAATTTTGGTTGTTGAGATAAAATCGCCATGGATAACTATTCCCGCCAAAAAAACTTTCGATGTGATCCCCAATACTTTTACTTAGAATCCCATATTCTCCAGTCTGACTATTGTACCATTGAATATAAGTCACTCCCTGCCAATCTTCAGTACTCCCATAGGGTGTGTGAATGGCCCGTAATCCCTTTGTTCCTTGTAAACGCCTTGTGCTTCGAAAGGAGGCCCCGTGAGTAATAGCGTAAGTCACACTGGACTCAAGGCCCAATTCAGGCAATTTAATTCCGCCACCAACAGTTAAAGTCATGGAGTAATTGTATTCACTAGTCCATTCACCAAAACTCCAACCCTCATCATGGCATTCCTCTTCGATTGCAGGAAAGCCACTCAACCGAAAATCGGGATTTCTTTTAGCATCATAAAGAGTGATATAGCGATAATGAGTGATGAGTCCAAAGCTAAATTCATTCCATTTTAATGTTTGAGTATTTCCGATCAAAGTATTTTTGTACTTATAACCAGTAAAAGGATCAACTGCGCTAACTCTAATCGTATCTGGAATGCCAACATTATTTTTTTCTTTAAGTGTTTTCCCGGCAACAGAACCACTCACCACCAAATCGCCAAATCGAAAGGCGCGATCTAGCTCCTTGTCCGATAACTCTTCTGAAAAGACCTTGAAACTAAATAAGACAACAAGACAAATCAGCAAAATCTTTTTCATAACTATTTCCCCCAGTTACGACTCTAGGAGTTTTCTAACAAATAATTTTAAATTAGCATTTATGAAGAAGCACAATTGTAATTATTTCTTGAGTATAACGATTGGTATTAGGGACAAATAATAGGCACCCCAAAGAAGTAAAAGTCTTACCTTAGGGTCATGTAATCCTCCTGGCCGTCGATAAGAAAGAGTATGGCCTTAGATTTTAACGATTCATTACCCCACGAAGATCATCAAGTACTAAACTTGTATGATGAAAAACAATCAAAAAGAATTTTAAATATGAGAACCACCGCCTTTCTTTTTGATCTGGTAATGGTTTTAATTGGCGACAAACTTTGCATGATTTATTACACCGCTTTTTTAGAAAATTATTTTTTAACTATTCCCAAAGCTGTTCAAGATTATCTTTTTATCAGGTTAAACAAATTAGAAATTATTATTTTTGCTATTATTTTTTGGGGCTATTTTACATTTTGCAACTTTATGATGGATGGGCAAACTCCCGGAAAAGTATTGCTACATTTAAAAGTGGTTAATGGTGACTTTTCTCCTCTGACTTTTAGACAATCACTGCTTCGCACGCTGGGACAATTTGTCTGTTATTTCAGTGGAAGTTTCTTATTTTTATTTCCCTGGTTCAACAAAGAGCAAAAAGGAATAGCGGATTGGCTTTCAGGGACATCCGTGCAATTTACAAAAGAAGATAGAAAAGAAAAGAAAAAAAGAAAAAGCTTAGGAATACTGCCTGCAAAGCACACAGAGAGTGCGGAATTAACTTCTTTTCCCGGGCAAGCACAAAGTTTAGATAATCCCGCTTTAGATGAAAAATTTAAAAAGGTCGCTTAAGATTTTAAATCCCATTTAAAATGGAGCTCCTTCAGTTGAGCGGGGCCTGGCGAAGATGGTGCCTTGGCCATTAAATCTGTGGCACTGGTGGTTTTTGGAAAGGCAATGACATCGCGAATATTATCAGTTTTAGCAAGCAACATGACTATTCGATCTAGGCCAAAGGCCAGACCTCCATGGGGAGGAGTACCGTATTTAAGCGCTTCAATAAAAAAACCAAACTGATAGAGAGCTTCCTCTTCAGTCATACCTAAAATATTAAACATGCGAGACTGAACTTCTTGATTAAAAATCCTGATTGAGCCGCCTCCGATCTCATAACCATTGCAAACAATGTCGTAAGCGTCGGCCAGAAGATAGCGCAACTTACCTTTGCCATCTTTAGGATCCGCTGCAAAATAATCCTTCATCATGCTAGACTTAGGAGAAGTAAAAGGGTGATGCCTGGCCGCAAATCTTTTATTCTCCTCATCCCACTCATAAAGTGGAAAGTCGTATACCCATAAAAAGCTCAATTGATCTGGATGAATTAAATTAAGTTTAACTCCAAGATGTCTCCTCACGGCATCTAAACAAGCATGAGTGGTTTCTTCTCTTTTATCAGCACAAAAAAACCAAGTGCCATTGCCCCTCTCTCCTGTCCTTTTAAAAGAAAGCTCTTCTAAAGAATGGAATAATTCAGAAGAAATAAATTTACTAATACCACCGGAGGGTTCACCACCAACTATTTTAAAAGTGGCAACGCCAGAACCTCCGTAAGGTTTTACAACTTCAGTTAAATGATCAGTCTCCTTCCTAGAAAAAGCTCCCATTGCTTCAGGAACAAAAATGGCCTTAATCATCCCGCCGCTGTCCACCACTGTTTTAAATGTTTGAAATTCACTCTTTAAAAAAAGTGAAGTTACATTCATGTGCTTAAGAGCAAAGCGAGTATCCGGCTTATCCGTACCATAAGTTTCCATTGCCAAATTAAAATCCATCATCGGCAAAACAAAATTTTCAGGTAATACAAAAAGTTCAATCAATATTTTTTCTACTAAATTTTTAATATAATCTTGAGTAGGAAAAGAAACTTCAATATCCACTTGAGTAAATTCTGGTTGTCGATCTGCTCTTAGATCTTCATCTCTAAAACATTTGCAAATTTGGAAATACTTATCAGTCCCTCCAATCATTAAAAGCTGTTTTAGTGTTTGCGGAGATTGAGGGAGAGCATAAACTTCCCCAGGGTGAACTCGACTAGGAACAATGTAATCTCTTGCCCCTTCTGGAGTAGACTTGTAAAGAATGGGGGTCTCAACTTCGATAAATCCGATTGAAGATAAAATTTTTCTTATTTTTACAGTCGTGTCTGATCGCAGCTGTAAAATATCTTGCAATTTTTTATTTCTTAAATCGAGGTAGCGGTATTTTAATTTTAAATCATCACTGGCCTGGGTGGCAGCAGAAGGTAAAAAGGGAATCCGATCTTTATCGGCAACAGACAGTATAACGACTTCATGGACTTCAAGCTCTACTTCTCCAGTGGCGATATTTTTATTTTTTGCATCATCTGGTCGTGCCCTTACTATTCCTGTAACTTTAAGCACTGACTCCAAAGAAATTTGTTTTAAAAGATTGAGGTCTCCGCCTTTCTTTTCATATTGATCAAAACTCAACTGAGTTAATCCATACTTGTCTCGAAGATCAATAAAATGTAAGCCGCCTAAATCTCTATTCTTATTTACCCACCCGCATAGGGTAACAACTTGCCTGCCTGCTACATGTGACAAACGCAGCTCCCCGCAATGATGAGTTCTCATAAGGCCCTTTAAATCTTTTTCTAAACCACTCACAAAATACCTCAGCTTTAATTAAGTGCCAAAATAGCGACACTATCGTAAAATTCAATATAACTTTTCTCCCCCTAAAAGGCAGCAATATTTTATGAAAACAATATCACTTCTTTTACTTCTCTTTTCATGCTCCTTTTTTAAGCAAGAAACTTTTCATTTAGAAACCGCCTGGGGAAAAAAGATCCCATTACGCCTTGCCATAGAAGAGGAGGTACAAAGAAAGGGGCTCAGTGGCATCCCCGACTCTCAATTTTCAACAGAAGAAGGAATGCTATTTGTCTACAATGAAATGGCGCCTCGCCGTTTTTGGATGCCGGATACCTACTTTGATTTAGATATTATTTTTTTAAGCGAAGATCTCACCATTATTCAAATTGAAAGAGACGTCCCTCACCATCCTGGAAAAGAAGAACCTCCACCAATTGCCACAACAAAAACAGTCATGGCCTATCATATTTTAGAAATGCGCTCGAACTCAAAAGTTTCAAAAGAATTGAAAATTGGCGATAAGTTTATTTGGAGGGGGCCTTCTCCTCTCCCTGAAATAGCACTAAGAACTCATCAGCAGAAATAAATCCCAGATGATCACGCACTAATTTTTTTTGTAGAGGAATATCATTTTTTATCTTAAATATTTCTTTTCTAATTGCCGCATTCTCTTTCAATAGATTTTTATAATCAACAACCTTCGTCATATAAATTTGATCTCGAGTATAATAATCCATCACCCCACGATTAACAAAGATGAGACGCAAAAGCAAAATACCAATAAATATCCATGCAGCTTTGACCAATAAATTGTTCCATTTCCCTGCGAGATTTTTTTTCGCCCGCAATTCTCTTTCTCCACCATAAGAAAGAATTTCGGTAAATTTATTTCTTTTATTTTTAAGTTCTGTGACAAAACTAACTTCTTCATTTTGCTGAGCTACCGTTTTTCTTGTGGCCCTTGGCCTATCATAAGAATCATCATTTTCTATTTTGTTGTCCGCTTTCTTTTCAACCTCTGTCTTTTGATAAGTTTTCTGGATAATTGAAGGCCTGGGAGGTCGCCAAGAGTTATTTATTTCATGGGAGTTGCGGTCTTGTTGTTTTTTTCTATTTCTTTCAATGGCCTTTTTTAAGGCATCACTTCCGATAGCTTGACTAGTCGTTGATGTTGGATCCATTTTAAACGGCCTCCGCGATTATACCCGCAACTTTTTCTGAATATCGATCCAGAAAGTTCGAAGTAAAGATATTTCTCTAAAATAAAGCATAAGAGTGGTCCCATTCGCATCGGGAATAGAATTTGCTATTTCATTATTTAGAGATTGATCTTCTTTTCCCTGCCAAAAAATATCCCTAAAACTGTTGAAATGGGGATTATCAGTATCGCTTGTTCCTAAGGCAAATGTTTTATCATTACAAACTAATTCATTTATTGAAAATAATTTTTGTAAAGTTTCACAAATGCGATTGAGATGCTTAATGGCGACAACTGCGTCCCCAATTGGCCCAAGTCTTATTAGTTTTTCCGATCGTTCAATACCATGTGATTTAAAATAAATTTGGAATCTATTTGTACCTACATCCATCCACCAACTAAAACCAGGATCACTCAGATTGCATAGAATTTCTTCATTATAAGGAAATCGTCGGCCAATCATTTGATCAAAAATAACTTCAGCTTCCTCTGGGTGTAGGGTGGGAAAAAACTGGATGGAGTTCAAATCTTGGTCATTTGTAATTTTTAAAATATTTAAAAGTTCAATTCGACATTGCTTACTAGAGTCATCAACTGCCAATTCTAAATTCTTTAGGATAGGCAAAATATGTGGAACATCTTCGCTGACAAAACCTCTAATACAAAAAGTATTAATGCCTTTATCAATATGATAAAGCAATCCGCATTTTTCAATTTTTATCTCGCTATTTATTTTTACACTTGGCGATTCTAGGGTAGAAATAACCGGAGATGGATTTAAATCATCAAAAGGATTTTGAGAAGGAAGACTCTTGCAAAGTTCAAAGGTTTCCTGGGAAAGTAGATCAAAAAAATTTAAAGATTCCATCCTGGACCTTATTTATACCACGTACCGGCATACACCAAGTTCAGATTATTTTATCTTGCATCAGTAGGATATGACAAGGGTCACACTTTACCAAATTGCTTCTAGTATTTTAATCAACAAAATGACAATAATTGGAGAAATATCAAACGGTAAATCCGGAGGAAGAAATTTTCTTATTGGATTTAGCGAATAATCAGCAATCTTCTTGATTCTCATCGCCCATAATTGTTTTTTTATTGATGGAATATAACTTATTATTGAATCAATAATAAGGAGGAGAAGATAAAGATTGAGAACGATTCGAACCATACCTGCTTCCTTGAAAATTTTATAAAGGCACTATTTGCTGATTATCCTTCGACTGAAACTTTTTTTCAATGAATACTTGAGCAACACACATTGAAAAATAAAATAGTGACATGACGAAATAAATCCATACCAAACCTAGGATTATAGTATAGTAATCCCCATAGTTTCTAACTAGACCTTCACGAACATAACGAAGGTAAAGCCAAAAAACTTGCCTAGCACCAAAAACCCCTCCCAAAAAAACCAATACCGATATCACTGCTTCAACTTTTTTAAGGCGAAATGAAAATATCCAGCGATAAATAAAAGTGAGATAAAGGAAAAAAACTAAAAATGAGGCAATATCTGATTTAACAAAAAAATTCTTAGATAATTTAAATCGAAGAAGCGGGCCCAATAACTCCTTCAAAGCAGGAAACGATTCAACCATCATCTGAATTAAAGGATTTGTTTGTACAAACTTCAGAAGACCTTGGAGCAGCGGTGGAGTAACCAAAATAACAGAAAGTAAAATGACGGAGAAAAAAATGATAAAAATTCCCCTTAAATACATTTTAAATTGCGTTACACTCATCATGTTTGAATTTTCAGCTACGGAAAACTCAGTATGAGAAGATAAAAGGGGAGATTTTCCGATCACAGATATGCCTTGCCAAATAGAATTAAAAAATGCGACGGAAGACCAGAAAAGTATTCCCATATTAATAATTGTATAACCCTTTTTGGCAAACAATGCGGATCTCACCAAATCCTTAACTTTTAAAAGCATCTGCGGAGCGATGTCTGGAAAAAATTTCAACCCCAAATTAAATAAGGACTCAAAAACAGAAATGACATCGACAAAAAAAATACCCATAAGGCGAAGGATAAGCAGACTAAGTGGAACGATTGTTAAAATGAAATAAAAAGTAGCAGAAGATGACAGCATACTTCCTTGTCTTTCATTAAATATTTTACAAGATTCAAAAATAAAAATAGAAACCCGACAAAAAAAATTCTTCCGAGAAAAAAATTTATCTTTCAAAGCTTTAAAAAACATAATTCACTTGAGCAAATAACGAATCGTTGGTTCGGTAAGGGCCCCAATAAGAGAAGGCACTCGGAGCTGCAATAAATTCAAAACCAACGAGCAAATGGGCATTGCCTAAAAAATGATAGTTCCAATTAGCATTCACAATATGATCGTGCATACTAAAATCTAATCGATAATTAAAATCTAAAGAGTGCTTCTCTAAAAATTGCCAATCAATTGATGCTCCAATTGCTCGTCTCCATTTTGAAACCTTGGCAAACAGATCATCAGTTCGATTGTCACGAGAAATAAGATCTAAAAAGTTTGCCGACCAATTAATTTTATTCCATATTCCAGAGAGCTTGGTATAAAAATAATCTTCTGTAGTATAAGTCGGCTCAATTCTTAACGCTGTAAAATTAAAATCTTTATCAGGCCCTTTTTGGGGGTCAAAATGCCAAAGCCCAACCCTTAATTGCATGAAAGAAAACTGCTGGTAAATTTCTCCGCCCATAATAATATGTTTATTGACAAAAGGTTTAACAAAAACACTTGCACGTTCCACCGTGTTTTGTTCATAAAACCCTGTGGCCTTCATGCGAATTCCTGGTTCTGGTTTAAAAAGGGCAAATGCCTGCGCTCCAGAATTCTCACTCCATTCATACTTATAACGAATTCCAGTGGTCGGATGAATTAATATTCGATCAAGATCAGGCTTAATTAAATTATAATAAATTTGCATATCCTGACCATTAAATCTCGCCTTAGTAGGCGGCAATTTAGACCACTCATTGGGGGCCCTAACCTTTCCTGATTTTATTTTATAAGTAGGATTAATTTGCGGGATATGGATCAGACTTGCGATAAAACTCAAAGAAGATCGCCTAAAATGCAAATCGAGATGTGCGCCCATAAGGCCTTCTTGCTTTTCTTCTAAAAGATTAAAACCCCTTACTGGATTTATTTCACCTAATAGCCAAAATTTTTCCGCCGGCGCAAAATCAATTATTTTTCGGCCTAAAGTTAAATCAAACCATGTTTTTTTATAAGAAACAAAAACTTCTGGAAAAGAATATACTCCTTCAGCATTATGGGGGTAAAAGCGAAAATTAAATTCCGCTTTAGTATTCATTTTTTCTTTTTGTCCCTGATAATCAAAGTTTGCCAGTAAAAAACCTTTATTATTTTTTCCACCAACCGGAATATTGAGACGTTCGTAATATTGATATCCAAATTGATAGAGAGTATCAGCGAAAGTTTCTCCACTGAATAGCATGAGGGTCATTAACATACACTTCGCAATTTGCTTCAAAAGCAAACCGCTGCGGGTATACCACCCGTAGTACTGAGTTTTCCGTACTGGAAAACTCAAACGTGATGAGTATAAATAGCACATCTCTCAAGTGTGCCTGTGATTTTGTGAAAACTCA
>JAHEZZ010000228.1 GCA_023250815.1 Bdellovibrionales bacterium
ATCAAGTGTCTTAATATACTTATTCCGAACTAAAATGGGTGCTAGTTCTAAGATTGTGCGAATTGCACAATTGGCATTTGAAAAATCATCTGTGGGTAATACCGTTCCTTCCTGTAAGAGAGAAATAAGTTTTTCCCGACGATTATCAAAACACTTATTGATATCCATAGAACTTGTGGATGATTCTTGATCTCCTAATCCAACTTCACGGAGAGCAAAATCTAAGGCCTTAGTACCTGCCCCCATTTCTTTAGAAAGAGAATCTTTTAACAGAAGAATGAAGACCTCTTTAGAAGCAACATTTTCAATAATCGCAGTGCATTTTGCGGGATCACGCTTGTCATTTCCTTGGGACTGCAAACACCGATGAAGACCTTGAGCTATCGTTTTTTCTACTACTTCATTTATAATTTCCGGATGTCCCTTTGTAACCTTAAGCAGGGCCTGTTGAGTGCTTATCTGATCTTTTATAATTAATTCACCAGCTTTAATCTTCCCTTGAGTTATGCAACCTTCAAGCTTTTTTGTAAAAATATCTACTTCCATATTTTGTAATAATTGATGATTGTATTCGATAAAATTTTCAGCATAGGTGAGAATTTTTTCTTTCGCCAAACATTGCCTAAATTGAGCGGTGGTTAATTCTTTATCTTGAGGTGAATTTAATAATTTACCTGAACCAATTTTCAATGCCTCATCCGCACCGGCAATGCTCCCTTCAAATAAGCATCCGATAATAACTTTGTCTGGTTCGAATGGGAGCTCAATATCTAAAAGTCCTTTTTTGACTGATTGTTTTATGACTGAACCAATTCCTTTTTTCTTGCTGGTTACGATTTGCCTTAAATGCTGGTCATAAGGCAAAAAATAATTGGACTTTGAACACTGATCATAACGAAATAAAGACTTGGCAATAATGCCATTTTTTTGCTGAGGAAATAAATCCTGCGGCCTTAATGCCGCTGACATATGTAAATCTAAAAGCTCCCGGCCTACTCTATAAGGCGCAGTACGAGCAAACTTTGCTACACAAACTTCTGTATCCACCGAAGATTCTGAGGAGCGAAAACATTGTTCGATGTCTCTAGTCACTCGAACCGCTACACCATTTGCCATATCTTTTGAGGCCCCGACAGGCAGCTGCTTTAATGCTCTTTTTTTTATAAGCTCAAAAGCAAAGGTCATTGCCGCACGTTCTTTTATATTATTAGTTCCCCAAAAAGGAGCATACCAAGGAACTTTTGTGGAAGTGGCAATACCACGGGCCATGTCTTTAAGCTCATTATCTGAAAAGGCAGTGGTTAGGGTGATATTTTTTTTACTTTCTTCGTAAATTTTATTTTCCACTACTTCAATTTTCCCTTTATCGGAAACAAAAATATTCCAAAAAAGAGTGCCAAAGATTCCATCAACGACACCTTTAGCTAATTGAACTGGAGCTCCAATAAGATCTTCGCCAACATTTTTATCTCCTGGCCTTTGGTCTCTATTTAATCGGATATGCCCATCTAATTCATGTTGTGAAGAAATATTCCATGTAATAAGGCCATCTTTTTCTTTCGGTCTAATTTGCAAACTAAATTCTTTATATTCTGGCCCTTCACATTTTGTTATAACCGAAGTGGTAAAACGCCCCCCTTTACTTGAGTCAAACTTTTCTTGCTCAGAAATACGCACTAAGGTTAAATTTTTATTTTTAATCAAAATAATTCCATTTTGTTCGATAATTTCAAAGGGCAAGGGGTTATCATCATCAGAAACAAGCGCAAAGCTTTTGAGTTGCCCATTTAATGTAATAACAGCTCCTAAATGAAACATTGGCATGCCACATACGGAGGCAAAACTCATCATTTTATGAACTCCAATCTCCGCTTGCTCAGCTTTCAATCTGGAGACAACTGCCATGTTTTTCTCTGCAAATTTATCAATTGATTCAGTTGGAATATTAAAAATAATAGTTTTACAGTCCTTCGATTTTAACTGATAAAAACTATCAAGCGGCCAGTAAAGATCGACTCTTCTCATTTCTGTCTGGGCCATTTGCACTTCTTCTAAAGATCCCAAGGGATATTTTTTCTGTGAAACAAGTTTTTTAGGATTTAATTTTGTATTAGTTTCATATTGTTCAATAATGAGTGTATTTGCGTTAGTATCAAGGGCCGCTTGATAAAGTGTACGAGCACCGGTAATACCAGCAAAAAGCGATCGGTTTTTGATATGAGAATCAAGAATACGAACTTCAGCAAATAAGGAAATATTCGCCGAAAATTGCAATACAAATAAGAAAACAATGTTTTTCAAGTAATAACCTCTATCTACTCTTCGGAAAAAATACTTTAATTTTAAGTTTTTTAAGGAATTTTGGCGGGAGAAAGCCCGAGTACTTTGCTCGGGCCAAGGATGGGGCAATTTCTTTTAAAAGCTACTTCCTTTCTCCTTTTTTATGACTTTCCCTAATCGCTTTTCCATTAAGATCACCAGAAAGACCAAAGTTTATTGTAAAGACATTTGATGGTGGGCCAGAAAACTCACCTGTCGATGTTTCATAAGCATATTCACCCTT
Source organism: Bdellovibrionales bacterium (assembly GCA_023250815.1). Lineage (GTDB taxonomy): Bacteria > Bdellovibrionota > Bacteriovoracia > Bacteriovoracales > Bacteriovoracaceae > JAHEZZ01. The sequence continues at coordinate 2,564 of JAHEZZ010000228.1, forward strand.
AAGATAAGCATTATTGCTATTGTTAATTTTATGTTGAAGAACTGCTTGTCCTGAAACTATGTGATTTCTTCTAAACTCTGAATAGGCATAAATATACTGTGCTCCCAAGCAGATCGCATACTTGTCATTTTTTAAATTTTTACAAGCGTTAACCGTGGCGGCCACTTCAGTGCTTTCAAAGGAATCAGAATAAAACCATTTTGAAGCTAAGGCCTCAACACAAGCATCGATTTTAACCGCACTTCCACAAGCACCAACTGCTGCTCTAAAACCACCTACTGAAATCCCCTGATTGAATAATTCTTCATAAGTAAAACCGACATCTAAAAAAATAGGCCCTTTACGAAGTAATAAATCAGTCTGGCCAGCAATATACGAATTCGTTGATCTCACTTGATTGCCAGTAATAATTGCACCTTTATCATCGCGAAATACAACAACTCCGCCAACCAAAAGTGATGCTGAAGCATCTCCCTTACTCACCGTTATTTTTCGTTTAACTTCAAGAAAGCTATCAGCAACAACATAATTATTGCTTTGGACTTTTCGAAGGCCCAAACCGACCTCCCCTGTATATTCAATCCCCGGTTTAAATTCCGTTTTTTTTATCTCACCTTTTTTTTCCTCGTCCTGCGCTAAACTCGAAATGGCCACAAAACACGACAATGCCAAAATAGTTTTTTTCATAGAACTCCCTCAAAAAATAATTTTTATAACAGAATTCAATGAAGCAAATTCCATACCAAAAAATAATTCTATTTTTTATTCATTAATATT
>JAHEZZ010000229.1 GCA_023250815.1 Bdellovibrionales bacterium
TAAAGATATTGATTATGAACGGCCTTTTCTAATTCACCATTTTTAATAAAATAATCGTTCAGTTGCAGAGTTGCCTTTTTATAGTCATTTTTAATTTGCAGTATATTCCCACTTGCCGCGACAAGTTCGTCATATTCTTGCTGGAATTTTTTAAGTGCTGCCTCACTTTTTGCCATTTCCTCTTTTAAACTCTTAATCTCATTGTTCTGTTCATCCTTTTTTTTCAATAACTCGCTGTTCTTTTTTTCAAATTTTAGGGCCTGATCCTCTATCCCTTTATATTTCCGCAACAGGGGCCTCTCGTTAGTAATCACCTCATTTCTAACCCAACCTTGATCCCCAAATTCAGTTTTAATTTTACTCCACTCCGTACCCTTTTCTAAAATATGCAGGCGTGTATTAGTCGGGATATAGGAATTTACGCTAGATTCTTTTGTCGCCGTGGCCCTTAATGGTACACTTTGAATATCGCTGAAGTACCAGTAATCTTCGGCCATTGCAGATTGTGATAACAGAATCAAAATAAAAAATAACTTCATAGATAACCTCAACAAAAGTCACCGTCAGCATATACTGCTAGTTATTTATTTTTCAAGTAAAACATTTTGCATAATGACGAGATCAGTCTGATTGTGTTAGAAAAGACAATGACGCAAGGTAAAGTGATAAAAAGATCGCTCTTCGCTTCGCCATAACCTAGAATTGCCCAAGAGTAGATCATTTTGGTCGAGGTCCTAATGAGTTTATTAAAAAATATCGGGTATTATTCCTATGGGCTTTTTTCAGAAGAAGAAGTTTTCTATTTTGATTTGCCAATCCTGAAAAACAAAAAGATTAAAAGCAAGAAGGCCTTTTGCCTTTTTAGTACGGAAGAAAAATCGCTAAGCTTTCTAAAAGCGCTAGAATCGAGAATGGTGGGGCAAAGTTCCGCAGTACAAACAACTGACGGCATACAAGTTAATTTTCTTCCCAAGCACCGTTCGATCAGACCCTGTGGGAGTGATTATTTTTTTAATCAAGTTGCCAAAAATAAAACTGAATTTAAAAAAATTGTCTTAATTAATCCGTCTTTTGATTTGGACACTGACTATTTCGTGCTCAAATACGAAGACCATATTTACTCTGCACACCTAGATCATTTTACTGGTCATTTAATGACTTCAGACCCTTCTCTGGCGAAAGCATTACTTGCTTTAAAACCAATTGATTTACAATCCTTTGGAATGAATATCTCCTTTCATGTTATCTCAAATGTCGAGGCCCCAGAAGGTTTTCCGGAACGTCATCTATGGCTAGAAGAAAAGGTACGAGATCTTCAACAATTGCTTTCTCGTCTTTATGTCCCTTCAATTTACGGCCGGGCAAATGTGATATGTCTCATCTTAAATTTGGAGAATTCGATCGAAGAAAAATTTTTTATTCGAAAATACTCTACACTCAGCTCTCAAATTAAAACCCTCTTTCTCACTTCTGACCTGCACATTTATAATGATCAGCTTAAGTTAATTCCCTATAATGGCATGGATATCGGAGGAATTTTAATTCCTTTAGTAGATTGGTACTTTGCCTCGCAAAATAAAAATACCATTGAAGAAAATCAAATAACGCTTTAATCTAACCCGCTAACTTTGATTTGTATTTGTCACTTAGTGTTTCCAATTTCATTTTATTTAAAAAAGAAGAAAATGCCATCCAAACAGAAAGACCATTTAAATCGGAAAACTTTTTAGGCAAATATTGAGGAAAATTGATGAGTCCTTTTTTATGATATTCATAGAGCACTGGAACATCATCCAATGTGACTTTACCACAAAATAAAAAAGGCAAAAGTTCAGGCATTCCCAAACGAATATTCATGCGAACAAAATTGTAAACTTGAATGAACCCAGTACAGTACGAAATATCTTTAGTAAAAGGAGAACCGCCGGACAATACACCCCCGCGAAAAATTCGAAGAGAGTTTTCCAAAGCATCTTCTTTTGATTGCCCCATTTCTTGATAAAAATTCAATACGTCTTTAATGTTAGATCCACGCTCCACCATCTCACAAGCAAGTAAACGATCGTTAATTCTTTTGGCCCTTTCTGGCAGCGTCGAGAAGGTCAGAACTTCCATCATCACAGCAATACCTTCTTGAATCACAGTGGTGCAAGGCGGCCCTTTTGCTAGCCATTTAGCATAGCTCTGCCTTGATCCATTGATCGTTGTTGCCAGATGGACTTGTCCCTCATGTACCTCAAAAATATCTATGTCTTTTTCACTAAACATCGTGTTGTTTTTTATTTTTATATAATCTGAACCGGCAGCAGCATCAGAAAGTATACCATCATCTAACTTGACATTGATTTCAGCTCCCCCAAAAAATGGAATTAATCTTTTGTTTAATTCTGCAACAACTTTTTCTGAAGAAATATTTTTTTTATATTTTTCTCCCAAGTCGGAATTTTTTAAACCTGATAAAATGTCATCTAAAAGTTTTCCGAGTTCATAAACCCGAAGCTCAGTACCTTCAAAATAATCCAACGTAGAACCAAATATTTTCTTAGAAAATTTATAAAATTCAGGGGTCCCTCGCCCTAATAACATACGTACAACATCAATATATTGGTTAGTATTTCTTTTTAAGATATTCCCAATCGGATCAGATTCGCCAAAATCTCGATCAACATCGTTTAAAATTTCTTCAAGTTCTAAAATTTTTTTTAAGGGGTCAAACCCCAAATCATTTCGAGCATAATAATCAGGCCCAATATCAGGAATTTTCTTTAAATTACTATTTAAAAGATCTTTAATTAATGATTCATCCCATTTAATTGCATGAAGAATACGAATAGGCCTCTGAGCTTTGTTAATGCGTTTTGAAATTTCTAAAATTTTTTGACAATACCCTTCGTCTACATTCATTAACCCTACTTAATAAGCTGACAAAAAAAGGTGAAACATTCGCCTCACCTTTTTTATCCACTCTCATGAACAAAGATACTATGCGGCCTTTTTATCAACGCTCGAATGATTTACACCGCTAATTTGATTTTGCATTTCGCCGCCACTTTTACTTTTTTTCTGCTCCATTAATTTAGCGTGATTTTGCGCTTTCAATTCTTTTTTGGTCAGTTTTTTTTTCATCACATGACCACCTTTAATGCTTTTATCACCCATAAAATGCCCTCCAAATTGCAATAGCTTGGCCACACACATGCCTTACCATAGCTTTCTTGTCGGCTTTAAAAAGTTAAAACTTTAATTTTTAAAAAAAGGAATGAGAGTGGATTTGGTTTTACAATTTTTGTAATTGAAAATTCATAGGTT
>JAHEZZ010000089.1 GCA_023250815.1 Bdellovibrionales bacterium
GAACAAACAGATTCTGACGCTTTTGTTGTCGCTGGTGATTTTAATATGCGCTATTTCCATACCGAGTATGAGTTTTGGCGCTCTTTAACTTCTCTAGAGGGAATTAAAAATGAAGAGTTCAATGCAAAATTTTGTACTTATTGTTCGGACAATACATACCATTCTAATAACGAAGGGCAGCTGGATTATATTTTTATTTCTCCAAGGCTAGAAATTGTCCATTCTCAGCTAGATTTTAATCAATTGTTTAAAGCAAAGTCTGGTAAGATGATTAATTTTTCTGACCACTATGGTTTGTCGGCAGATATTATTGTGAGAAGTTCTCCCGCTAGTATTTCTGTTGAAATGGCGAAAATTAATTGCTTAAAAGGTCTTGGGGATTTAAGAGAAAGATTAGAGGGGCATTTAATTTTACTTAGTTCAGAAATAGAGACTGAGGGTGTGGAGCAGAGGATTTGCCGCACTTGTAGAATAAAAGAAGGCCTTGCTTCTGTTTTAGAAATGCAAAAAGCAATTAATTCAGCGAAGGAAAATGAAGGAGATAAAATTAAGATTCTTCGTTTGAGACTCAATAGTTATTTTGATCTTTTTAAAGATTAGTGTTTGAAATCCCGGAAAAATTTAATTTAAAATTGGGTTGGTGGTAAATAGCGAATCCAAAACGAACCCGGTCACCTCTCGTATCAACGAGGATTTTATTTAATTTAAGTTGTTCGGCGATATTTTTTGCAGAGGATTCGTCTTTAACTTTGAAACTAAAAAAATGCCCATGGTGTTCTAAATCTCTTATCAAAATTTGGGATTGATTTAATACTGGGTGATTAATTCGGCGGCACTCTTCTAAAAAATATTTTTGTAAATCTTGCACATGTTTGTGAATTTTAAGAACGCTAATTTCTTCTCTTTTATAGTTTTCTAAAACAGCAATGAGTTTGTATAAAGATGAAAAATCCATAGTGGAACCGGCAAAGCGAAGGCCATCATTTGGATAATAAATTTTTGTTTGAGCTGAATCTAGATGGGCCAAGTCGGCAAACCACCCGGTATATACTGGACGAAGATTGCACCCTTCGGGAATCGTCATAAAACAAAGTCCTTCACCTGCTCCCAAATATTTGTAACTCCCGGCCAAGTAAAAGATGTCATTCCCAATTTTCGAAAGAGAAGTCGGAATCGCCATAAAAGCGTGATAGCCATCAATTACTAAAAGACTTTTCCCCCTAAATTCAAACGCCAGTTGTTCTATCTCTTCTTGGTAAAGCGCAACTCCGCTGTTAAAAAAGACTTGGCTGATAAATACTAAGTCGGGAGAAAAAGTTTTTCCTGCTTTAATTACATCCTGGGCAATATTAAAAAAAGGATTTGTAGCAATTACTTTTAATTCAATCCAGTCTTCTTCTAAGAGCCTTTTTATTTGACGGTCAAAACTTAAAAATTCACTGTCAGTGGTTAAAATTTTAATTTTTTTATTTCTGCTTAAAAGAGCAGTGATTAATCTAAAAACAAGTTCGTGGGTGTTGGGTGCAAAAACAATATTTTTAGGTTGTGTAAATTGTAAAATTTCTGAAATTAATTTTTGTGCTAATGGGATTTTTTCGCCAAATATTTTTTCCCATTTATCATCACTTAATCTTTTTGAGTCATTAAAATATTCTAAAATGGCATTTTTGGTGACATCTGGCCAAAAGTGATGACTGTGGCCTCGAAAGTGAAGATACCCTTTATGGCCATCTAAAAATTCTGAAAAATATGAAGTGTAGTTTTTCATGCCCTTACATTTACCGTTCTTGAAAATAAAGTCCCATTCTTTTTTCCAATTCATCGGGCAATTTGGGAAGGCCTGATCTGGGGATCAAAAAGGAAGAAAGATTGAAAAGATCTTCAAAGACTCGATTGTTATCGGCCGCCTTTTTTAAATATTCATGGCCAGATGTTCCGCCAGTTCCAATTTTTGATCCGAGCATTCTTTTTGCTAATAAAGCATGTCGGTATCTCCAACTGGTAAAATTCTCGTCGATATCCATCAGTGCAGTCAAAAGCTGATAAGGCATATGCAAGATCGGACGGTCACGGTAAAGCAGGATAAAAAGTGCTGATAAAATTGCTTTTTGAGAAAGTTTTGCTCTCTTTTTCTTGATTAATTCTTGGTAAGAAGTTTCATCAAAGAGCAATTTAAAATGATCAACCGTTGATTTGAGATTAATCAGTTGTGATTTTCTATCAAGGTCAGATAGGAAACGATTTTTTTGGATAATATTTTTTTCAGTTTCAAAATGTTTTTTTACCGTTTCTTGATATTGACTCCAAAAATTAAAATTTTTCTCCTTGATAAAAGGCATTCGCTCGAGCCATTTATTAAGAAGAGTGAGCATGTTAGGTAATCTTTCTACTTTTTCTAATTTTGCCCTATCTTTTTCATTGAGTCTTCCTAGAAAAGCATGGCGATCAACAGAAAAACGTTTTTGAGTTGAAAGGCCAAGTCTGATTTCCACTTCGCGAAATTGTACACTTTGAAAACCAGAGGCCGGAACCAGGTAATCGCGAAACTCTAGAAAATCCATTGGAGTCATCGTTTCTAAAATTTCAATATGGGGAACAAAGAGGCCTTGGATTTTTATAATTCTTTTTAAGCGATGAACGATCAGGGCAATCTTCGATTCAACAATATTTTTTTCATTCATGTAATCCATCACAGATGAAAGTTCATGAATAATTTGTTTAAACCAAAGTTCATATGCCTGGTGGACAATAATAAAAAGCATCTCGTCATGGGAATCGATTTCTTCTTTGATTAAATTTTTAGTAATTGGTGCCTGACTTGTAAGAAATTTTTCTAATTTTAAGTATTCAGAATAATAAATTGGTTTGCGATCCATATTTTCCTTGGGACATTCTTCTTTTTATAAAGTTTTTGAAGAAAGGTGATCTTTTATTTCACTCAATTTGAGCAAAGCTTCTATTGGGGTCATTTTGTTAATGTCCAGATTTTGAAGTTCTTTCGTTATTTGGATCAGTTTATCAGAGGTCGTATGATTATTTTTTTGTGTTTGATGATAGGGAGAGGAAAATAAATCGAGTTGTCCGATTTCTTCTTGGGGAAGGAAGCTTCCTCCTTGGGGCAATTCAGTTTTAATTTCTTGATTATGGTGTTTTTTTTCTAATTCCTTTAAATAAGATTTTGCTTTGTTTAAAATAGAAGAGGGTATCCCGGCGAGTTTGGCGACAAAAATTCCGTAACTTTGGGCCACTCCGCCCTCTATGAAACGATATTGAAAATGAACGTCTTCTTTATCTACTTTGGTTTCCATACAAAAATTCTTTGCGTGGGGAAGATTGTCAACAACTTCAATGAGCTCATGATAATGAGTGGCAAAAAAAGTAAAACATTTTATTTTTTGTACAAAGTGTTCGACTAAGGCCCATGCCAAACTGAGTCCGTCATATGTGGAAGTTCCACGCCCGAGCTCGTCTAAAATAACCAGTGATCGATCAGTGGCGTGACGGATAATTTCTGAGGCCTCGGACATTTCAACCATAAAAGTTGATTGGCCTCTGACGATGTCATCACTGGCCCCTATGCGACAAAAAATACTGTCACAAAGAGAAAGTTTTGCGGATTTGGCGGGAATAAATGAACCCATTTGCGCTAAGGCTTGGCAAATCGCCACCTCTCTCATAACCGTGGTTTTTCCTGCCATATTTGGGCCAGTAATTAGGCCGAAAAAACTATTTTCATTCATTTTGATATCATGAGGAATAAATTGTTCATTAGATTTTATTTTAATTAAGGGATGCCAACATTGATTTAGTTGCAAAATTTTATTTTGGGAAAATTCAGGGCATACAAAATTTTCAGTAAAGGCAACCTTTGCCAGTGAAAGGAAAATATCGATCTGAGAAATAGTCCAGGATATTTCTTGAAAGGATTTTGATTTTTCTGCCACTGATTGCACTAAAGTATCAAAGAGACCTCTTTCTATTTTTTGTAATTTGTCTTTTGCTGAAACTAGATCTTTTTCAAAAATGTCTAAGTCTGGGGTAGTAAATCTTTCGGCATTGACGAGGGTTTGAAACCTTTTAAATTGGCCAGGAACTTTTTCACACTGCCCCTTGGGAATTTCAATGAAAAGACCATTGATATTATTTGATTTAATTTTCAGTTTCATAATGCCGCTTTTTTGGCGGTATTTTTCTTCGAGTTTAGAAAGCTCTTCCTCTGTGTTTTGACAAAGTTTCCAAAGTTTATCTCTTTCTTTATCGACACTAAATTTAATTAAATTGCCATTCTCTAAGCTTGCACCCAGTTCATCATTTATTGTTTGGGAAATTTCTTCTGCTAATTTTAAGAAATCTTTTTTTTCTTTTAACAAAGAATGTGAATTACTTGCAACTTCGTGATCGCTGGGAAGTAGTGTTGCCCAAATATCTAAAGATGGTTTCAAGTTTTTAATTTCTTCTAGTATTTGATAAAAACTTTTAATAGAAAGTCCAAGCCCGATAAGATCTTGGGCGGAACATTTTTTGGTCGCTATTTTTGCTAAAATTCGTTGAATATCTCGGATAGTTTTTAATTGCCTTGAAAGTGAATCGCTTAAATCTTGTTCTTTTATAAAAAATTTAATCGTCTTTTGTCTTTTTATTATTTCTTCAAGGTTGGCGCTGGGCCTTTGAAAAAAGGTTTTAAATTCTCGATCCCCAATGGAAGTTAGAGTGCGATTTAAAAAGCCCAGAAGAGAATAGCTACCTTCTTCTTTATTTTTTGGCAGCATTTCTAAGCTTAAAAAAGTTGAGTTGGCGATTCGCATTTTATTTTTTTCTGCCATCATTTGAAAGGGACGAAGATGAGAAAGTGAGTTTGCCCCTTGTGTAGAAAAGACATAATAGCAAAGTGCGCCCATTGGGGAGAGTGCAGTAGGGGTCATTTTTAAATATTTATCTTTTTTTATTCCAGGGATGGCCTTTTCCAAATAAATTTCTGTATTTTTGCTATTAAAATAATCTTCGCTCAGATGGGTCACTAAAATATTTTTTGCTTGCAGTAAAGATGAGAGCAATTCAAGATTTTGCCACTGATGAAAATAGGTGACAAATTCTTTGGGAGAGTAATGCTCCAAAGAATGTAGAAAATCCTCGGCCGATTGATAGATATGTCCGCAAAAATCTCCGGTGGTGAAATCAAGATAAATGGCGCTATATTTTCCCTCTGAGAATGAGGCAGAAGCGATGTAGCGATGTTCCCCAGGATCAGAGCGATCTAAATCAAAAGGCATACCAGGTGAGGCCACTTGGGTGACTGCCCTTTTGACAATTCCTACTGCATCTTTGGGATTTTCAATTTGTTCGCAAATAACAACTTTAAGTCCAAGGGAGGTGAGTCGATCAATATAATTACTGGCGGCATGGTGGGGAATTCCCGCCATGGGTATGGGCGTATCTCCTAATTTTCCTCGATGGGTAAGGGTGATGTTAAGCAAGCTTGAAATTTCTCGAGCATCTTCAAAAAAAAGTTCGTAAAAATCTCCCATGCGAAAAAAAACCAGAGTGTCCGGGTAATCATTCTTAATGGAATAATACTGTTCCATCATGGGTGTTAATTTAACACCACTTAAAACGACATCTTTAAGAGTCAAATTTTTCATTATTTTATACAATTGATATTAGCGCTCGATGATATACTGAGTTTTCCGTAAGACTCAAGGTTTTTCCCTATTTAATGAAAGAACAAATTAAAAAAATACAAGGCAAGCTCTGGCACTCAGTGCTACTATTGTGCGGTGGACTTTAGAAAAAAAATTATCATTACTTCATTCTATTTTACATTCGGGGGTTCCATGGTCTGGTTTTCAACCCTAGACCTTCGAACCAATTACAAAAATGAAGAACAGGAGGCCTTGGTATCAGAGAATGAAAATTATTTTCAGCAAATTCAATTTACCCTTTTGAGAGAAAAAAAACCTTACCTCTCTCTCAATGCGACTGAAATGATTTCACTTTCTATTTCTCAGAAAAGTACTTTTTTAAATCCAATGGGGGTTTTTTTTAGTGAAACTTTAAAACCTATTAATTACAGCGCTGATCGGGGATTGATTTATCAAGAAAAAGATATTTTTTTCTTAGATGGTTTTGTGCGTTTAAAAACTGATGAAAGTGAATTTTTATCGGATTATGGTGAGTATCGTATGCGTAAGGATGAAGTTTATGTGCGTGGGAACGTCGATTCAAAAAGCATTATGAAAACGTCACAAGATGCAATTGTGATTAAATCGAATGAGGCCTTTCTTTGGCCTGAAAAAAAACTGGCAAAATATTTGGGCAATACCCACGGCAAAATTATAAAAAAGCACTCCTATGAGGAGGGGTTGGAGTTCAAGGCAAATGAACTCATTGCTTCGCAGGTTGACCAAAAAGTAGACATGCTTGGAGATGTTTGGATGAAAAAACAAGACTCCACTGCAACATCGCGAAAAGGTGAAATCTTTCTAGAGAACTACAACAAAAAGCTCAAGTATTTTGTGCTTTATGACGATGTGAAAGTGCTAGAAAAGCTGAGATTTAAAGATAAAAATGGAGTTCAGGTTACAGCAGAACGGCGGGGTTTTGGAGAAAGATTGGATGGGATGATGAGCGAAAATAAATTCGTTTTGACTGGATCTCCTAAAGTTGTTCAGGGGACAGATGTCATTAGGGGCAATGTCATTGTTCTACGAGAAGACAACGATGTCGTAGAAGTTGATGATGCTAATTCCAATTTTAATATTAAGGATTGAGGTAAAGAGTGGAGCAAATGGTTTTAAAGGCAGCGGAACTTAGAAAAAGCTACGGCGGTAGAACCGTTGTCAAAGAAGTAGCATTGGATGTTATGCAAGGGGAAATCGTCGGGCTACTTGGCCCTAATGGCGCTGGCAAAACGACGTCATTTTATATGATGGTAGGTCTTGTTAGACCGGATCTTGGGACTATTTTTTTAAATCAAGAAGATATAACCGCTTTGCCAATACACAAACGCGCTCATAAGGGCATCGGTTATTTGCCTCAGGAGGCCTCTGTTTTTCGCGATCTCACGGTGGAAGAAAATATTTATGCGGTACTGGAAAATCGATCGATACCGGAACTTCGCAGGAATGATCTCCTTGAAACATTAATGGATGATTTTGGATTACGGCACATAAGAAAATCGATTGGCTCTGCTCTTTCGGGTGGGGAGCGCAGAAGAGTGGAAATTGCGCGGGCCCTCGCTTTGGAACCTAAATTTGTTTTACTTGATGAGCCCTTTGCGGGAGTAGATCCACTTGCCGTGTCCGACATTCAAAACGTTATTATAGGGTTAAAAAAAAGAAATATTGGAGTATTGATTACTGATCACAATGTGCGGGAGACTTTAGGAATTGTCGACCGTGCTTATATTATGAATGCCGGAGAATTATTAGCGGAAGGGACGCCTCAAGAAATTATTAACAACGACAGAGCAAGGAAGTTCTATTTAGGTGAAGAATTTAAGATGTAAGGGGAGAGTCTATGGCCCTAAAACTTTCGCAAAGCTTAAGGCAGTCGCAAAATTTAATGATGACGCCGCAATTGCAGCAGGCGATTAAACTTTTAACTCTTACTCATGTTGAGATAAGTAATCTTATTTCTGAGGAGCTTGTCGAAAATCCTCTGCTCGAAGAAGTTCACGATGAGAATTATCAAAATACTCAAGAGGGCGATGAAGTTTCAGATTCCGACAGACAAAGTAATCAACAAATAGAAGATTATCAAACAGAAGCAACCTCCGATCATTTTGCTTCAGAAACAGTGGTCCCCAAAGATGATTTTGATTGGCAAAATTATGTTGATTCATTTAATACCTCAAGCTCTGAAGCTCCCAATGTCAGGGAAGAATTAGACAGCGATGAAGCTCCCAATTATGAAAATATAGTTACCCGCGGTGGAAATTTAGCAGATCACCTGGAATGGCAATTAAGGATGGAAGACCTTTCAAATCTTGAGCGCCAAATTGGAGATGTCATCATCAACAATCTTGATCCCAGTGGCTATCTCGAGGTCGATCTTGTTGAACTTGGTAAAATGGCGAAGCGCCCTCCTTCTGAGGTAGATGAAATTAGAATTTTAATTCAAACACTTGATCCCGTGGGATGTGCATCTTTTGATTTAACAGATTGTCTATTATCTCAAGCCAAAATTTTTGAAAACCGTTCTCCTTTGATTGAAAATATTATTCGCAATCACCTTGGAGAATTGCAAAGAAGAGATTATCAAAAAATTAGCAAAATGACAGGAGCTTCTCTTCAAAGTATTCAATTAGCAGAAAGTGCGATTCAAGAATTTCACCCTCGTCCTGGGCGCTTGATTAATTCTGATGATACACAATATGTGACACCTGATATTTATGTAAAGAAAGTGGGTGGAGAGTTTATTGTTCAGGTTAACGATGACGGAATCCCGAGGCTTCGAGTTTCAAAATTATACCAAGACATGCTTGGAAAAAAGTCGGATAAAGCGGCAAAGGAATATGTTCAAGAAAAAATTAAGGCGGCAATGTGGTTGATTAAATCTATACAAAATCGCCAAAAGACGATTGTCCGAGTAGCAAAGGCGATTGTCCGGCGGCAACAAGATTTTTTTCAAAAAGGCGCCAAGTATTTAAGGCCAATGATTTTAAAAGATGTTGCCGAAGAGATTGGCATGCATGAATCAACTGTTTCAAGAGTAACTACTAATAAATTTCTTTACTCCCCACTTGGGGTCTTTGAACTCAAATATTTTTTTAATTCAGGAGTTGGCGGAAAAGGAGGTAGTGATGATGTTTCAAGCGAAGTTTTAAAACTTAAAATTCAAAAATTAATAGATTCTGAAAATCCTAAGAAACCTTTTTCTGATCAAAAGATTGTTGCCTTACTCGACCGGGAAAATATAAAGCTTGCCAGGAGAACGGTGACAAAATACCGAGAGGTTTTGGGTATTGATTCTTCTTCGAAACGCAAAAAAATAAGTTAATCGTTTACTGCGGTTGATAGAAACAAAGGGAAGTTTGAAATGAAAATATTTATCACTTTTACTAATCTTGAGCATACCGAATCTCTTGATAAACATATTCATGACAGGAGTCAAAAGCTTGAGCGTTTTTGGAATGGAGTGGGCGAACTTCATTGGACTTGTTTTATAAATAATGGCCGACATAAAGCAGAAGTTAAATGCCTAGGTGGCAAATGGAATTATCAAGCAAGTGCCGAGGGCCATGACATGTACCGATCGATCTTGCAGGCGGTTGCAAAGCTAGAGAAGCAATTAGCACGAGATAAAGATAAAATTAAAAATAAAATGCATAGAGAGGTTGTAGACTTGGTAATCAATGACCCTCAAGATGCGTGGGGTGATTATGAGGCCCAAAAAGAAGAAGAAGCAGAGCGGGTTGTAAATTTGGCAGATTATCGCAAACGCAAAATAACTTACGAAGAAAAGAAAAAGAAAAAAACATTAAAGCTAGCTCTCAAAGAACCTGGGAATTTGAAAAAGAATGGCCAAAAAGCGCTGGCAAAAGAAGAAAAAGCGAAAAGGTCAACTTCCCTAAAGTCTAAAAAAATACTTCGCATTCCAAAAAGAAAAATAAGCTAATCTCCATCTCTTCATAATTCTATAGATAATACCATTTCTCAGCCTTCGAAAATCAGAATAAATCGACTCTTTAAATGAGTCTAAGTGCCGATAAGTTGGGGCAAATATTTTCGCCAATTTTTTTGTAAAAAATAAATTGAGGAGGATTTAATTTGATATAAAAATATGGGAAATTTGTTAGCTTTTTTAACAGGTTTATTTAAGTCTACGGGGGCAATTGTCACCTTCGCTGTCATTTTTTTTCTTTTTTCATTGGTGGCCTGGGAATATAACCAAGATCCTTTGCCACAAAAAATTATTGCAGCAAAAGAAAAAAATATTTCTCCTCTACAAAATAATGCCGACAAAAAAGTAGCAAGAGCTCCGGCCTCGATTCTCGAGGAAAATACGGATCAAAAATTAAATGATCTTGAAGAGGATTCTCCTGCTCCAATTGAAGAAAAAAAAGATCCTGAGGATAGTTTTCTTTCCACTTATGGTGGGGCGACCTCGGTCGATGCTGCTTCTAAAGCTAAAAATGCGCCCAAAAATATTCATACAAATTCTAGCGAGCAGCAGAGTCACTTTTCAAATCGCCCACTCAGTTTTGGTTTTAATACGATCACCACCAATATCATCACCACTTTAAAAAATTTAATGGGAGGGGGAAAAATTAATGCTCTAGAAGACAGTACTATTTTACCTGATGCTTCTCCCTTATTTGGATCAAACAATTTGCCCGCCTCCGCTTCTGGCGGCGGAGGGGGAGGTGGTGGCGGTGCCGGATATGTGACAAGCATTTCAGTTTCTCCTAACACCAACAATCAATCGGGCACCATCAGCACGGCGCTCTCCACTCCCTTCAAGGTTGTGGTGAAGGATTACAACGATACTGTGGTTTCTGGTGCCAGCGTTACCTGGGCCGTGGCCTCTGGTGGGGGAACTTTGGCGAGTACTTTAAGCACCACCAATTCTAGCGGCGAGGCCTATACTACTTTAACTTTGGGAGCGAATGTGGGCTCCAATACAGTTACGGCAACCGCTACCATTAACGGCGCAACTGTCACTAAAACATTTGTGGCAAATAGCGCCACCGGCACCGTGGACCCTGCTAGTGCCCCCTTTAATTCCGGAGCAGGAACGGCCATGAATCCCTACGTGATTTGGTCTGCTGCCCAGCTTTCGGCAATTGGCGACAACGCCGCTTACATGAATAAAACTTTTATTTTGGGGCAGGATTTGGATTTAGCTGGAACGGCACT
>JAHEZZ010000090.1:0-5622 GCA_023250815.1 Bdellovibrionales bacterium
TCGTCGGCAAAAAAATGGTCTCCGTGGATTTTATCCTGGACAATTTACGGGCTTACTTTTTTGTTTTTTCCCACAAAACTTCTCTTTGCGCCTCTTTTTGCATCTCTTTTTATATTGAGTTTTTTAGTTTTTAAAAATGGCAAAATTCCAATGCCATCTTTTGACAAAAATTTTATAACTTATATGGGGATAGGCGGATTGGTTGGATTGGTCATTTGGGTAGACAAAATTTTAGCGTTTAGTGCAACTTATTTATCTCGCACAAAAAGTATTCAAATCTATTCCGGCTTTTCAAGCTGGATGATATTTCTCCCGCTCCTCCCTTCAATTATTGTGCTGAACTGGTACTACGTTTTTTTATCGCCAATTCTTGAAAGGAAGCTAAATGATATGATTTATTCTATGGATAAGGAAAATTTGCAAAAATTTATTTTCAAGAAAAAATCACTTTATACTGCCATCCAAGAAATTTGGTTGAAGGTATTCCTGCTTACATCTGCACTTTCAATTTTGTTTGCTGCTATTTATAGCGATTTTTACGGCATAGGTTTTATCAGGATAGTTGGTGTATTTTTGTTGCCTGCGATTCTTACAAATATTTCCATTGTTCTTAATTCTCTTTTGATTCTAAAACAAAAAAAAATAATTTTTAAAGCAGGGCTATTTATTATCGCTGTCAATCTTTTGTTAGTAACAGTAGCGGCATTTGGCGGTATTCAGATGCTTAAAAATTACAACGGGCAAAGTGTTACTTTAACATGTCTTATGATTGCTATTTTGGTCATGGTAACTTCCACTGCCCTGGAGAAATGGCATAGTCCACATATTCCAGTTCTTAGGGGTGAATAAATGGAAAAAGTAATTAAAGATTGTCTTTTTTATTATGGGTCTCAGGTTCCACTACTTGCAAAAACAAAAGTTTTAAAGAACACTAATGTTATTTTACAAGATTACCATCCAGTGGTTCATCAGGGGCTATTTAAAGAATTTTTTCCGCATTGTCAGAGGTTTTTATATCTCAATGTTTCTCATATCCATCGCAATGAACTTTCGCTTTATGACATTAATTTAAAAGATCTTAAATATAATCCTGAGTGGGAAACCTATTTACTTAATTTAAATTTGCAATCGACTGCCGATTTAATTATCACAAAAGCAAAATCACTTTTAAAAATTGAAGGCGTAGACGGAATTTTTATTGATGATTTAGATTTTTGGTGCGAGTTTCCGGAAATAAGGTTGGCCTTTACTGAATTGTTAAATAAAATAAAAAATGCAAGAGAAAGAGAGGTTAAGTTTATCGTCAATCGCGGATTTCCATTATGGAACAAGATTGAAGGACTAGAGGCCATCGTATTAGAGAATATTTATCCAGAACAAATATATACTGCTCGAGAAATTGATTTAAGTTGGTTTGAAAATCTCATTAGGTTAAATTTTTCACTCATGCATTTTGATAAAAAAGAAGTTCCTGTTTTTGGTCTGAAATATTTGGGAAATGACGATGATGTAGAATTTGATCGAGATTTCGAAAGCGGAGAGAAGCGTGATTCCCTCTACCGGGAAATGAATAAAAATATTTTAAAAACCTTGAAGTATGAGCGGAGTTTTAATCAATGGCCCCAACAATTGATTTCTTAAAAAAAAATCCAAATTCTTTTCAATCCCAAAACGGCGTTTTGGAGGAGATGTTTTTTGGAGAAAAGAATGCGGATCCTCTTTCCTTAGATGAAGTTGATGTCGCCATTTTTACAGAAGGTACTTATCCCTATATGAAGGGTGGAGTTTCATCTGTCATACACCAAATTATAGAAGAACATGCTCATCTTACTTTTGGAGTTGTTCATATTGCTTGGGATAGATCTTCTAAAAGGACTTTTCTTTTTCCAAAACTGCCCCAGATAAAATGGGTTTACACGATTTATCTTTCCGATTCTCTAAATGAAAATAAAAAAAATATTTTATCTCCGAGAAAAATATTTGGTCTGGATAAAATTGATGACAAAGTTATTGATGATCTTATTTTTGGGTTTGACGGAATTATTAAAGGAAAAAATTATTATTTTAATCGAATTTATAAGGATTATTTTAATCCTTTAACGCGAAAAGTGGATATTCATAAGCTTTTACAATCTCCAGATCTTATTAATTTAATGATAGAAAAGTTTAAGAAATTAAATATACCATTAGTCGATCTATTTTGGCTTCAAAGAGAGCTGAGCACTTTATCGCTTTCCGTTTTAGATAAAATTTATCCAAAAGCAAAAGTTTATCATTCTCATACCTCAGGATATGCTGGGCTCGCAGCTTGCTTGGCCTCGCTTCAGCATCAGCGCAAATTTGTATTAACGGAGCATTCCCTTTATATTCGCGATGTCCTCAGTCAAATTGATGAAATTTACACTCCTCACAAATTTAAAAGTATTAATTATCTCAAGGGTGAAAGTATCAAGTTAAAAAGAAGTGCTTGGTCTCAATGGTTTAAGAGTATGGGGGATATTACTTATCATCATGTGCATTCAATATCGTATCTCTATGATGAAATAGCAAAAGACGCTCTATCTTTTGGGTCCCCAAAAATTAAGCAAAAAATAATTCCTAATGGAATAAAATTTTCCAGGTTTGAGAAAGCGAGAAATGCTCAGAACCTTCGCGATAGATTGCGTTTTTTAGATAAAAATCATCTTTGGAAGATTGGTTTTATTGGACGAATTGTTCCGGTAAAAGGTGTTCTCGATCTTATTGATTCAATTTATTTACTGAAAAAAATATTCAAAGGAAAATTTGTAGTTGAGCTTATTGGCCCCACCGATGAAGATGAAAATTATTTTGAAGAATGTTTAATAAAGGTCAAGAAATTGGGTCTGGAGCAGCAGATGAAATTTTTGGGGCCACAAAATGTTGCGGAGTTTTTAGAAGGAGTTGATCTTTGTGTTTTATCTAGTCACTCTGAAGCGCTTCCTGTTGTTATTTTAGAGTCTATGTCTTCAGGCGTCCCAGTTGTCTCAACCGAGGTAGGGAGTGTGCGCCAAATTTTAGTTGACACTTACAGTGATGGTAATCATGTTTGTGCACTTGCTGCAGGCGTTATTTGTACTAAAAAGTCTCCCGATAAATTGGCAATCTTAATTAATGATGTGCTTACAAACTCTGAGCTTTATAAAAAATTTCGGGAAGAAGGGCCAAAAAGAATTCTGCAAAACTTTCAATTAAAAGATATTATGAATAAATATTCTGAATTTTTTCGGCCAACGCTATAGCCCCTGTTTACAATAAAATTGTTTATTGACGAGAACAAGAAGATTGTGATTGCATGAAAAACAGGGAGGATCTTATGAAAAAATTTCTTTTTTGCTTGTCTCTGTTCCTGGGATTAAGCAGTGCTCATGCTCGAGGTATTATCATTAACCCACATGTGATTTATTCCCCTTATAATGCTCAAGCTGAGTTGTGCAATTATACGGGAAGGGCCGTCGTGTGCAATATGAAATTAAATGGGCAAACGACGAATGGTGAAATGCTGTATGCTTTTTTGGGAAATACGCCAATTTTTCCGGGCAGCTGTGTATATGCTTACATTAATAACTATAGCAATTGGCCGATCATTAATGCTTGGGCCACATCTTGGTGTACTTTTCTCAACTATTAATTTGCTGATTTAAGTTATCTCTTCTGGCCAACGATAAGCTGGCCAGTGGGGATAACTTTTTGAAAAAGTCATTTTTTTTAATATTCTTAGGTCTTTTTGCAAACTTTCTAAGTTTTTCTTTTGATTGTAATTTTAGCTCCGAACTTGAAAGTAAGTTAAATTATTTATCACCGACTTCTTCTTTTGCTCAATCACCTTATTTTGAAGATGGAGCAGACATTGAACCTCTACTTACATTTTCTCCTCTCTGTTCGCCTATTAGTTTTAATTCTCAGTTAATTCAAAAGAAAAATATCAACATTGCTGTAATCACAAAAATCTCTCAAATTTATCGTCTTTTTATTTCCACTCCCGGGCCACCAAAAAACTCCTAAAAAATGTTTCCTGCAGCTTAAACGTTTTAAGGAGTTTCAAATGTCTAAATATCAAAAAATACTTTCAGATTTAAGATCGGGATTTAGTGTATTTTTAATTGCCCTTCCACTATGTTTAGGAATTGCTATCGCCAGTCAATTTCCACCGATTGCGGGGGTTATTACTGCTATTGTTGGTGGAGTGGTGTGTACCTTTTTGGGTAGTAGTCGTCTAAGCATTAAAGGCCCAGCAGCGGGACTGATTGTCATTGTACTAGGATCTGTTGCGGAATTGGGCCAAGGTGACATTCTCTCTGGTTATAAAAAAACTTTGGCGGTTGGCGTGGCCGCAGGTGTGCTTCAAACTCTGGCAGCATTTTTTGGTTTGGCAAAATATGCAGAAGTGATGCCGGTTGCCGTTATTCACGGGATATTGGCGGCAATTGGGCTGATTATTATTTTCAAACAAATTCATGTGGTTTTTGGAGTTACTCCTCTTGCAAAAGGGCCGTTGGGACTTTTTAATGAAATTCCAAATTCTCTAATGAACCTGAATCCAAAAATTTTTATGGTTGGTGTGACTTGTTTTTTAGTCGTTTATTTTTGGCCTAAATTTAAAAAGTTGTCACAGATCGTACCTGCCACAATGATTGTCATGTTTTTAGCTGTGGTTTTAAGCTATGCCTTTGGAATTGGCGGGGATGCAACATATATGTGGAATGGATCTAAATACGATCTTGGTGCCAAGTTTTTGATTAATCTTCCGCCAAATTTTTTAAGTGTAATTACCTTTCCGGATTTTAGTGCTTTGTTTACCTTGACGTCGATAAAATACATAATAATGTTTGCTCTTGTTGGTTCGATTGAATCGTTATTGTCAATCTGTGCGGTTGATGAACTTGATCCTGAAAAGAAAGTATCTGACTTAAATAAGGATTTATTTTCTGTGGGAATTGGGAATTTAATAGCATCATTTATTGGCGGCCTTCCTATGATTTCTGAAATTGTCAGATCCAGAGCAAACATCGACTATGGCGCTAAAAGTAAATATTCAAATTTTTTTCATGGGGTTTTTCTCTTTATGGCAGTTGAGGTTTTTCCAGATCTTTTACACCATATCCCTCTTGCTGCACTTGCTGCTGTATTGGTTTTTGTGGGAATGAGGCTTGCTTCATTTTATGAATTTAAAAAATATTATCAAATTGGTACAGACCAGTTCTTTTTATTTGTGACAACTGTCATTGTCACAATTGGTGTAGATCTGTTGGCAGGAGTATTTGCCGGTGTCATTTTAAAAATAATTTTACACATGTACCGTGGGGCCAGCTTTAAATCTTTTTTAAAACTTTCACATCAGGATGAGGAAAAAGGCCAAGAAGTAACCATCAGAGTGTCCGGCCCGGTTATTTTTAGCACTTATTATAAATTAAAATTGGCGATTGTTAAACATGCCAATGTCGGTAAAAAGGTAGTTGTAGATTTTAATGAAACAACCATAATGGATCATACAGTTCAGGAAAAACTTTTCAAATTTATTGAGGAGTATAACGATCATCAAGTTATAATTGTAGGGTTGGAAAATTTAAAATCAATTTCTGGCCATGAACAGGGTGTGAGAAT
>JAHEZZ010000090.1:5722-10832 GCA_023250815.1 Bdellovibrionales bacterium
TGGATCATACAGTTCAGGAAAAACTTTTCAAATTTATTGAGGAGTATAACGATCATCAAGTTATAATTGTAGGGTTGGAAAATTTAAAATCAATTTCTGGCCATGAACAGGGTGTGAGAATCAATAAAATTGCCTAACTACTCACCGGGAGGGTATCTTTGGTCGCCTTTAAAAAATGTGATCCTCGGCGTGCTGTAGCACGCCTGTGGTCCCACTTTTTAAAATCGACTCAAATCTACTCCTCCGGTTGAGCAGTTATAAAGTTGCTTAGAAAAGATTTTTAAAATCTTAAACTCCGCTTTGCCCATAATTTGAGAGCACTCGGGCGCTCGGGTCATTGACATTACAACCTGGCCATTCTTTGTTGGGCATCCAAAAATCTTTAATTAGATGGGCTTGACCGCTGAAATGTTTTTCAAAAATTTCTCGGTATAACAAAGATTCTTTGGTAAATGGGCGTGCATAAGAAAATTGTGCGGACTTCTCTTTAAATTGTTGATCAGTATAGAGAGATTCAGCGTAGGACTTTAAATGATCCACCATCGAGTGTCCTACGGCATCGGAGAATGCCGCTTTATCGCGGTAGAGAATTTCATTTGGCAGATAATCTCCAATAAATGCTGCTCTTAAGAGATATTTGCCCATATTATATTTGTTCATTTTAATTTCAGCTGGAATTTCCATGACAAAATCAACAAAATCTAAATCTCCAAAAGGAACTCTCGCCTCTAGTGAATGGGAACTAATGCATCTATCGGCACGCAAAACATCGTAGAGATAAAGTTCATGAATTCTTTTTGCGGATTCTTTTTGAAATTCTTCTGGGGTTGGGGCAAAATCAGTGTATTTGTAACCAAAAAGTTCGTCGGAAATTTCCCCTGTGAAAATCACTTTAATATCAGTTTTTTCTCGGATGTATTTGCATACTAAATACATTCCAATAGAAGCGCGGATGGTCGTGATATCCCAAGTTTCTAGTTGAAAAATGAGCTCATCTAAAATCATTTTTACATCTAGTTCATTAAAATAAACTTCATGATGGTTTGTTTTTAAATAATCAGCAACAATCTTTGCATACTTAATATCGATAGGATTAACGTTCATTCCCACAGAAAATGTAGTGATTGGAGTTTTTAAAATTTTGGCGGCAATTGAGCAAACGAGACTGGAGTCAAGTCCTCCTGACAATAAAAAACCAATTGGCACATCGGCGGTTAATCTTTTTCTCACTCCTTCGATTAACTTTTCCCTAATACTAGTAAGAACTTTATCCATATCCCTAGGGCCTTGTTTTATTGCTTTAGAGGGATTGCGGTAGCAGATAAAATTTTCGCCATCAAAATAATACCCGGGTGGGAAAGGATTAATTTTTAGACAATATGGTGTCAGTACTTTTACCTCTGAAGCAAACATTATTTTGTTTTCAGCAAGAGAGTAACCATAAAAAAGTGGGCGGATGCCGATTGGATCTCGGGCGGCAACTAATGTTTTTGTTTTGGCGTCGTAGATTACAAAGGCATATTCAGCATCTAGACGTAAGGCCGTTTCTTTTAAGCCACATTTTTTGTAAAGAGGGAGAATCACTTCGCAGTCTGAGTGAGAAATAAAATGATAATCTTTATCAAACTCAGCACGTAGAGTGGGGTAATTATAAACTTCTCCGTTGCAGATGAGATAATTCCCCGTAGTGCTATCGAACAGTGGTTGATTGCCGTGCCCGGTGGTATCCATAATTGCCAATCGATGAAAGGCCAAAGTGGCATTATCTAACGTCAAAATTTTAGTATCGTCTGGCCCTCGATGTTTTAATTTATCAAATTCCACTTCAAAATTTTTTAGTTTTAATCTGTCTCCGGCATAACCCAATAATCCACACATCAATATTCCTTGGCAGGTTCCAATTGGGCCGAATTGCTCAATTAGAGTTAAATCCTAATATAAAATTGAATTTTAGTAAAAATATTTTATCGTTTTCTGTCTTGATATTGATCGCCAAATGACAATTGCCCAGGAGTCACTCCAAATTTTTCTTTTGTAGCTATCCGTTCTAGGGCCACTTCTGGAGTGATGTTTTGGCAAAGCAAGTCGAGATAGATTTCAATTTTTTCTTGCATTTCTTGGGCGTTCTCTTGCAAAAATTCAATTCTAAATTCACGCACGCCCAAATTGGTCCATTCCGGGATAAAGCTAATGCCTGATTGGGCCTCACTTTTATAAAGAGTGTTTCTGCATTCTTGATCAGCTTTAAGCAGGTGTGAGACACCATAAGGATCGCGAACATGTACAGAATGTGATTCGCAAGGCTTGCCACAATCCTTGAAATCTTTTCCGTTGCTTAAGAACGCAGCAAACACACAATGCTCCATGTGAAATTCTGGCATATGTTGATGAATGACGATTTCTGCTTTACTGGCCGGGATATTTTCTAAAAGTTCATCAAGTTGTTTTTTATTTAAATCGTAGGAAGGACAAATGCTTGATACCTTTTTGGACAAAAAATAATTGGCAGAAAGTGAGTTTGCAATATTTAAAGAAAAATCACCTTTAAGAAGAAGAGATGGGGCGTGCTCTGTAAAATATTCGATCGCACCCAAATTTCTGACTAAAATAAAATCGGGCCTAAGCCTTACAAGTTGGGCCAGATGATACATCTCTAGTGGTTTTAAAATTCGATTTGTGGCAATTCCAACTTTAAACTTAGCAGATCGAAGAGCGTTTAATGAGACTAAATAGTCTTGACCAAATTCAAAATCTAAGATGACATGATTAATAATTGTGGCCCATTGCTCTTTTTTTGTTAATCCAAAAACTTGTTCACTTGATCTTAGAAGTATATTTAGTCTCGGTTTGTCAGTTGTCAGATTTTGATCTTTCATTTTATTAAAAATATATTTTTGAATCATGGGCGGCCTTCGGCCAACTCTAATTTTATTGAGAGATAAAACCATTTCTTGTCTTATGTTTTTAAGAGATTGATTGCTTAAAAAAATATTTTCTTCAATCTGACATTCAAGTTTGGATAGTTTAAAACAAGTCGTTCCAAGTTTGGAAAACTCGGTAAGGATATTTTCTTTCGTTAGTGGAGATGAAATTGCCGGAGATAAAATATCCTTACTTTCTAACTGCAGCTTATTTTGAGCATCATCATAAACAAAAACTTTAAGTTTTTGTTGGTCTTTTGCAATGACAAAAATTGAGAGAGGAATTTTCTTTTGCTTGTCTCTCGTCGTCCACAAACTTTGCCATTTTTTTTCTATCACCGGTGAACTGTTTTGATAAACTGGGCAATTAATTTTGAGAGTATTCAGTGAGAAGTGGTTAGAAAATGTTAAAATATAATAATCGCTATTTGAATCTACTGAGTAAAGTGCAGCTCCGCTCTCGTTTTTCTTGTCTGCGAATAAAATTCCATCACCTGGATTTAATTCTATATTTTGATCTTTTAATTTTTTGATCCAAACTTTTTTTGCCTGAATTTTTTCCAAGTGTCCGATTTGATTTCCACGGTGAGAGCTAAAGCTGCCATCTACTAAACTTTGGTGATTAACTCCATGGAGCCAGCCGCTAAAAAAATCTCGAGAGTAAGTTACCTTGAGTGGATAAATCTCATGAGGAGAAAGAGGAAATTGAGACAGGATTGCTTTTTTATAAGTACTTGCTGCTGCTGCGACATATTCAGGAGATTTAAGCCTTCCTTCGATTTTAAAGGAATCAACTCCCGCTTTGATTAATGTTGGAATTTCGGCGACTCCACATAAATCTTTTGGCGAAAATAAATAAGGCCTATTCTTTAAGTCTTTTTTTTCTCCATCGACAAACATTTCATATTCTTGTCTGCAAGATTGGGCACATTGTCCTCGATTTGCAGATCTACCCCCCAGGGCCTCGCTGGTTAAGCATTGGCCAGAATAGGCGACGCAAAGAGCACCGTGAACAAATACTTCTATTTCTTTTTTTGTATGTTCTTTTATTTTAATAATTTCCGGTAATGAGTTTTCTCGCCCAAGCACAAATCGTTTAATGTTTAAATCGTCTAAAAATTTTATTGCCAGGTGATTAGTGACGGTCATTTGAGTTGAGCCGTGAATAATTTGTTCTGGCGCTATAGATTTTATTAAACGAATTAGTCCAATATCTTGAACAATAAATGCATCTGGATTTAGCGGAATTATTTTTTCTAAAAGTTTAATGACTTGTTCAAGTTCATTTTCAAAAATAAGAACATTGAAGGCCAAATGAACTTTGACTCCATAAAGATGACTCATCTCGATCATTTCTTTTAATTGCTGGATGGTAAAGTCAACAGTTCTTCTTCTGGCATTAAATGTAGGAACCCCAAAATAGACAGCGTCTGCTCCGCTATGAATGGCCGCAAGAAGCATGGGCATGTTGCTAACGGGAAGCAAAAGTTCAGGATTTTGTTGTTGATGGTGCATGGCGGGAATATGCCCAATTTTGGCCAATTTGGAAATAGTGTTTGACAAAAAGATGGCCTCCCAATAACTTTGGCAAACTAAAAAAATTACGGGCGTTTAGCTCAGCTGGGAGAGCGCTACCCTTACAAGGTAGATGTCGGGGGTTCGATCCCCTCAACGCCCACCATTAGAGATGCTGGACGAACCACCGGCATTAATAAAGAACTTATATATTCGTTGCACCTAAATAAATCATTTCTACTGAATGCCAATAAAAGTAGAATCATCTAAAAAAACGCAGAGAAATTATTATTCCCTTCCAACTTGTGGTGTCGGGATCTCACTTTAGTATCTCTACTATCATAACGTGTTCATCTCGCTAGTGTGGCGTTTCCGCTCGGATCTTCTGGCCTTCGTTTAATCCGAGGAACCGTTACAGCAATTGATGATAGGCTGAATCCTTCGTAACCTGGGCCTTGACCCCGACTGTTGAATTCAATTGCATTTCCGATACTCCTTTCATAGGAGAATATTTATGGAAATTAATGCCGAGAGTGAAATTGAGTTATTGAATAACCGGATTCAAAAAGAAAATAAGGATCATCTGCAAAGTGGAAAAAAAAGAAAATTTTCAAAAAAACTAAAAAAAGATATTCTGTTATTTGTCTCTCAAAATAATTTAAAATATTCGAATG
>JAHEZZ010000091.1 GCA_023250815.1 Bdellovibrionales bacterium
CTAAATTTACTTATAACTGATCAAGGTGATATCGCCTTTCAAAACCATAATCACCTAGAGATTTGCAATCGGGAAAGAAAAAATATCCAAGCAAAAATTTTTGATGAAGCTAAAAAAATGGTAATTGCCAAAATGAATAATGGACTTCCTTCAGTATTAGTTCTGTATTCTCCGAACTGGCATGAAGGAGTTATCGGAATTGTTGCCTCAAAAATGGTGGAAATGTTTTCTCTTCCAACTATTATTTTTACAAATTCAGAAAATCCGGGACTCATAAAAGCATCTGCGCGAGCAAATAAAGGCGGAGACATCTTTAGCATTCTCGAATCATGTCAAGATCTCTATCAGAAATTTGGAGGGCACAAAGCAGCAGCTGGCCTAACGATGAAATTAGATAGTTTAGAAACGTTTATACAACGAATCTCTCGACTCAAAGTCACACCTTCAGAATTGATATTTAAAAATTATGATATTGAAATTACATCCGCTGACATTACCCCCAAACTTTACAACTCACTAACCAAAATCGGCCCTTTTGGAGAAAGTAATCCTCGACCAATTTTTTTATGTAAAGATATGGATTTAGTTAAGTTCACCATACTTAAAGACTTGCATGTAAAATGGGCCTTTAAAGGAAAAGGCCCAGAACTTAATGGAATTACTTTCTACTATCTTCAAAGATTTGATTTTATGCACCCTCAAGAAATTTTAAATGAGCTAAAGTCTAATAAAATTAAACCTGCAGTATACTTTAATCTGGATATCAATCGTTTTCGAGGTAATACATTTTTGCAACTAATGGTTAACAAAGTTGAAATCCCTTTTTCCTAATCTCTAATCACTGTTAATTTTTGCATCACAACTTCTTGAACCGGGCGATCCATTTGTCCTGTTTTGGTAATGCCGATTTTTTCTACGACATCCATCCCTTCAACTACTTTTCCAAAGACAGTGTGGCGCCCATTAAGATGAGGAGTTGGCGCAAGGGTTACAAAAAACTGTGAGCCATTAGTCCCTGGCCCAGCATTGGCCATAGAAAGAATTCCTGAAGAATCATGTTTTAAATCTGGGCGACACTCATCTAGAAAACGGTAACCAGGGCCACCAGTTCCGACGCCTTCAGGACACCCCCCCTGAATCATAAACCCTTTAATAACTCTATGAAAAATTAGCCCATCATAAAATGGAGCATTTTTTTTATTTTCCTGTCTTCCTTCTGCTAGATTAACAAAATTCCATACAGTTTCCGGACACTCTTTGGCATAAAGCTCAGCAGTAAAATCCCCTAAGCTTGTTTGAAATTTTATTTTCAAACGATCTTGCGTTTCCTTATAATCTGATTTTTTTACTCCAATCCCAAACATAATTTCTCCTTTTAATATTTTTGATAAATTAATTTACCAGAAAATGCTTTATTCTTTTCTTTATATGGCGACCAAAACAACATTTTTTGATTAGCATCGAAAAAATTATCTAAATCAATACCAAGCTGATATTGTTTTTGATTTAAATTATTAAAAATAGAAAACATTTCAAAACTTAAAAAACGAATATCTGTAGCGCCAATCCCAAGACTTTCAGAAAATTTTTCTAGTTCAACTTGATCCAAGCATGAACTTGCAAAAACAGGATGACCCAAATCAAAAGCATTGCTTTTTACAAAGTTTTTAAGTCTTAAATAGATTTCCTGATCATTGATTGCAGGATCAATCCAAATAATATTTACCTTTTTAAAAGTAGGAGGACGAAAAACTTTAAAATCAGCAGTCACCTGGTCTAGAATATGATAAAAAAGAGCTTCTTCGTCTTTCAAGGGAAGATAAGTAAGCCCGAGACTTTTAAGTTTTTTATCCAATTCCATATTAAACATTAATTGCATTTGATGTGCCTTTGCATAATCCAAAGCAAAACTTCTTCTTAGGGTCGGCATATCTAAAAATTTGATCTTATGATCTCTTGAACATTGTCCAGATTCTGAGACCATTATCCATTCAGGAATTTCAGGCAAAAAATATCCAATAATACTTCCATTGCCATAAAAATCATCAGTATTAAGTCGTTTAATATTTTGTTTATTTGGAAGTGCACAACCAAAAAATATAATAGAGATAATAATAAAAAATTTATTCATCACGTTTTCCAAAATATTTCATCATGTTATTTTTTATTTCTTCAATTTGTGTCGAATGCTCTGACAATTTATAAAACCCTGTCTCGTGAAAACCATCACCTTTTTCAAAAGTCCATTCAGGTAACATATTTCCCCAAAAATCGTTCTGGTAATCCTTCCTACCGTTAAAAACAAATACCATATCTGTAGCAATAGTTTTTAGTATTTCTTTATTATCTTGATTTCTAAAATCTGGCGATTCTAGAGTAAGATACATTTCATTCTTATCGATAAGTTTATCAACATTAGTAATATTCCATCCCTGATATATTTCCAATCTTCTTTTCCAAACTTTAGGCATCGGAATTTTTGCTCTTTCATAGTCTTCTAAATCCCGCCATTTAAATATTTCCTCTTCAAATTTTCTTATGCTCTCATCCCATCTTTTTTGCTCAATCGTGATAAATTCTTCAATCTTTTTTTTATAAAATAGTTGCTCCTCAGGAGAAAACGAAGGAGGAACTTCCCACAATGATTTTCTGTTGGTAACAATTGTGATGTTTAAATGTCCTTCAAAAATTTTGTCCTTAAGTGCAAGTAAGACATAAATTAAATCAAATTGATCTCCTTGCAACGTTAGTTCTCTCACACTTGAAACCTGCTCAAGGTTTAATAAAGTCTCGCTTAATCCGTAATATATTTTTTCCTGTCCTAACAATTCTTCATTAATTGCAGCAACTCCTCCTGGGCCCATTCCTTTTAAAGAACGGCTTGACAATGTGGCATCGATAACTAAATCAACATCAGTAAAATGCTCAAGAGTTCCTTTAAGCGACTCAATCATATTATTATCTAAATTTTTAAAAAAATCTGGATTCTCTTTTCTTTGTTTTTCAATTTCCTCACTATAGCGCCCCTGATAAACGACTCTAAAAAGATCGGCCAGGCGACTGCAACCTGGAATTAACTCTTCTTTTGACAAAAATCTTTTATGAATACGATTTACTTTTTTATATTTGATTTCACCGCAAAACTCACACATCTTTACAAGCAATTTATCTAGGTACTGAATTAATTTTTTGTTGCCATTTAAACTAATCTCTTCTGCAACAAACGAATTAAATTTGGCCACTTTTTTTTTCAAGGCAAGAAGACCGCCTAACTCTCTTTCTTCAAATAAAAGGACGTAGGCACCCATATCTTGAAAATAAAGTGCCGCTTCTATCGCTATGGGCGTCGCTCCTAGAATTGCGATCTTCATTTATACTCACCACGTTTTGAGTTTTCCGTAGCGGAAAACTCAGTATATATGAGTGGTATACCCGCAGTATTTTACTTAAAAAGTAAAGTGCGAGGGGTATGCTTTTCCTCATCATAATAGTGATTGCTATCATGCCAAGAGGAAAATGTGAGGCCTAAGAATTTTGAATTATACGGCAACAAAAATTAAACTTATTCAACTCAATAGAAAAATCTAAGAGGCCACACGTGTCAAATAAAGTGCACCTTACTTTCGTCCTTGTCTGCAGATGAAAATTCTGCATATTTATATAAAAAATCAATAAATGATTTCAGTGCCTCAAAAGTGGTCACGCTTTTATCAAACTCTAGACCGTAGCGTAAATAACTTCTGCCCTTTTCAACATATTCTTGTGCCCTTTTAACTCTGGTGATCGCAGGTAAATAAGAATCTTTAGTAAAATAAAATCGAAGTTTAAGATCATCACCACTTTGCCAAGCATTTTCCTCTTTTAGCATTGGCGTCCAAGGAATTTGAATCAGGCATCCGTCCTTTGAAATATCTATTAACTCTATCGCCGATATCGCTTCTTTACCTTCTATTGCCGAATATATACCCATTAAATTTTTAAACATAATTCGTTCGTAAGTTCGACGTTTTTTTTCTACGTTTAATTTTCTTTTTTCTGTAAAGTTAAGAATTTTATCTGATATTTTATCGACGTTTTTGATCGGCATAAATTTCTCCTTCTAAGACGGACACTTATTCAATGCACATCTTCGGAACTATGCTCTCTCAAAATCAAAGTTTTTGATATCGACAAAAATTGGGGCAAATTTTTTAGTAGTCCTTTTTTTGCCACTGGGGAAGTTGAGTAATTTCATCTTTAATTTTAAGATAGGACTCAAGACGTGATAACTTGAGCTTTTCTAACTCACTAGATGAAGTATACCAATGAGACAAGGAGCAACCAATTGAGTCCATCATATGCTTGCAATTGCTAAATTTACATTTTCCAAACTGAATAGTTAAATCTGGATAAAAACTATCTAATTCATCTATACAAACGTCATCAAGAGAGAATGATCGAATACCCGGTGAATCAATAAGGTCAAAAGGCCCACAATCGATAATTTCACTCCATGTCGTCGTATGAGTACCCTTTCCGACCTTGCCAATTTCTTTGGTTTTAAGATTCACTTTCCCCTCTGTTAAGGTAGAAATAGTATGGCTTTTCCCCACTCCAGACTGACCAACAAATAATGCAGTCTTGCCACAAAGATACATTTTAAGATCAGCAACGCCTTTAGAAAGATATCTTGGATTATAGTTTTTATCTCTAGCAGATATTTCAAAACAATTAATTTTATAAGAAGAAGAAAAATTTAATCTCTTCTCCTCAAATAATATATCAAAATTATGAGGGTCATATTGATCCATTTTATTAAAAACACAAATGACATCAATTCCCCACTGCAATGAGCGAAGTAAAAAGCGATCAACGATTCCACGTTTATATGACGGTGTCGAAGCAGCAGTAATGATAACAATGATGTCGCAATTCGAAGCGATAACTTTTTTCTTCGCCTCTCGAACTAATACTCTAAAGATTTCGTTTTTTCTTTTCTCAACTGAAGTAATTTGAAAAAAAGGATCATCATTTATTTCCTCAATTTCAACGTTGTCACCAACAACAATATTCTGATCTCCTTTTAACAAGTTTCCTTTGGCCCTTGCGGTGAAGACTTTTCGAGAGTCAATATCCTTGCATTGAAAATCTCTCTGAGATGATTTGATGATTTTGGCCTTGATCATATTTCTATTTTACTCATGTATCCAAGTGGATTAAAAATATATTTAGAATCATACCATTCTTTTAGTCTTTTGATTTCTTTCTGCTCATTTTTTGAAACATATTTAAACCAGTATTTTTGTTTTAAAATACCAATCCCATGTTCGGCAAAAGGCATACAATCTACTTTCATTATTTGATCATAGAAATTTTCCAAAATTTTATCGCACCAATCAGATTGCTCCTTCGTTGGGAGGATGTTAAAATGCAAATGACAATCTCCAAAATGACCAAAGAGTAAAAATCTTAAATTAGATTGTTTAAGCATTTTACCCATTCTGATATAAGACAAAAATAAATCTTCAACATTATTTTGATTAACTTGTACGTCTGTCCCCTTCTTTAATAACTTATTATTGGAAATAAAATCAGCGACCTTGCGAGGTATTTCTAATCGCAAAGAGTTCAGTTCACTTAATTCAATTTGACCAATATCTTGGGCCTCAAGCTCAGAACAATTCTCCAATAATTCTTCACATAAAGTTTGAATTGATGAATCTTCACACTCAAAAAAAATCAAATCTTTCTTTTTGTTTTTAAACCGAGATGAGCTGACAAATTCAAGAGAAAGATAATCCATCATTTCACAAGTAATTATATCTTTTTGATTTCTAACCCAATTTAAAACCTTAATATGAGTTTTATAATTATCATTTTCATCCCAGGGCTTAAGCAAAACAAAAAACGGCAAAGTTTTAATTTTTGGAACAAGTTTTATCTGACATTCAATAAGAATACCCAATTGACCTTCACTTCCAATAAAAGGATCAATCTCACTTTCAATTTGAGGAATTAATGAGTTTTTAAAATAAGAAATTTTGTTACTCGATAAATCAAGTTTGGGCCCTGCATATTTTTTATTCGCATGGTATTCACATAGTTTACCATTTTCGTTGATAACTTTTATTTTATTAATATAATTTCGAAGAGGCCCATATTTAAAACAACGCTCCCCAGAAGCCGAAGTGGCAAGTCCTGATAAAATGTAAGCACTCGTCTCTGTTGGCCAAAGTGGCAAATCATATTTTTTTTCAAAAAGAAATTGCCTGGCCTCTAGCCAGGTAATAGCGCCGCTAATTTTAAGAGTCTGCTCATCGACGAGGCATATTTCTTTAGACAAATTATCAATTGAAACTAAAAACAACTGGTCGTTCTTGTTCAAATATTTTTCAATTTGAGCAAAAGGTAAAACAGTAGAAGTCCCAGCGCCTTTAATAATAATTTTTTTTTGTGCTACTACTAACTCTTGGAGTTCTAATAACGTATAAGGAAAGGCGGTTGTAATATTTGCCAAAAGGCCCTTTAAAAATTAAATCATTATGATTTTTTGGCATTTTAAGATGCCAGAATAAGTAAAACAAGGATTTCCTTGACGGAAAGTCTCCCAATCTTTAGATTTGCCCAGTGTTTCCCAATAATGCTCCGCTGTCGTAGCTCAGCTGGATAGAGCAAGCGCTTTCTAAGCGCTAGGTCGCAGGTTCGAGCCCTGCCGACAGCACCATTTTTTCATTCAACTATCAGTAACTATTGAAAAAATCTAAGGAATTTCCTTAACTATTCTGAGCATACTTTTAGTTCAAGTACTTTTAAAAAACTTCCGAGAAGTGGAAAGAAACAGCGGCATAAAATTATGAATTTGGCCAAACAAAAAGCACAATGTATTTCTGACGATATTGAAATTATCGGAGTCTTTAAATTTTTCATAAACAGCAAAGAAAAAGTTTGGGTTTGGCAAAAAAATATAAATCCCCACACTGGAAAACGAACAGTTCATATGGCAATTGTAAAAAAAATTGACTACGAAAAAAGAACAATTGAAATCCGTCCAAACAATAAAGGAGGGTTTAAATTCGACGATGCTGAAGAAATATTTTTTTACTCTGTAACAAGATTTATAGCTGCAAAAGTTAATGTAAAAATACAAGAAAACTCCCATCTCATTTTTGCTATCCCAGAACGACTCAACATACTTGATCAAAATGTTATAACGAGAATAGGAATTGTGGAGAGAGAAGAAGAAACTAAATTTAAACACTTAAGAACAATTGCCAGGAAAGATGCCAAAGATAATCAAGTAGTGACAATAAAAAGATTTAACGGACAAGAAGTTAGGACTCATATTCTGCATGATATATCGGGTGGCGGAATGGGCTTTATAGTAGATGACCCCGGCGAATATGAAATAGGTGAATCAATTGAGATTGAAAATATCGATGGAAAACCACTTAGTAAAGTTGTAACCGGAAGAGTCGTGGCAATGAGACAACTCGATGACCGAGAATTGGGCGAGTTTAAAATTGGTGTTGAATTTGATACTTAACCTAAATTTAAAAACAAACTTCGCTTCTGCCATTTTTTTGAGGGAGTTCGTTGATTCACTTCTGTATAATTTTTTTTACGATAGCTCGGAATATTAGGATCCTTAGCGCATTTCACCTGAAAGTCTACAATGAATTTTAAAGCATCCAACAAAATTTCAGGTCTATCAATTGTTTCACGATTCGAAAAATTTAATTCTACAAGACAGTAATAAATCGCTTCAATAGTTGAAAGACAAAAGCTTTTTGGTTGCTGTTTAATATCAAACTTCGAGGGTGAATTATTTTGAAAACTGATCAACGGCAAAAGGTGTAATAATGAATTCATTTTTAATAGTTTTTTAGCACAGGGCCAGGTCCCATCTATAATAAAAATTTGCAATGGCCTAGAATCCCCAAAAGAGACTTGACGGAGAAGCATGCTTCTTTTTCCGGGATAAAGAAGCACTGATTGATAATTATTATCTAAATATAAATTTAGAAATTCAGGATTAAGCGCAAAATCCAGCCCCACTAGTAATTTTGAATTTTCTAAAAACTGGTGTGACATTCTCCCAGTGCCAAGCCGCTCTTTTTTTGCTTCTTTGGGATGCATAAGTATAACAAATCTACTTTTGGTCGGTATCACAGAGAGCATGTGACACCAACAAGCATTTTTGGCCCGATGGCAACGCCAGCACATCTTGCGTTGAATTGTAAAAACTTTATCCATGAGAATGATTTAACAGATACGTCTTTAATTAGAAACTTCTTTCTGTGATACGTCTTATGAGATATTCTTTTTTGGCCAACAAATAAAGGGAGATGCTTTACTCCATAGAGCGCAGTACATAAAATACAACACCACACAGGGATAAAATGAACATAATAGCTCGAGTTATTTTAAAATCTCCACTCAAAACAATTTTTGAAGGGCCCATAGGCAGAGAATTTCTTGAATTTAATCACTATTATTTAATCGCTTATAAAAGTTTAAAACAAGTTTCCATTGCCAAAAAAGGCCTAGGAATTTCATTTTTTTTTGGAATCTATCGAAAGGTTGATCTTATCGTCAATCAGACTCAAATTAAAAACGCCGCTAGATTAGTTATTATACCAAACCCATTATTAATTTTTTCATGGAAAAAAATTATTCTTTCTAAAAACACCAACAAACTGGTCGTCGAAATTTTTGATCTGGCCCCGAATACATTTTCGCCACTTTCTTATGCTGATCATCACCTGACAAGTGATACATCCTTTTCGAAAGTTAAAGATCGTATGTCGACGTTAATTAAAGATATGACATTCATTGAAAAAAAAGATTGCACGATCGGCGAAACATCGATCTATCGTTCAAGAGACAATCGATTGTGGCAACAATGGTCTGATCAATTTGGAAAAATACATTTAGAAAATATTACCCAGCAACAATGGAGCTTTGATTATGTTGAGGCCAGAGAATCAAAAAAAAATTCAACTCTAAATGACTCGCAGGAAATTACACCATTTGATCGAGATTATTATGAAAGCCTAGAAATTGATCCGAGAAGAAGAAAATGCCAAGAAGAAAATTGTCATAATATCAGTGCTAAAGGATCATCTCTTTGTAAAAATCATCATTTTGAAATTATCACGGGAAAAATAATTAATTAAAACGCTTATCGGCGATAAAAATTAATTTCCCAGTACGAGGATTTCTGGAAAATTCATCAGTGCCAAGTTGAATAACCTGCAAAGGTGCTAAAACTCCCTGGGAAACACAATCTTTAAACATCTTTCTTTGTAAATAAAAATGCTCCTTAAGAATCTCTATCTCTCTTAAATCTAAAATTTTTCGAGAAGAAAACATTAATGTCAACTGATCAAAACCATGAATCCGATCAATTTGGAGTTGAAACAAATCAATAAGATGAAACAGGCCAGAAGATTTAAATGCTTCTAAAATATCTTCACGAGTTACTGTAACTGGCCCCACTCTGGCCCCTTCTTCACTTCTTCCTAGTAAATGAAATCTCTCTCCAACCCCTGATAAGCACCATTTGCCCTTGTCACCGGTGGGGTAACGAATTATAGGCATTCCAAGCCTAGAGAGATTGGTATAGATTAATTTGCCTACAATATCAGGCCGATCAATAATTTCACCACTGTCTTGATCTACAATTTCTACAATTGAGCTATCAGAAAAAACACCATGAATCCCTTTCTCAAAATCTTTAGAACAATACCCCAAATGACCAGCATCAACACTGGCATAACCGACGGAAGAAATAGTTTTTAAATTCTTAAATACCCTTTTTAATAATTCCTCTTGCTCTAAGAAGAGAGACTCCCCCCCATAAAATATTTTCTCAATTTTTTGAGCTATCAAAAATAATTTTGGATCTAACTTCTTTTCTAGACTAATGGCCATTTGAACAAATGTTGTTGGCACTCCCATTAAAACATTTATATCGTAGTCATTTATTGAATTTAAAGCAGAATCGAGTGAAATATGTCCTGCCAGTGGAAACTGCAACAGATTAATAGGTGAATTTTCTAAACTTTTATTAATAAACAAAAATGAAGCATACATCTCCCCTGCATAAAAGAGGTTTCCAACCCGATCATTGGGACCAAGATCAAGCTTTGAAATTCCCTCACCAAAAATAGTCGTGAATGTTTCCCACTCAATTTTATTATACCATGAAAACTTAGGGCCTCCTGTTGTACCACCACTTTTAAAAATAACACCACCACAAAATTTATCAGTACAAACATTATTATTTTTATAATTATTTTCTATCCAAAAAAGAGACTGATCTACTATTGGCAAATCTGATATTTGCGGAACTTCTCCAAGGTTTTTATATAAGTTTCGATAAAAAGGAGATTTTTTTCGAACAATCTTTACAATCTCATCAAGCCCATATATTTTTTTCATAAAAACTACCTAATATCTATTACCCTTTTAAGTTTGCCACTTCCTGAGATCCTATTTAAAAAATCTTTTTCAATATTTACGATTTCAAATCTTATCGTTTTTTCAAGCAAAAAAGAATCCCTTAAATCATTATACTTTTCGAGTAAAACTTTTTTGACTAAATCTAAAGATTTATTATTTTTTTCTAAAATTACTTTTAAAATATCAATATCCGTTGCTGTGCTAATTTCTATCTGAAACTCACCATAAAATTTTAATTCTTCTCTGAGTATCTTTTCAAAATAATTATAATTAAAAAAGGTTCCGCCTGCTCTAAATACAT
>JAHEZZ010000230.1 GCA_023250815.1 Bdellovibrionales bacterium
CGATCATCGCCTTTGGACTTCTTAGCGAAATAGGCCGCTTGCAAAGAGTGCTGTAATTGACTGATATTTTCACCTATATATTTTTTACTGTCGTATTTGCCTAGAAGAGAAAATAAAACATCAATACTTTTATTTGCAGTAGACATCAAAAACCTCCATGCTCTTCTACTTATAATATGGCCAATACAACTGACCATTTGCAAGTATAATAAGCTTCTACTTTCGCTCCCCAATAATGGACAGGGCAGTGATCTGAAGGGGTCTCCTGTATCACAGAAAATGATTTGATGTTATAACCTGGTCTCGAGATACAAATACTCTACCTTTAACTAAAAGTCGGCCGGCACCAGGCATGTCCTAGTAAAATTCTTTAATAATGCGAATGCTAGATGAAGTATCCCAGTGGTGGTCAGATAAAATCGTGCCAATCCCCATTTGAATTTTCCAATGATCGTGAAGAATAATATGTATTTCTGGGGTTATTCGATAATAGTCAAAATCAGATCCCTGTCCTAAGAGATTTTGTTCTAGCGCAAATTCAATTTCTTTATAACTACTGTAGGTATAAAAAAAAGTTAGGTTGGCAATAACTCGGTGCCAATCCCGATCCTTGGATTCTTCGTATCGATCCCCGAGCATCAAGAGATAAGACCAATCTAGGCCGAGCCGATGTCCAAAGAGATAGAGGAGAGTGAGTTCGAGAGGGTTATGGTGCTGGGTAAATTTTTCGGCAATCCCTTGTATCCCGTGGATCTGAGTATTGTTGTGAGTGTGCCCAATTGTTTTTTGAACTGCTCCTTTGTATGAAAGAAGGTCACTGCCTTCCATTGGCAATTCAAGTTCAATGCCAAGGCCATCGCTTACGACATATTCTAATTCAGGAGAAAGGTGAAGTTGACTTAATCGTTGATTTTGGGCCTCATGTTGCAACAGCGTGTTGATTTCAAATTCGCCTTTTTTGGCGCCTAATTCTCTCACCAGATCAAAGACCATAGGCTCGGGAATTTCGGAAATGGTACTATAAGATTCAAACTGGTATTCTTCGGCCATAAGATAGGAAAGAGAAGAGAAAAGAAAAAAAAGAGAAATCATAGTTAAGATTATCATCGATTATTTTTAATTTTCAATTTATATTTGGTATTACCAATCAAAAACATGAATTGTGGCATCGTCGCCTTCGATATTAATCTTAAAATTGTCAATGGACATATCTAAACCCAAAATATTTGAACCACGCATATTGTAAAATTGTTTATTGGCCAAAGGTAGTTTTAAACTCTCTTTTACCGTTTGGGGAAGATTTTGAGGTTCCGATAGTTCTCTAAGTTCATGCAATCTTTTTCTTATATTTTGAATTTTAGGATTTTTCATTTTTTCTGCTAACTTTTTAAAATCGACTCCGATTTCTATTAACTCGGAACAAACAAGTTTTGGATGATTTGGAGATTTGACTGGGGCCAGGCCGAGGCACACGTCATATTCCGGTGAAGAAAGTGTCGCAATCAAAACTTCAAAGTCATCTGGATGATGCATAAGTCCTGCTTCAAAAACATCGGAAAATAAATCTTTAAATACGTCTGTGATCTTTCTTCCAGGTGCTGCATCTTGAATTACTATTCTTGTTCCATCGGGAAGATTAATGAAATGTGTTTGGGACATTTTTACTTTTGAGTTAGGTGTGTGGCCCAAAACTTCTGTTACTTCTTTATAGGCAATTTCATCTCGGGTTATTCTTCTTATATCGGTTCCCTCTTTTAACACTTTGATAACTTTATTTTTGAGGGGTTTTCCTACAAGCTCCCGAGGGATAAAAGGGAGATCTGGAAAAACTCCAAAACCTCTCGTCATCGAAGTCACACTCATGGAGCCTATAAATGTTGTATCTAGATTGATGACATCTATTTTTAGATTTTTTGAAATTTTATTTTTGGCATCTCTGATTAATATTTCTTTTTCTGTTTCAGGAATAGGATCGCGTTTATAGAGCAAATTATTGAGATGTCTTGTGGCCCAGTTGTATATTGATTCAGTTTCCG
Source organism: Bdellovibrionales bacterium (assembly GCA_023250815.1). Classification (GTDB taxonomy): domain Bacteria; phylum Bdellovibrionota; class Bacteriovoracia; order Bacteriovoracales; family Bacteriovoracaceae; genus JAHEZZ01. Next base: position 2,037 of record JAHEZZ010000230.1, read on the forward strand.
GACACTCATCTGCCCCCACACTTTGGTTGATTACTGCCAATAACAGGGCCAGGAAGAGTGTACTTTTGTATAGCATTTTCACTTGAGTGCTAATCGGCATTTTTAATTTTTTCGAGAATGACAGAGCACAATGCTCGGTCATGTAGATATGGATACTTTACTATATAATTTTTCACTATAAAATTTAAATATTGTGAATAAAATATATCTGAAGCTTTCGGCGGTGATGTTTTTTTGGGGAACAGCATTTGTTTCTGGAAGAATATTGGCGCAAAATTACCATCCTTTTTGTGTCGCTTATGTGCGCTTTTTTTTAGCTTCCATTATTTTGATTCCCCTTTTGTATAAATCAAAAGCTGGAAAACTGGCGATAAATAAAGATCTTTTTTTTAAGTTTATTTTTTTGGCCCTTACTGGTGTATTTTCTTATAATCTCTTTTTTTTAAGTGGCCTTAAACTAGTTGAAGCGGGACGATCTTCCATCATCGTTTCAATTAATCCAATCTTGACCACTTGTTTTGCCGTTTTAATTTATAAAGAGCCATTTACTTTACAAAAATTAAGCGGAGTAATTCTGGCATTTTTAGGATTGATAATTGTTCTTACTCACGGGCATATCACCCAGCTTTTTTCTGGGGAATTTGGCCAGGGTGAAATCTATCTGCTTTGTGCTGTTTCTTCCTGGGTTACTTACACATTGTACGGAAAAAATGTGATGAAAACAGTGACCCCGCTTGAGTCGACAACCTGGGCCTCTTTCTTGGGAAGTTTTATGATTTTGCCCTTTGCTTTAAGTCATGGACTTGTTCAAATTGTCAGCAAATTTTCGTTGCTTGATTTGCTCAATTTTAGCAATCTGGGTATTTTTTCAACCTGCTTTGGGTTTATTTGGTTTTATCAGGGAGTGAGAGAAATTGGTGCCGCCCGGACAAGTTCATTCATCAATCTTTTGCCTATTATTGGCACTACTGTCGGCGTTTTATTTTTAAATGAGAAAGTGGGACTAAGTACTTTTTTAGGAGGATTTTTAGTGATTTTGGGAATTGCCCTTGTCAATAAAGCAAAAACTAACACCAAGTCTATCGAGCATTAATTAGTGGAATTGGTATTACTTGAAAACTCAACTGGAACCAGTATACTTTTCTCACCCCTGAAATTTTATCTTATGGAGAGTAAATATGATTTCAAAAGACCAATCATTAGAAAAAAACAACAAACTTCCCAAAGTTGA
>JAHEZZ010000092.1 GCA_023250815.1 Bdellovibrionales bacterium
GTCAAAATGTTTATAATGCTGTAACATGAAATTTGAAATTGGGCCTTTCATTTGGATTATCCTTTTTTTAATTAATGAAAATTTTTAGAATGATTGAGATAGGTATAACTTTGCAGACAACTTTCATAAAAATCGACCAATTTTACACCATCTCTTGGAGTAATTCTTCCCCGTTGAACTTGCTTATCGACAACTTTTTTAAGGCCATGGGCCATATACTCTGGGTTATATTGCATGGCCCGAAGCACTTCAGAAGCTGAAGAACCTTTGATCACTTCTTCGATATAAAAATCAGTTGGATCATCATCATCACTAAAAACATGTACTTCATTTAAGCGGCCAAAAAGGTTATGCATATCGCCCATCACATCTTGATAAGCACCAGTTAAAAATAAACCTATGTAATAATCTTTTCCGGGAATTAAACCATGTAAAGGGACTGTTTTTTTTATGCCATCACCGTCCACGAAAGAATCAATTTTTCCATCAGAGTCACATGTGATATCGCAAATAGAGCACTGATACTCAGGAAATTCATTAAGTCGAGTTAATGGCATTGCAGGAAGTATTTGATCGATGGCCCAAGAATCAGCAGCAGATTGAAAAATGGAAAAATTACAAAGATATTGAGGAGCAAGTTGATCTTCTAGGTCTTGCAATCCTTCTGGAACAAAATCTACATCTTTTAAAATTGCTACAATCGATTTTGAAATAGTCCAATAAATGGTTTCAATTTTTGCTCTTTCTTCCAATCCCAAAATACCAAGGCGAAAAGCATTCTGACAATCATCTTTTAATTGCTGGGCCTCACTGTAAATTTGTTGAAAATTGTGCTTATTGAGATCTTGCTCTAAGTTTCTGATGTCAGAAACAAGATGATGCTCCCCGGTCACTTTGCGAGTATCAAAATCAGTGTGCGTAGTCTGAATCATGTCAATTACATTGGTGACAACACAAGAGTGATGGGCAGTAACAGCTCGCCCACTTTCAGTGACAATGTTGGGATGGTGAACTGCTTCTAAATCACAAATTTGTTTGAGTCCATAAACCACATCAGTGGCATACTCAGCTAAAGTATAATTTTTAGAAGATTCATTGGTCGATTGACTTCCGTCATAATCCACACCCAAACCACCTCCAACATCAAAGTACTCGAGATTTATTCCCATCTTCACGATCTTGGAATAAAGCCTAGCAGCTTCTGTTATAGCATCTTTTACCGTGCGAATATCTGTGATCTGGCTTCCGATATGAAAATGAAGAAGTTTAATACAATCATCAAGACCTTCACTTTTTAATAAAGATATAGCGTTTAAAATTTCAGAGATTGAAAGACCAAATTTTGCTTTATCTCCGCTCGACTCAGACCATTTTCCTCTGCCCTTTACCGACATTTTAGTACGCAAACCAATGATCGGCTTCATATTCATTTCTCGAGAAATTTTAATTAAAGTTTTAAGCTCAGAAAATTTTTCAATAACCACAATTATTTTACGATCAAGCTTAAGGCCAGACATTGCCAATCTAAAAAAATCTTCATCCTTATAACCATTTAAAATGGTAAGCGAATCTTTATTCGTATTCAGTGCAAGGACAGAGAGAAGCTCCGCCTTTGAGCCCGCCTCTAAACCGTAATCATAGGCCGCACCAACATCGATAATCTCCTCTACAACTTCTCTCATTTGATTGACCTTAACCGGATAAACCCCCATGTATCGGCCCTCATAACGACATTCATCAATGACATCGCGAAAGGCCTTATTGAGTGATTTAACTTGCGAACGCAAAATATCATGAAAACGAATAACAGCAGGAAAAGCGATCCCTTGAATTTTCATTTCTTCTACAATATCCATCAAATCAATTTGCGGGCCATTGGCATTTTTTTCTGGAAGAACCACAATATTGCCCTTTTCATTTATATCAAAATAGCCGTCGCCCCATCTTTGAATATTGTAGAGTTTTAAAGCTTCATCGATTGACCAGTCTTCGGGGCGAGAAGAAAATAATTTTTTATTGTTACTCGATGTGGATTCATTCATTTCTTGTTCCATTACAATTCCCTCAAAACATGCAATTTTTTTGGCAATATTAACCCCAAAAAAAATGATTTGGCCCAATGAATTTTATAAATATATAATGCGGGCACAACATCAAGCTAGATGTGCAATAAGTCAAGAATTGATCAAGGGATTTTAAAGGTCAGAATTTTTTATGCAAGTTCTTTTCTTATCATTTTTTAAGATGAAAATAACTTATGGCCCTTTTTGATAATTAATTTCCGTTTCAATTCCCTTCCTTTGAAGTTCTTTTTCAATTTCACTAAGTCTTTGATATTCAGATTTTAGATTAAAAATATGATTGTTTAATTCATTCCCAATATCGTGAAAAAAGTCATCTTTTCTAAATTTAATCTCCTTTAAATCTGCAATTCCTTGAAGGCTTTTTAACTCCGAAAGTTTATGAATATTCAATTTAAGATTATATAAAGGCCCTGAAATTCGATGAGAAATAAATAGCCCCGAAACGATTAAAAAAATAAAAACGGCCAAGCTAATAAAAATATATGCCGTGTTCATAATCCCCAATTGATTTTTCAAAAAAATATAAAAAGGGTGCGATTCATCTAGGTTCATTTGCTGTCCCAAAACATTAAAGCGCCAAAAAATAACAAAATTACTAACATAAAGAAGTACCGAAACAACTGCTGCAATCGCAATCATCCGCAAAATAAATGGGAGCTGGAATTCCCTATTAATTAAATATTTTTTTCTAAATAATTTGATCATAATGGTCTCCAATAACCACAAAACTCACTTGTTTATTGTGACAAATTTTCAGCAAAAATACTGCAAGGTAGCTTTTGCCAAAGCTCTTTATCCTCAATGTAATGAGTATAACTGCCTAAAACTAAAGCTTTGAAAATAATTTTCTCAAGTATTTTTCCGAGCTAACCGATGAGATATTGCCAATAAAGAAAGGGGGAATCATGAAAAATAGTCTTGCTCTCATCGCAATTGTTTCGCTTTTATCGAGTTGTGCGATTAGAGGAAAACCTTCCATAAATAATTCAAGGGAAATTGCTTCTGTTACAGAAAACTGCAAAGTGCGTCAGCACGATACAGAAAACATGTACCAAATTATTGTAGAGGGAAAGGCCTTTAACAATATATGGTACTCAAAGCCAGAAATGGATATTTTGAAAAAACGTTTAGTGAAAAAAGGTATCTGTCATTAAAAATTAAATTTTCGCCCGATTTGGCAACACCTTCTGGAGAACCTCACGTGTCTCTAGAAGGAGTTTTTCAGTTTCAGAGAAGTTAATACAAGCATCAGTAATAGAGACCCCATAAGAAAGATCCTTTGCGTTCCCTAAATTTTGACTGCCTTCTCGCAAATGACTTTCAAGCATTACACCTTTGATTGATTTATTTCCGTCTACAATTTGATTAACCACATTTTTCATCACTAAAGGTTGTAATTTATAATCTTTATTAGAGTTGGCGTGACTACAGTCGACCATAATATTAGCGATTAGTTTTGCCTTTTTTAACTCCTCTTCACAAAGTGCAATGTTTACAGAATCATAATTAGGGCGGCCGCCACCTCCCCTCAAAACAACGTGGCCATAACTATTTCCCCGTGTATGAATCAAAGACACTTGCCCCTGAGAATTAATTCCCAAAAAGCGATGAGAAGACGACGCTGATTTAAGAGCATTAATGGCCACAGAAATTCCACCATCTGTGCCATTTTTAAAACCAATTGGGCCAGAGAGACCACTGGACATTTCTCTATGAGTTTGTGATTCGGTAGTGCGAGCGCCAATCGCCGACCAGGAAATTAAATCTTGCAAATACTGAGGAGTAATAGGGTCTAGTGCTTCGGTACCCAAAGGCAGCCCCATGACACTTAAATCCGCCAATAATTGCCTGGCCATAAAAAGGCCTTCTTCGATTTTAAAAGTGTCGTTCAAATAGGGATCGTTAATCAATCCTTTCCAACCCAAAGTAGTTCTCGGTTTCTCAAAATATGCGCGCATCACGATAAATAAAGTATCGTGGACTTTCTCTGAAAGGCCTTTTAATTTAAGAGCATATTCTTTAGCAGCACTGACATCGTGAATGGAACATGGGCCAACGACCACAAAAAGGCGATGATCTTTTCCATCTAAAATATTTTTAATCACTTCGCGAGAGCGGAAAATTGTCTCTTCGGCAGCATGACTAATTGGAATTTCCCGCTTTAACATTTCAGGAGTTTTTAAGACATTGATCGAAACGACATTAATATCGCTTAAGTTTGTCATATATGATCCTTATTTTAATCCAACAACTTCGGGATGGAGTATTACTGCTTCGGCCATAGATATTTTTGCCATTTCAACTTTTTTTATCCCCAATGTCCCCATCATTCCATAAACAAATAAAAGATTGGAAATATCAGTGTCGGCGTAATCCCCCCCAACTTCTTTGTCACTCAAACCCATTCGCTCTTTTGTACTTTTTTCTAATCCCTCAAAAGTATAAAAATTTTCCTTTAATTTTAATTGTTCTTTTATGCTGTTGTTATGCACTCCTCCAATGCCAATTATTTTATAATGAGGATTGAGCAATGCTTCTTTAATCACTTTGGGAATTTTTTTAGCGTCGCTAAAAAGATAGTTAAGTGCTAATGCTCCATGGTAAAGGCTGATGGGATTGGGACTTAAATTTGTCATTAAATCTTTTTTTTGAATTTTAGAAATAATATAATTCTTAAAACTTCCCGAAGCCACCTTGCCTAAAAATACTTTGGCCTTAGATTTATTTAGCATCGTAATTTGCTGGCTGCCTCCACCAATATCCCAAACAATAATTTCATTTTCAGGATAATGAGTCACCGAACTTGCTGCTAAAAAACCCAACAATCCTTCTTTCTTTTGATCGATTATTTTTAATGGGGACCCTATCTTCTTGGAAATAAATTTAGCAGCAATACGAGCATTGGTGGCCTCTCGAAATGCCGAAGTAGCGACAGCATAAATAGCAAAAGGCTTTTCACTGCTCACTTCCTCTTCAATTTCTTTTAATTTAGAAATCGCTTCCTGAACTATTTTATCGCTAAATTGTTTTTTGCTACTGCGAGATAAATCATCCTTAAAAGCGATCGGGACTGACTTTTCAAAAATTATCTTTTCAATTTTTTTTTGACACACATCAACTTGGGCCAATCTAATTTTTGTAGTTCCTGAGCCTATATCAATGCCCATTCTTTTTTTTGAACATTCTGCGCTGTAAGAATTTGAGCACTCAGCAATAAATAAGAAAATAGTAAAAAAAGATTTAATTTTATTCACAACACATCTTCCCTTAAAAAGTTTTTATTATTATTATCTCGCTTTGGGCCAATAGAATCTAGTGTTTTAAAGTCTTGACACCAAAAAGTCTCATAATCTAATATGCGAACGAGAAGAAAAGAACCTCCTCTAGGGAACACCTTTGTAATGGGTGTTTTTTTCTTTAAAAATTGCCAAAACAATGATCCTATAGAAAATTGCTGGTGAGTTTTTTAAGCCTCAAATATTAGGACATATTCTCTGAATATATAATTATAAACTGGATACAAAATGAATAATGAAAATGACAAAAAACCAGAACATATTAACACGGCCGGATCTGGCCTTTCCTATGAAGAAGGAATTGATTCTATGGATTTAGACGAAAGCTTTGGAAATGTTGAACCTGCTCCGGAACAAGACCCAGATACAGTTGAAAGGAAACCTCGATCATATAGAGGTGGCCGCCATCAAAATAACAGAGCTGGCGGTGCCCAAAATACAAGAAAGAGCGCATCTTCGGGGGGGGCAAATAGCAGGAGCGGAAGAAATCCTGGCCGCTACTCAACTAACCGTGGCCCAAGACGCTATGATAATCGGGGCCAAGAGGGAAACAACGAAAAAAGAAATGCCTTCCAAAAAGCAGAACGCACTGAAATTAAAATTAAAACTTATATTGCAGAAGGGGACGACATAGATAAATTAAAAGCTGAGGCCTTACTTCATCTTAATATCCAAGATGCAAAGCTTTTAGATTTTAAAGTATTAGAAGAAGGGAAACGGGCCTTTCTTTATTTGGAGCAAAAACTAGTAAATACGAATTTTTTGTTAAAGCTGATTTTAAACCCCTTACTCGAGATTTCCTGACTCATATCTTCCGACTTTCCGGACTCAATTTAGATTTAAGTGTAGAAATGCTGAGTAATGAAGAAGAAAAACTTTTGAAAATTGATATCATTGGAGAAGATGAAGAATTACTATTGAAAAATGATTCGGAACTTTTGGCCTCCTTTGACCATGTTTTAAGAAGATATTTAGGACATCTTGTTACCCTTGAAGCGGGACTTAAAATTCAACTTTCTTGTAATGGCAATGTTAATTCAAGAGAAGAAAAACTTCAGCAGCTAACACAAAAAATGAAAGACCGTGTTTTAGATCAAAAGGCACCAGTTATTCTAAGGCCAATGAGCCCTACAGAAAGACGAATTGTTCACCAATTTTTAGATAAGGATGAATTAGTGCGAACAGTTTCTTTAGGTGATGGCCACTACAAAAGAATTCGCATCGAACCTATCTAATACCAATTGAGACACTCTAATTATCAGCTGTAGTTTCATCAAGTGGAGTTACTTTGGTAATATCGATCGGCGTAATTTTAGGAAGAGTTAAAGTCTGTCCTTGCCTAATACTCTGTTGATGTAATGGGATATATTTTTTCATAAGCCAAAGAGGAATTTGTTTTTTTTCACTGAGTAATAATAAACTATCTCCACGTTTCACTTTATAAATCTCAACATCGACAATCTTAAAATTGGCATAGAAATCTTCTTCTAAGGCCAAATGATACTGAACTCTTTTGAGATTAAATTCATAAACTCCGTTTTCAACTAATGGTAATTTTAATTTTTGTCCAATTCTTAATACAAATTTTTTTCCCATCCCATTAATCTTTTTTAGGGTATCAACAGAAACATCTAACCACTCTGCATATTGTCCCAGTGACTCATTGGCCTCTACTGTCAGCCGATGCTGATTTTTAGATATTTTTTTTAGTTCAAGCTGATAGTTTTTTATTACATCATCTGGCAAAGATGGAGCGGTAAAAACTTTGTCAACAATAATAGGAATGGACGGCAACTGACTTGCCACCGCCAAGGGGGTCAAGGAAGGAGAAGTAGGATTTGCCGCTGATGTCACAGTAATACTCGAAGGTATTTTAATTTTGTTTCCAATCTTTAAACTCCGAGGATTAATAAGATGATTTATTTCAATTAAATCATTAAGAGAAACTTTATATATTTGGGATATGGTATAAAGGGATTCACCATTTGCGATAATATGTTCAGTAGAAGTGCCACTTTCAATTGGCATTATTTCTTCTTTTTGATTAACCACTTTTTTTCTAACTTCATCCATATTCGTAGTATCTTCTGGCAAATGAACAACAGTGTTTTTGGGTATGGGAACCCGAGAGGTAAAGGCCACTGGACGAAAAGATCGATTAAAAATTTTTAAGGTCTCAGCATCAACTCCTGTAATCTGAGTAATCTGTTTGATTGTTAAGGCCCGCTCTAATGGCCAACTATTAAATTTTAATCCCGAATTTTTTCCAATATTTCCAAAATATTTTTCCGGGGCTTCGGCCAATTCATAGGCGGCAACAAAACAGGCATAAAAATTTTGAGAAGCAAAACCAAACCGATTACCTTCATAATTTTTAATAATTTCTGAAATATTTGTTGTACTCAAACTCTGTGCAGCTCTCTCCATTCCATGGGGCCCATGATTATAGGCAGTAATCGCAAGGGGCCATGCGCCAAGCTTTAGATAATTGCTTTTAAGTAATTTTGCGGCAGAACGAGCGGCAATTAAAGGATCAAGTCTTTCATCAACAACATAATTCATTTTAAGACGGTATAATCTAGCGGTGGCCCGCATAAATTGCCAAATACCAGCAGCACCTACTTTGCTATAGGCCCGATAATTAAAAGAACTTTCCACGTGGGGAAGATAGGCCAACTCTTCCGGAACGCCTTCTTCTTTAAAAATATTTTTAATACGCTCCAAATAGAGAGTTGAATCTACCAACCCTTGCCTAAAGCGATCTGACATTCCTCTCTGCCAACGAATTTTATTCGCTAGCATTTTAATTTCCTCTGGACTCTTATAAGCGACTGTTAAATAGTGCTGTGATTCTTCTTCCGTAAGATTTTCTTTTCCCTTATAAGCTATTGCCAATAAAGTATTTTTAATTTTTTCTTTATGATCCTTTATGTATCTCGTTTGCTGTTTAGGCGACATACCTGTTAATGTAATTAACTCATACACAACAGAAAGATCGTCGGGGTCATGTAAAAATCCCTGATCAGAACTAGTGATCGTATAAATTTTTTTCCAAAACTCCACTCGTTTTTTCATTTCCTCATCAACTTGAAAAAACTCTGGCCTCAAACCATATGCAAAAGAACTTTTAATAAAAAGCAATGAAAGAGAAAGCGCTAATAATTTAAGAAAATTTTTCATCAAAATCCTTTTCGAAGAAAAATTATACCCTTCGCACTTCGCTTTTTAAACAAACCGCTGCGGGTATACCACTCTTAATACTGAGTTTCTCGTGCCAGAAAACTCAAATGTGATGAGTATCAAAGTTGGGCCCAAACACTTTGGGCTGCCCATATGCTAACAGCTCAGTTTCGATGAAGAAAGTACAAAAAATAAAGTTTTTTTTGGCCGACAAAGGCCATCGGAATTATTTTGCGAATATACCGATTCCAGATATTAATTAATAAGTTCAAATAATGTAGGGTCTTTAAATTCATTTTTATAAACCACATAACTTTTATAGTGGTTAGAGTATGTTTGGTATTCACTCTCAGTCAGAGGTCTATCAACTTTGGCAGGTGATCCTTTTATAAAACTTTTGGCGGGAAATTTTTTATTGGGAGTTACAACTGAGCCCGCTGCGACCAAAGATCCTTCTCCAATTTCCGATCCATCCAAAATAATCGCCCCCATACCAATCAAACAACCGTTTCCAATAATACAACTATGAAGTGTCACAGAATGTCCGATTGAAACATTTGATCCAATAAGTAAGCCTTGTTTTTCTGTCACATGAAGCATGGATAAATCTTGAACATTGGTATTTTCACCAATACGAATTTCGTTTACGTCGCCACGGACGACAGTGCGAAACCAAATTCCCACATGCTCCCCCAAAAAAACACGACCAATAACATCGCCAGAAGGTGCAACGAAACAAGAATTGGGAATTTTCGGAATAAAATTTTTATAGCGATATAGGGGCACGTTTATCTACCAAGAAAATTTTGCAATATATTGAGCGACATCTTTAATTTCTTCCGGGGAAAGTTTTTTAATATAAGGGTCCATCACAGCATTGATTCTGGCCCCATTTTTCATATCGCTTATTTGTTTTTCTATATACCAATCGTATTGCCCGGCCAATTTTGGGGCCTTCTGACCTTTTTTCCCTTCAGCATTTTTACCATGACAAGAAATACAGGCCTTATAAATCGCTGCGCCTTTAACTAATTCAGGAGTATCTAGAACAATGACAATTTCCTTAACCGCCTCAATTTTTTCTTCAGGAACTTCCTCGGGCCCTTCTTTATGTTCGGTATTTTTTGCCATTCCTTCTGTAATCTGAATGTGTGCATTTTTTGCTTCATCATAATTAAAAAGCTTGTTATCAACTTTCACATCGTGAAAAAATCTCAAAGATAAAATAACAACAATCATTGCCACTGAACTTATAAATAAGACGAGCCTTGTCATGAAATCTCCCCTAAAGCGTGGGCATCACAATAATATTCAAAGGTTTATGTACAGCAGTATAAGAGATGAAAAAAATAATGGCAATTATATTTTTTTTTGCCAATCATCATGCCAAGCGGAAAGACTTTTGACCTCTGTAATCAGATTCAGATGAGAAGCAGAAATAAATCCTTCACGACTTGCCAATCTAAGATGACCAAGTAAGTTGTCAAAAAAACCACGTGAATTGAGCAACCAAATTGGTTTGTTATGATATTGAAGCTGCCCCCAAGTTGTAATTTCAAAAAGCTCATCCAAGGTCCCCATGCCTCCAGGGATGGCCAAAAAACCGTCTGACAAATCGTACATTTTTTGTTTTCTCTCATGCATATTAGAAACTGTATAAAACATTTTGAGATCTTTATGAGCAACTTCCAAATCAATTAGGGACTGCGGCATAACGCCCCAAACATCTCCGCCCTTGGCCAACACTCCATCGGCCAATGCCCCCATCAACCCCACCTTCGCCCCTCCGTATACCAAGCCGATTTTATTTTCCGCCAACAAATGACCAAGCGTCTCAGCATCTTTTAAATATTGCTGATTGCCAGATTTAGATCCACAGAACACACATAATTTTTTCATCATTTATTTAAGCATACTTGGTCGTATAGTTATTTCAATTTCCTGTTCTTGATGATCGTTAAAAATATATTTTTTTTCTTGCCCCAATTGAATTAAAAAAAGTTTTGTTGGATTGCTTAGGTCCTCCAAATTTTTTATAGTTTTGCCACTAGGAGAAGTTATTTTACCATGAATATTG
>JAHEZZ010000231.1 GCA_023250815.1 Bdellovibrionales bacterium
GACAATCTTTTCTTGTAATATAAAAGACGCTTCATTTATCATTGGAAGAAAAACACGCATCTGGATATCAACTTCATCTTTTTTATTATTCGCTTCTGGAAGTAATTTAATGGCCTCAGCATTAGGCCCTTCTGGTTTTCCATTTTCTCCATAAAGATAAAATCCTTTGCCATTTTTCTTTCCTAAAAAACCAGCATCAACGAGTTTATGAAGTCCATCATAAGCACGTGCACGATCACCAAGCCCCTGATGAATAATTTTTGCGACCTTGACTCCAACATCAAGTCCAATTTCATCCATTAAACGACATGGCCCCATAGGCATCCCAAAATTCACACAAGCATCCTCTATCTCTTTCAGCGGCACCCCTTCGCCTAAAAGATGCCCGGCCTCATTCAAAAAAGGCATCAAAATTCTATTCACTAAAAAGCCCGGCCCATCCTTGACAATAACTGGAGTTTTCTTAATAGAAATAACCCATTTAGTTAGCGCCTCAAGCGTTTCTGGAGCAACTTTATCGTGAGTAATAATTTCCACTAATGGCATCAAATGAACCGGATTAAAAAAATGAAGGCCGGCAAACCTTTCAGGTTTTTTTAGGGCACCACTTATTTCTTGGACACTTAATGAGGAGGTATTACTAGTGAGAAGGGTATCTTCCCTTACATAATTCTCAATCTCCGCAAAAACTTTTTTCTTAATATCCATATTTTCAACAACTGCTTCAATCACCAAATCAACTCGATTTAGGCCATTGAAATCAGTTTGTACGGTTATTGATCTTTGTTTTCTTTCAAATTCTTCAAAAGACATTTTTCTCCGCTTAACAGCACCCATAAAATTTTCGCTGGATTGTTTTAATCCCAATTCCAAGGCGTTTTGATTGAGATCTTTCATAATAGGCGCCATACCCGCATCGGCCATAAGCCAGGCAATTCCCCCACCCATCGTACCAGCACCAAGGGCAGCGCCTCTTTTTAAAGTTGGAATTTTATTTTGTGATTTTGGGCCGCGATATTTTTTAGCTCCATCCATTAAGAAAAAAACATGTTGTAAGTTTTTTCCCTGAGAAGATACACATAACTCTCCAAAAGATTGCGATTCCATCGCCAGATAACTACTGCGTGTCTTGCTCATGCCCGCTTCCATCAAGTCCAAAATTTTAAGTGGCGCTTGATAAAACCCTTTGGTCTTTTTTAAAACACTTTCTCTTGCTTTTTGAAAAATAATTTTACGTGAAATAAAATTATCACTTGCAAGCGATTCCAGCATTTCTTTTAAACTTAATTCTTTTTTATGAGCAGAAAAATGTTTGGGGGCCAATTTCAAAAGTCTCTCTTTTGGATAAATTTCATCTACCAATTTAATTTTTTTTGCCTTGGATGCATTAATTGTTTTTCCAGAGAGAATAAGATCTAACGAAGTGGGTAGGCCGACTCGTTTTGGCAGACGAAAGGTGCCACCAAATCCCGGCAAAATTCCCAGTTTCACTTCAGGAAGTCCTAATATGGTCTTAGAAGAATCTGAGGCCAAAATAACTCGACAAGAAAGAGCAAGTTCAAGCCCTCCCCCTAAGCATACACCATCAACACATGCCACGGTCGGTACTGATAAATCTTCAATCGCATTATATAAATTCTGTCCAAGTTCAGAACCTCTTGCCGCTTCACTCTCTGTCTTTAAAGAAGAAATTAAATCGATATCAGCACCAGCAATAAAAACTCCACTTTTTAAAGTGTGAAATATAACTCCTGTGATCTCTGCGCTCTTTCCTTTTTTCTCACACTCATCTACAATTTGTTTTAACTCTTTTAGAGTTTCTTCATCAAGGGTGGTCATAGATTTTTCCGCCCAAAGTCCAAATCCCACATAGGCAATTTTATTTTTTATTTCTAATTTTATTCTTTTGTAATCCATAATTTCTCCCCTATACTTTTAAATTTTCAATAATAACCGCCCCACCTTGTCCCCCGCCGATACAAAGCGAGGCAATACCAAACTTTTTCTTTCTGCGCTCTAGTTCGTGAGCAAGGGTAACAAGTAATCGACATCCTGTAGAGCCCACTGGATGTCCAAGAGCAATACCTCCACCATTGACGTTTAATTTGTCGGGTGAAATTTCTCCCCAGGCCTTATCCACCCCAAATTTTGCGGCAACTGATTTATCGCTTAGGCCTTTTCTCACTGCGATTACTTGGGCGGCAAAGGCCTCATTAATTTCCACCAAATCCATTTGATCTAGTGTCATATTAGTTCTTCGAAATAATCCATCCATAGCAAGCAAGGGGCCCATTCCCATTCGTTCTGGCTCAAGCCCATGAAAATGATAATCAACCATTTTTGCCATAGGATCTAAATTGTATTTTTTTAAAGCAGCTCCACTGCACATTAAAAAAACAGATCCCCCATCAGTAATTGGACAACTATTCCCCACCGTAACGGTTCCTGATTTCCTTTCAAAATAAGGTTTCATTTTTGCCAATCCCTCGACAGTGGAATTGTCTCTTGGCCCAACATCATTTGATAAAAGCTTATTTATTTTTCCACCTACTGCAATCGGCACAATTTCTTTTTTCAGTTTGCCTTCTTTCTCTGCGGCCACTGCCTTCTGATGAGAAAGATTGGCAAATTCATCTTGCTCCTCCCGGGTAATTCCCAATTCTCGGGCCAGAAGTTCAGCAGTAAGTCCCATATTCAAACCACAAAAAGGATCAGTAAGCCCTTGCTCAATCGCCACGATAGGAGAAAGAAAAGGCGGCCTAAAAGTCGATAGTGCTTTAATTTTTTCAGGAACTGTCCTGGCCTTCATCAACTTGACAAAAAGCTCGGTCATTTCTTTGTTGTAGATAAGCGGCATTTGAGACATGGACTCAACTCCGCCGGCAAAAACCAGATCACATCTTCCGTTAGCGATTTGTAAATAACCTTGGGACAAGGCCTGCATACCGGAAGCACAATTGCGGTGAACAGAATGGCCAGAAGTTTTCTTATGAAGACCGGCCTCAAGAGCAATAACCCGCCCTACGTTGGGATATTTTGGAGGATTACCAGTATTCCCAAAAACAACTTCATCAATCGCATCGTCGGGAATCTGGGTATCATCCATGATCTTTCTAACTAAATAGGCACCTAAATAAGGAGCAGCAACATCTTTGAGATCCATCCCAGACTTGCAATGGGGGGTGCGCTTTCCTTGTACTAAATAGACTTCTGATCCTGCCATAGATTCCTT
>JAHEZZ010000232.1 GCA_023250815.1 Bdellovibrionales bacterium
CCAACTCGTTTTGAATCAAAGTCATTCCCTTTTTCGTGACGGGCATTTGTTCAGACATAAAGTTACTTTGGTTAAAAATTATTTTTTAAAAAGATCCAATGCTTTAGAGAGGATTTCGTTTTTATTTTGCAATTTTCTCTCTCCAACTTGCATCATAAAATAGTCGCAAAAATTGGCCTTTTCTTTTTCCACGATCCTTTCTGCTACAGGTTCTTTGCATTCATTATAGGAGGTCAGATCAAAAAACACACACATCTTGCAGCATTTTAGGCCAGTTTTACATTTCGGGCACTCCGCACCACGGGAAATCTTCTTATTTAATTCATATTCAACAGGAGAATTGCATTTAAAACAATAGGCCATACTTTCAGGTGAAATCATCGTTTTTTCCTTGCAATCAGAAGCCTTTAATTAAATTAAACATAAGGCCTTTGTCATCATTTGCTCTATTTTTTTGTATTTCTCCTTCCATATAAATCTTGGAAGCGTTGCGCCTGTTATATTCTTCTATCGATTTTTGTAGATTGGCCTCGTTGCTATAATCTAGGGTACTGGCAACAAAAAAATTAATGGCCATCACAGAGACTCCGCTGATTATTAGGCCATTTCTGGTTTTATCGCCATTGCTTGCCAAGAGGCCTCCGAGGATTAGGGCAGTTCCAAAAGTTCCAAGCGCTGCGTTTTGCCATTTGCTGCTAATTCCTTTGCGGTACTCTTCAAGAAATTGTTGGGCAGAGGCATCTTGCTCCAAGTAGTTTTTTAGGCCTTCCCCTTTTTGTACCGAATTGGTATCAACCAATACTTTTTGATTGTTGACTATGGCAGTGCGACTGCAAGTTTCTTCCGCAAAAGGTGATGAAATAAAAAAACAAAAGACAAAAATTATAATTTTCATTACGGCATAAGAGTACACACAATTGGAAGGATTTAAAACTCATTTTGCTTAGAGGTGTGATGTCATCTATAATTGTATCATTTTAGCAGTGGGAAGATATGGGTTTAATCAGTCAGGGAATCGTAGTTGGAAAAACAATAAGAAACGTCAATCGATTGCGTGAAATTGTAACCGTCTTTGCGAAAAACGGTTTTGATGAATTTATAAATTTGGGTGTTACTTCTAAAATTCCCAATTTTGTTTTGCCTCAATCTAAAATTAAAATCAAAGACGAATTAAAGCAAAAACAAGAATTAGATTGGCCTTCAATTTTAGGTTTTAGACTGCGTCAGTGCTTTGAAGAATTAGGGCCAGCATTTGTTAAAATGGGGCAGCTTTTAAGTACCAGAGAAGATATTTTTGAAGCAGGATTTATCGACGAGATGAAACTGCTTCGAGACAAAGTTAAAGCAGTTCCGATTGAACAATCGAAAGAAATAATCGAAAGAAATCTAAAGGGCAAGATCGAAGAAATTTTTAAACATTTTAATCCTATTCCTATAGGTACAGCATCGATTGGCGTCGTTTACGAAGCGGTCTTAAAGAACGGGGATGAAGTTGTCGTCAAAGTCAGAAGGCCCAATATCCAAAAAATTATTGAGACCGATTTTTCGTTGATGCTATTTATTGTTTCACAAGTTGAGCGTGCCAGTAGTGAAATAAAATATTTAGGGCTACAAAAAGTGCTGAATGATTTTGGTGCCGCCCTTATAAATGAACTAAATTTTCAATTTGAGGCCCTCAATGCCGAGAGACTTCGTTCCAATATGCTTAAGCATAAAGATTCAGAGATCTTTTATATCCCGGCAATTTATAAAGAATATTTGACCAGTGAAATAATGGTTATGGAAAAACTAAAAGGAATACCCTTTAGTTCTCCTTTGATTATAGAAAAGATTGATGCTGTTTTAGTTGAAAAATTAAATTTGGCAATTGAAGTTTTTGTAAAAACATTTTTGCAAGATGGTTTTTTTCACGCTGACCTTCATGGTGGGAATTTCTTTTATTTACCCGATGGTAAAATTGGAATTATTGATTTTGGACTAGTGGGGAGTTTGGGGAAAAAATCTCGCATAAATTTTTTGGCGATTATTTATGCTCTTTTAACTTTTAACTATGAAAATTTAGTCTATGAGTTTTTAGACGTGGCAGAATATGAAAACATGCCCAATATCAATACGCTCATTTTGGACGTTCGAAGTGCTCTTGCTCCTCACGTCGGATTGACTGTAAAACAAATTAATTTTTCTCATTTAAATTTAATTATTTTAAAAACTTTGTCAAAGCATAAAGTTTTTCTTCCCAGAGATTGGTATGTGGTTTTTCGTGCATTTATTGCGCTAGATGGAGTCGGTCGGTCTTTGGGTCTAGATTTTGATATTTTTGGAATTTTTGAGAAGAATATTCAAGAAATTATCAACAACAATTTTAACAAAGATCAAGTTGGCGAAGAATTAGTTTGGATTGCTCGAGATATTTTGCCCATTATGCGAGCGTTGCCTCGCCATTTAAAATGGTTTTTAAAAGATTGGCTTAATAATGGTTTTTCTTTTAAGGTCACCCATCAAGGGCTTGATGATAATTTTAAAAAGATTCAAAATGCCATTGTCTTTTTGTCCTTTAGTATTTTGGTCAGCGTTTTCTTTTTTGCGGGAGTGAACTTAATTGGCAATAAGACCGTTTATCATCCTGCTGACGTGCCTTTTTTAACCTGGATTTTTTGGATTATGGCGGGGACATTTTTTCTTCGATCCCTTCCTTTTCTTAAAAGATAATTTAGACAGAATCATGCCCGGTCACAAAAAAGGGAGGTATGATTGATTTAAATTCTTTGGCAGCGCCAGGGCCAAATAGCAAATGAGCAAATTCTTGTGGATGAGTAGTAAAATTATTTTTATTAAACGTAAAAGTGATTTCTTTCTCATCCATCTTGATAATTTTTAATTGATGAGAGGTAAGTTTTTTGAAAAATTCATTTAATTTTTCCAGGTTGGACCATTTGATAAAGGCGGTAAAAATAACTTCGCTATTTGGGAAACGATTGGCATAATCACTGCTCAACCACATTTTAAAGTTCGCCAGATCAATATTGGCAATGTCAGAAGCTTCATGAATAATACCTGTGAGATCTTTACCTTTGCCTACGAAGAAGTAGGCACTGAGAGAATCATTTATTTCTTTTATGTAGAGATCACAGCTTTTTACAGACTGCATTTCTTGCCAATCTTGTGGATTTCTCTTTAGTCCTAAATTCTTTTGTTCGAAGTCTTTTTGATATAATTTTT
>JAHEZZ010000233.1 GCA_023250815.1 Bdellovibrionales bacterium
AGTTCTTTTTTCATGGTGATAAAAATCTTGGTAATTTTAGGAATGACTACAATGAAAATAATGGACATCATCATAAATCCCATGCACATCATTACCAGAGGGTAAGTCATAGCTCCTTTAATGCGGTTATTGAGTTGTCTTTGTCCCTCGGTAAATTCCGCCAGTCTTAAAAGTACGATGTCTAAATTTCCCGATGCTTCTCCGGCCTCCACCATATTGACATATACATTGTCAAAAATTTTGGGAAATTCACTCATCGCTTTTGCCATGGCACCTCCCTCATTTACTTTTTGGCGGACTTCCGAAAGTACTACTCGCATTTTTGGATGGTCAGTTTGATCGATTAAAGCATTGAGAGCTTCGACAATCTGAATTTTTGCGCGAAGAAGAGTTGCTAATTGCCTTGTCATTAAGGCCAAGTCAGAAATTGAAATAGGGGAGCCAAAACTTAAGGCAGAATCTTTTTTGACATTCGATTCAGATTTTTGTTCTTGAATATCAACCAGCATTATCCCTAGGCTTCGAAGCTTTTGTTTCGCCACTTGCACGTTGTCGCTGGTAATGGTGTTTTTTATTTCTCGGCCTTTAGAGTCTAGGCCTTTATAGGTATATAGCGCCATAATTAATCACTCATTTCTTCTTCGTTAATAACTCGAAACATTTCATCAACTGAGGTTATACCTAAAAAAACTTTTCTTAAAGCGTCTTGTCTTAGGGTTCTCATGCCTTGTTTTATGGCCATTTTTTTTATTGAATTAGCATCTGCTTTACTTAAAATTAAGGTTCGGATTTCATCGGTAACGAGCAATAATTCACAAACTGTAGTTCTTCCTGCAAATCCTCGAAAGTTGCATTTGGGACAACCTTGAGATTTGAAGATCTGAGCTTTTTCTGGCAATTTTTCAATTCCTAAAATTTGCAATTCTGTGGTGGTCATTTTGTGAGGAAGTTTACAATCGATACAAAGAATCTGAATTAATCTTTGGGCGGCAATAGCAATTAAGGACGAAGCGATTAGAAAAGGTTGCACACCCATATCAATTAACCTAGTGGGTGCACTTGCGGCGTCGTTAGTGTGCAAGGTTGAAAGGACAAAGTGTCCAGTGAGTGAGGCCTCAATGGCCATGCCTGCTGTTTCGCCGTCTCTGGTTTCTCCCACCATAATGACATCGGGGTCTTGGCGCACGATAGAGCGAAGGGCCCGTGCAAAAGTAAGTTCGATTTTATGATTGACTTGAATTTGTGAGATTCCAGAAATTTCATATTCCACCGGATCTTCTACTGTGATGATCATTTTGTCGGGAGTATTAATACGGTCAAGGAGTGCAAAAAGGGTTGTCGTTTTTCCTGAGCCCGTGGGCCCCGTGACATAAACCACGCCATGTTTTCGATTGGAGAGTTCGTCTAATTGTTTAAGAACTTTTCCGGTGAAGCCCAGAGATTCGAGTCCTTTTACAGTCGAGCTTTTTTCCAAAATCCGCATGACGATTCTTTCGCCATTTTGCACCGGAACAGTAGAAAGCCTGATATCGATATCTTTACCGGCAATTTTAATTTTTATTCTACCGTCTTGCGGGAGGCGTTTTTCAGCGATATCTAATTTTGCCATGACTTTTATTCGAGCACTGACTGCAGAATGGGTTTTTAGCGGCTGTCTTAAAACTTCATTCATAACTCCGTTGACCCGAAAACGATAAATAGTTTCTTTTTCATAGGGTTCAACATGAATGTCAGAGGCCTTTTCTTTAACCGCCCTAAAGATGACTGAGTTTACAAATTTAATAACTGGGGCCTCATCTGCACCTGAATCCAAAATATCGATTGGCCCATCGAGATCTAAATTTTCATCAAACTCATCTTCTAGCGATCCTACAATATTTTTTGTCGCCTTTTCGTAAACCCGATTAATGGCATCTTGAATTTTTAAAGGTGCACAAACCAAAATAATAATTTCTCTTTTATAAATTTCTTGCAGATCATTTATAATTTCAAATTTAAAGGGGTCGTTGAGAACGATCGTTAAAGTATAATCAGTTTCAAGAATAGGAAGGACTTCATGTTGTCTGGCATAGTTAATGGGCAAAGGGCCTGTGATATTGGGATCAATTTCATCCACCTTGATTTCATTTAGGTAGGTAATGCCCAATTGGTGGCAAAGGACTCGAATGATATCGCTACCTGTAATATAGTTTTTGCGAAGAAGAATATCACCCAGCAGAATTCCCGATTCTTTTTGCCCTTCAAGAGCTTCATTTAATTGTTCTTCAGTTAATGAAGTGTGCTTGAGCAGCAACTGCCCAATTTTTTCTTCCTGTAATTCTGTTTTATGGCCCATATTTTAACGTTTTACTCCACTTGTTTTTTCAAAGCTGAGTTGCTCGATTTGTTTATAATTAGGTTCTTCAGGATTTATTTTTACAAAGTCATCTTGATTAACTGAATCGGGTGGAGGATTTGTTTCTTTGCTGTTTTTTACAGGAGATTTTGGTTGTTTGCTGGGGGAGGCCTTGAGTTCTTCTGCTCCTTTTTGTTCACCGTCATTTTCATTAATTTGATCTATCAGGCCTTGAGTAGAAGGAGGAGCGCTATAATCTTCTCGGTGCTCTTGATAACGAGCGGCCTCTTCCACATCATAGAGTGGCCCACTTTCTTGTTTGTTGGCCTTTTCATAAAGGCCCTTCACGGTAGTTTTAAAATCGTCATTGTCGGTGTCAGTGAGCTTTAAGTGAGCAGCACGGCGATTCAGTACGTCTTTAACTGTTGTCGCTACTGATTTTTGATAAGACGACATAATTTTTGGAGTAAGAAAAAATAGTAAATTAACTTTGTCAGTGGATTTAGATTTATTTCTAAACAGCCAACCAATTATCGGGATATCACCGAGCAGCGGAACTTTGGTAATTTTTGATGTTTCCTTATCGCGCATAAGCCCGCCCATCGCCACAGTATCGCGATCTCTTACTACCACAGTGGTTTCGGCATTTCTAATGGTGGTGGCCACCCCTCCGACTGAATTGGTAACTGCTCTTTCTGAGAAGTCTTCAATCTTTTGTTTAATTTTTAGTTTTATAAAGCGGGTGACTTTATTAATTTGCGGAGTGATATTGAGTTTCATAGTAACAGGTTGCTGTTCAATCGCCGTTTGAGAACTGGTTCCTCCAGCGGTGTTCGTAGTTTTTGGAATAGGAACACTTTCTCCGACCTCGA
>JAHEZZ010000093.1 GCA_023250815.1 Bdellovibrionales bacterium
TTTTTCTTCCAAGTTAAATTTTTAGCAACGCCACTTTCTCTCACAAGAAGACATTTGGCCCAATACACCTGAAATTTTTACCTATACGGGGATCAGTATAAGCATCTAACCGTTTGTATTGACTTCATTTTTATAGGGGCGCCAATTCCCCTGCCATTCATTTAGAGAAGTCCCCTGAGCAATATCATTGTGAGTGTCAAGCTCCACAATAATATAAGATAATTTTAGGGTGTGCTCATGAAGTCCAGCATCCACTGAGGGAATTGAATTCCAGGTTCCAGTATTAAAATAATATTTATCTTCTGGAAAACGTCTCCATTCAAGCACGTGAGTGTGGCCCATAATCACAGTATGCAAATGAGGAGCAAGTTGTAAAATACGCTTCGCCATCTGGGCATACTTTGGATACATGGTGTATTGTTTTAAAACATTAAAGGTGGTTTTAAAATTTCTATTTTGTTTAGTGTAGTTTTCAAAACTAGATTTTATAAAATACCAAATCACAATATAGGCCATTTTCCAAAAAAACATAAAGTCATGCAAAAAACACCACGAAACATAAGAAGACATAGGACGAATTTTATCAATATAAGGTCTCTCTTTTCGAAGCTTGGGAAGAACATTAATACAAAATAAACTACCCCATGGAAGATTTAAAATCTTTTTACCATGAGGCCCATCAATAAAATAATGAGTAGGTGGAACAGTATTGATAACTTCAAAACGATGGCCATGTTCGATATGCACACCGCAAGTTTCCAGTTCAAAAACAAAATCAACTGGGCCACCAACAATTGCACTAAATTTTTCTTGCGCCAAGGGAAAGGCCATACCTGCATCGTGATTGCCGATAACATAGGTAAGCTTTTTATTGGGAGTGGCCAAAAACTCTTTGAGCACTGTAAAAAAAGTAGGGTGTGCCCGCTGTATAATCTCAATACTTCTAGCGCTTCTTTCAGCATCTATAATATGATCAAAAACACCATCAATATCAATTTGAATTAAATTAAGGATATCTCCATTTAAAACTAAATGAATACTTTCCCACTGATAAGAACCTTGAGAATAGTATTTCACAAATTCTACAAACAGATCGTCTTCAACAAAATCTTCTAGAATATTAGTCTGGCCATTTTTTAAAAATTTACCACGCCCCAGATGTAGATCACTTATAATTAATAATCGCATATCGTCCTTCACAGAAGGGTATACTTACTCAAATAACTCTCCGGCCATACAAACTTTACCACGGCCAGAACTCTTTGCGGTATACATCATTTGATCGGCCATCGCCAAAAGTTCATGTGGGGCCTTGGCATGAGCGGGAACACCAGCAACTCCGATGGAGACAGAGAGTTTAAAGGGATGAGGTGAATCTTTTAAAAACTCTTCTTTTTTTACAGCACGCAAAATTCGTTCAGCAATGCTCCTGGCATTCTCGGGAGTAAAATTAGGCAATATCATAACGAACTCATCTCCGCCGTAACGATAGATCAGATCGGACTCTCGCAAAATTTTTTTCAATAATTTTGCCAAATCATCTAAAAGTTGCGTCCCCACTAAATGCCCATGCCCGTCATTCACACGTTTAAAATAATCTATATCAATAAATAAAACGGCGAAAGGTGCTCCAGTTTCTTGATATATTGCGGAAAGTTGCTCTAAGTCCATAGTCAGTTTTCGTTGATTATAAAGTCCGGTAACATCATCGAGATAAACTAATGCTTTAAATTTTTCTAAAACTTCAAGGTCGCAGCATAGCTTAAATCGTGTTTGTAGAAATTTTTTTACCTGTGAAACAAAAGGCACCGAGACTGTCTCTGATAATTTATTGCTAAATAAGAAATAATACTCTTGCCCCTCTTTTTCTCCTAGAAATATCCTAAAAAAATGCCTCTCTTTATTCTTGAAACAGATCGTGTGATTATTCTTACTCAGTATAAGCAAGGGCGAAATTTCTTCTCGATACTTACTTGCTATTTTAGAACTTGAAGACCAGTTCATTCTAAAATAATAATCTTTAAAGTTTAACGCTTTCTTTTTTTCTAAAAGTTTTGCTTTCATTTCACTATGAATAGAGGCGCAAAAGGCCACATCACAATTATAATTTTTATGCACAAATTTAAACACCGAGGAAAAAAGTGGGGATAATTCATTATTTGGAATTTCTGCCAAAAAAAGTTCCACCAGATGAGCATTTTGCCCTAAAATATCTACAACATTCCCATTTTCTTCGGGAAGCACGACCTCATAAAAATGTGACGCTGCTCGAATTACCATACTAGGCCTTTTTCATCCGAGAAACTGGTCGATCATTTTTTACAATAGATTGATCCATACTCAAATTATTTATCGCCATATCATCTTCAATATTTCGAAGAGAGTTTTTAAGTGAATTAATTATCTTGTTAAGTCGTTCTTCAATTATATTTTTTTCTTCTTTGTACCTTTTTTCATTCAGCAAAGCGGCCTCCATATTAAATTCCATCGAATCTATTTTGCGCTTTAGCTCTATTATCTTTTGATCTCTGGCCTGAATCTGGGAGGACGTATCCATAGTAAGTATTTCCAGTTTTCCCTCTAGGTCTTTTTCATTATTTCTTACTTTATTAACATCCACTCTCACTTTGTCATTTAACTTTAAAATTTCTAATTGATATTGTCGGATTTTACTTTCGTAAATTGATTTTTTTTCGTTGGCAATGCTTATTTCAATGTGAAAGTCTCGCAATTGATCGCTGTGTCTTTTCTTTATAATGCTATTTTCTATTTTCAATTCATCTAACTCTGCTTTAAAAGTTAATTTTTCTTTCTCTAGTGCTCTAATTTGATCTTGAGATCTGTCAAAATCTTTTTGGGTGCATTCTCTTTCATCCCGAAGATGCCTAATCGTCGCTTGCAATTTAAGCATTTCGTTTTCATCATACTCAAATTTAACATTTTCAAGCACAGGACTTTTAACTTTTTCTTTCGAAATTATTTTAGAAATTGCCTGCACTTTTTCGAATTTGGGCGATTCGACGAAGTCTTCAGTGCTCATATCCACCTGCGTTTCTTCTAAACTGTCTGATTCCTCTGTCTCTCCTTTTGAAACAAGCATAGACTCAGGTTTAGGCACGACAGCAGGACGAAACTCTTGTGATTTTTCTTCTAAGTTAAAATTTTCACTTTTATCTTCTTCAATTAGGGCCTCTAAAGCATCAGCAGCAATAGTCGGTTTAGTTCGTGTTTTTTCTATTACCGGCAAGGATTTAGGGAGCTTTAATACTTGCGTTGCGCCTTCACTTTCATTATCACTGGCCTTTACAACCTCAGCTTCTTTTGTTTCTGACTGCTTAACCTCTCCTAAAGAAAAATCTAATAAATTTTCATTTGCGCTTTCAGGATTCGATTTGTTTTGGGGTAATGCAGATAAATCAGGTAGGTCTTCCAGTTTTTCATTTTGATTAATTTGTGTCGCCTCTGCTAACTCTTCCTCCCCCAATTCAAACACAGGAGCTGCTGTCTTCTCCTTCGCAACTGCCTTTTTGGCCTCACTTTTATTATTCGGTTTAGGAGTCGTTTCCAGTTCAAATTCGTCTGATGACGATAAATTGGCGGTACTTGAATCTAAATTAGGTTTCGCTGCAATATCCACTTCTTCTAAAAAAGAACTTTGATCCTCAACTTCTTTGATCTCTTCAAGTTGAAATTCGACGTCAATTTTATTAGCAACTTCATCGGCCATAAAAATTCCTCAACTTTTCTTTTCCTCTTTGCCAAATAAATCAGTCATTAGATCATCTAGGTTGTTACTTTTTTGAATAGCAGCATTATCAACTTCACTTTGCTCTTCATTAAAACTGGTGTTAGAAACTTTAAAGGCGGCCCAAGTTGAAGTATCTTCCTCTTCTCCTTCTGGGATTGCCTCAGTCTCGCTGCTATCTTCAACATTTGAAGTTGCCACCACTTCTGCGACTTGAGCTTGGTCTACTTTAAAGGCCGCCCATGTTGAGGTATCTTCCTCTCCTTCTTCTTGTGCAATTTCATTTTGAACAACAGCTACTGGGCCAGTGGTACTAATATTCTCTTCTTGATTTATATCGGCCAAAGTAAATAATGTGGTTGATTCATTTGCTTTTTCCTCAGGACTTGCCTCGGCACTGACAGAAACTTCTTTTGGTTTCATCATTGATTCTATTTCTTCTAGACGTTTTAAAAAATATTCATCTTCCGTTTCCGAATTGGCCTTGGGTTCAATTACTTCTGCCAGAGTCGGAACTTCTTCCCCTTTTTCTAAAGGTGAAGCTGTATTTTCATCTGAATCTTGAACCGCAAAATCTCGATCGACGCTATTGCCTTCTATCTCTATGGAAGCAGTCGATGCAGGCGGTGTCTCTATGGCCTCAGAAATCATTATACCCTCTTCCTTTTTTTCTTCCCTATTAGCAACATCCGAAACTGAAACTTTATCAAAAATTTCAATGCTCAAATCTTCCTGCTTAGGTATCTCTTCTGTCGCTTGTTGATCGGAATTTTTTTGTAAGTTTATTAATATTTCATCTGGTAACTCAGCGCTTTTATCAACTACTTCTGCAATGACCGCAGAAGCAATTGCAGGAGCTTCTTTTAAAGTAACTTCAGAAATAGTTGCAGGAGCTTCTTGCAGAAGATTTTCATTCGTTTCTTTTTTGACATGATGAAGAGCTGTAACTGCTTGTTCTAAATCTATAATTTCATCATCAGGATCGAAATTAATTGAAATCGGCCTATTTTTTTTTCCCTTCCGAAGTGGGCCTAATCATTCCTACAAATGTCAATTCTTCAGGATTTTTGGTATCTCTGTTGAGCGCCACTCCTTCACCGCCTAAGCAAATATGAGTATCAATCAAGTCTTGAATTAGCTCTTGAAGCTGCTCTTTTGCTACTGGTCTCTTAATGTAAGCGTGAGTTGACTCCTCTGTAAATTGATGCTTGCGAAATTCTTGAGTGCCCATACTGGCCGACATAAGGACTCGGACAAAATTATCTTGAGATATAAGTTTTTGATTGGCGGACTTAGAAGCTTTAAAATCCCAGTCAAAGAAGATAAGTATTCCGTCCGATGAATCTTTCGCCTCTACTTCTGCCAAATCACCAGTAACGAGAAAATCACCATCCCACGCCTGATGTATCAGGTCCGCCAATTCCTTATTCTCACTAAAAACCATTATGTTCATATGATCTCGATTTGATCTATTTTAACAATACGCCAACAAATGAAACAGTTGGAAATATTTTCTACTTATCAATTATCGTCATTATCTTGATCTTTTGTTACGAGCGATTACAATAATGAATTGGACGGGCATTTTTTAACTATATTTAAAAAATACCCGAAGCTAAGAAGTCCAGCTCTAACAAGCGAGAGTTTATGATAAATGCAATACTCACTTTATTTTTTTGCTTAGTTTGCCTTCCTCATACCTATGCAGAAGAAAAAAATAAAAATAACTCTCTCAGTTTTTCAGCGGAAAAAGGATTGCCGGCCCCTCTACTTCTTCTTGATAATTTTTTTTTACATCACGTGATTATAGCAGAAAAATCGTCGCACCAATTACATCTCTTTGAAAATGATGGCAGTTATCCCAAGCACATAAAATCTTTTCAAATGGCCACTGGAAAAAAAATGGGCAATAAAACTTTTCAAGGAGATTATCGCACTCCTGAAGGTGTTTATTTCTTCACTGATTTTATTCCCAGAGATAAGCTTCTAGAAAGATATGGAAAAGACGGTGTAATATACGGGGCCGGTGCTTTTGTTATGGATTACCCAAACCCTATCGATTCCCGCGCAGGAAAAAGCGGCAGTGGTATTTGGCTTCATTCTACAAATGACGAAACACGTATAGAAAAAGGCCTGGACTCCCGTGGTTGCTTGGTAACAGCTAACGACGATCTCAAGGCCATTTCTCAATATATCGAACTCAATCGCACTGCAGTCGTCGTTGTCCACGATCTTCATTTTTTAAAGGAGTCATCCTGGAATCTCGCTCGAAAACAAATTATCGATGCGCTTAATGAATGGGTATCGGCCTGGCAACAGGAGGATCTAGAAAAATACATGTCCTTCTATCATCCCACTGAATTCAAAGACAGCAGGGGAAATTTTAAACAATTTAAAGAATATAAAAAAGCGGTATTTATGAAAAGTGGCAAACCGCAAATAGTAATTTCTGATGTCTCCATTTTATGGCCAGACAATTATGTTATGGTAACCCTAAAACAATATTATAAATCAGAAAGCATAAATGATACTGGAAAGAAAACTCTTTACCTGAAAAGAGATGAATTTTACGATTGGAAAATTGTTTCTGAAAACTGGTCAAAAATCCCGCAAGAAGAAAATCAAAATGAAGTTCCGCATAACTCCAATCTGGCCTTCAGACCTTCTATGCGTTTTTTTAAGATTGACCAATCGACAACTTCTACCACACAATAAATTGTGCAAACAACCAACTCCGAATTAGTAAATAAAAAAAATATTTCGTTTATTCTCTATCATAAAAATGGGGCCCCTAGGTTCTATCAAATTTCTAAAAAATCTTTTTACCTCTATATCATCACCCCCGCCGTGGTCAGTTTATTTTTACTCATTTCGCTTCTAGGATTACTTTTTTATTTTAGTAAAATTAGAAATATGGCCTCCCAAAAAGATCCTGAGATGATCAATCTCCTAAGTAAAGAGAATGAACAAGTCCGAAAGGACTTAATTGATCTAACAGATACCAACAAAGCATTACAAAACAAACTTGCGACGATGAACTCTTCGCAAAGACCCATAGATCTTAATGCTGTTGACGTAAAAGACAATTGGGATACCGTCGCACTTTTTAGAGCACCGATCAATGGCCCGGCGGAAACTTTTCCGTCATTTAACATTGAAGATAGCGAAGCATTAGTTCAAGGACAAAAAATTAATTTTCGCTTCAATATTGTTAATTTGAGCAAAGACGCCCAAAAACTTTCGGGGCATATTTTTGTTATTATGAGAGACGACTTCGGCATTTATTTTTATCCCAACAGCATTTTTGAAGATGATGACATCAAAATTAATTTTAATCGAGGAGAAAGCTTTTCAACCACAAAATTTCGGCCAGTTGAGGCGAGTTTTCCAAGGCCTAATCAATCCTCAAAGTTTTTATTTAAAGTCATTATTTTTTCAAGAACTGGTTCTCTCATTCACAAACAAGTTTTTCCCCAAGATATTAAGTTGTAATAAAAAAGAGGACTAAAATGGATCGGCATATTGACTTTGACCAAGATTTTGAGGCCGCTAAAAAATTAGATTTTACATTTATTGGACATCACTCAAAACTTATCGGACAATTTATTTTTTTAGGGCCGACATTTCTTGCTTCCAATTTAGAAGGAGAAATAAGCATGGATGGCACTGCTCCTCTGAGAATTGAAAAGATGGCCATAATAAAAGGCACCATAAGAGGCCATGACATTGACATCTTTGGAGAAGTTGAAGGAAAAATAATCTCTTCTGGTAAGGTTACAATTAGATCAACGGCAATAATCAAAGGTGAAATTCATTGTAAAAATTTAGTCATTCATCCCGGAGCAAATCTAGAGCTTGAGGCCCATTCTAAGAATTCTTTTCAATAATATTATACCAATTACAAAAAATCTTTATAATCTCGAACCTCAACCTTGCCTATTTTCTCTAATTTTTCTTTAAGGGCGATTGGGCCGAGTACCACGATATGCAATTTATCATAGGGAAAAAGATAAGACATCGAGGCCATTAAATTTTCCGACTTAATTGCCGATATCTTTGTGGGAAGATTATAAAGTTCATCATAACTTTTACCTTCATGATCTAAAGATAAGAGCTGCATCAAATAGGCCTGGGTTTTTTCAAAACGAAAAGGGTAAGATCCCACAATAAAATCTTTAGTCCTTTGGAAATCTTCTTGATCGATTTCACCTTTGGCGACAGCATTTAAAACTTCTTTAATGACCTTAATGGTCTCTTCCGTTGTCTCATTTTTTGTAAAAGTACTTATCACAGAACGACCGTATTCTCTTTGGCCAGAGGCCCTGGCAGAAATAGAATAAGTCAGACCGCGCTTCACTCTTACTTCTCTCATCAAGCGAGAAGTAAACCCCCCACCAATAAAACTTGAAGAAAATTCTAGAATTTCGTCTTGGCCAACATCATTTTTTCCTAAAATTTTTCCCAATCTAATTTGCGCTTGATTTGCTTTAGGAACTTTAACTAAAATAATTTTAGGAGCAGTGTCCTTTGCCATCGCAATTTGTTTATTTTCTAAAGGAGTAAGGGCCCTTATGAAATTTTGTTCCTTTTGCCCCCAAGAACAATCTTCAAGCAACATTTTTTTTATATCTAGCACAGACCTAGGGCCAGTCAAATAAATCCTTTTTTTTACCTGCTTATTAAAATAAGCAATTTTAGCGGCCAAAGCGCTTGATTTTAATTTTGAGATATCTTTTAATTTTCCGCCTACAGGATACGAAAAAGGTGTTCCTGATAAGGTGATTTCCCGAAAGGCGCGTTCCGCTAATGGCCCATGATTATCAATCATATCTTTTATTGCACTCTCCGAGCGTTTTTTTTCTTTAGCAACTTCGACTTCAGGAAAAGTTGCATCATGAAAAATATGGCAAATCATTTTCATCGCTGGGGCCAAATTTTTAATTGGGCCAGACACCGAGTAAGTGGAATACTCGTGAGTTACACTAGCGCCATAAGAAACTGCTAAATATTCTAAATTTTCAGCAATATCGTGTTGAGAAAAACTTTTAGTCCCTGAGGTCATAAGATTAAAAGCTGCTTGTGTTGAACCATAATTGGGGCCATCGCTTAGAGCACCATCAGCGAAATAAACGACCATCGAAAAAAGCGGGTAACGGGAATCGTTGGCCCATATTACGTCTAAATTACCCCACTGAAATTTTTCAATTTCCATAGGCGTAGCGAACGCAACTTTACATTGAGCAAAAAAAAGAAAAGTGATAAAAACATTTAATACTGATTTCATTATTCAATCCCTGAATTTATTTTAAAAAGTATCATTCTTAATTTTATTATTAATTTTTAAATAGATCCATTTATTGGAATCAAAAAGATTATGGCATTCAGAAACAACTTCAGGCAAAGTAATCGACTGATAAGTGCTCAATTCCTTTTCATAAAAACGGTAATCATTAAAAAAGTTTTCCCTCATGCCCAAAAAAACTGCCAATCCAAAATTAGTTTGAATATCTTGGTAATAATCCACTAAATATTGATTTTTGCTCTTCTGTAAACTTCTCTCCGTCAATGCCATTTCTTTTTCGGTGCACGCTTCCTTTAATGATTTCAAAAGTTTTTCTTTGACATTTTTATCACTTGATCCGGCCAATAACTGGCCAGAGATAAAAAATAATCCATTGTATTTTAAATTGTGATTTGAAGCACTCACTTCCGACAATACAGGTTTTTCTCCCATAACAAACTTATGGTGCAAGTAAGAACTTTCTCCTTCACCTAAAATACTGGATAAAACATCCATCACAAAGGCCTTGCGGGTTCCCAGAGCTTCCCCGGGATAGGTCAGCATAAACAAAGTGTTTTCATTGTTGCCATTAAGCTGCACCTCCCGCTTAAAACGTGCCTGAGCAACATACAACTCTTTTTTATCCTTCTCCATCTTTAGTTTTTCTACTCCTTTTGAGAGTGGAATTGGGCCATATTTTTCTTTAATTAACTTCATGGTGGTAGGAATATCAACGTCGCCAACCACCACGAGTACGGCATTATTTGGAGCATAATAAGACTTAAAAAAGTCAAAAACATGATCGCGATTTAAATTATTCAAATCTTCAAGCTCGCCAATGACCGAGCCTCCGTACGGCGATTTCTCAAAAATGGCCTTCATCATCGCCAAATAAAGTTTGCCCTGAGGGCCATTCTCGTAACGATATTTACGCTCTTCTTTAACAACTTGTCTTTCACTCTCGAAGGCAACAGGCTCAAGCAATAAATTTTGCATCCGATCGGCCTCGAGATCGATAATCATTTCTAAATTTTTTGCGGGAAAACTTTGATAATAAACAGTATTGTCAAAGGTAGTATAAGCGTTCGTTGATCCACCCATACCCTCTATCATACTATCAAATTTTCCAGGCCCGTATTTTTTTGCCCCCTTAAACATTAAATGTTCCAAGAAATGTGAGGCCCCGGTAGTACCTTTCCCTTCATGTCGCCCACCAATATCAAAAAAGGTAGCGTAAGCAGCGATAGGCAATCGTTTATCTTCAACGACGATAACTCGAAGGCCATTGCTTAATGTTTCTTTATGAATTTGCAGGTCGATTTTGAGACTTTCATTAGGGGAATCAAAATGGGCCATGTGATCAACAAGATGGCCATTAGCAGTTATATTATTATTTTTAATTTT
>JAHEZZ010000234.1 GCA_023250815.1 Bdellovibrionales bacterium
TTGTCTTTATTTTACAATATTTTTAGCCAAAAACAATGATTTTTAAATAGTATCTGGATAAAAAAATAAAAAGTATCGAATTATCAATCTATTATACTGCCCAAACCATCTCGCCCAAGGTCCGTCTGATATTGTTAAGCCCATCTTTTTCATACCAATATTTTTGAGTGCCATTAGACAAAATAACAATGCCACGATTTAGAATTCCATTAATCCAAAAACTTGTTCCGGTAAATCCCAAATGGCCAAAGGTTCCCACTCTTGCCCCTTTTCCTGCCAAAGTATTTTCAGGGTCAATAACGGAATCAAAACCTCCCACAAATCTTTCAACTTTTCGTTTTTTTTCTTCAGTAACAATTTTTTCTATCATCTTGAGTTTTTTATTAAGAGTAATTAAAGTTCGAGAAAATCCATCAATATCTGAAAATAATCCAGCATGGGCCAATTTTTCTTTTAAATTGTAAGCATTGGGATCATGAACTTTGCCTAAAATTTCTTGTCCCTCTCGAAATCCTGTCGGCACAAATAAATATTTCCCCTGAGGAATTTCTCGCCAATGAAAAATTTCTTTATCCCAATATTCTGTGCAAACTTCATATAAATTTTTATTTATTTTTTTTTCAATTTCCAGCTGTGCCCGAAGAGCAGAAAAATCGGAATATAGAGTAGGGGAATTCAAAATTTGATAATTCAAAATTTGCTCTTTCCAACCATGACAAGGCAGCCTTCCTCCCGAAGGAAGGCCAGCACGATGCTCGATTAAAGAAAGTAATTGTTCATCAAATATTTCCCAATGACATAAATAAGTCACACCCAAAGTAAGCGCCTTTGTGATACTGGCCAAGTCAAAAATAATTTTCGATTTTATCCACAATTGATTCTTTAAAATTTGAAAAGATTCAAACTTTTCTGTTTTAAAATCAATAACTGAAACGGCAAGAGCATCAAAATTTTGTGAAGGCATTAATGTAAGTGACTTCTCTTTTAAAGAACTGATCAGATCGCTCATTTTGTTCCAATTACTGCTTGGGCGGCCGCTAATCGAGCAATAGGTATACGATAAGGAGAACAGCTGACATAATCTAGACCTATCCGATGGCAAAAATCAACAGAGTCAGGGTCCCCGCCATGCTCTCCACAAATCCCAAAATGCATTTTGGGATTTGTTCGCCGACCTTCACTCACTGCATGTTTTATTAAAAAACCGACACCATCTTGATCAAGACTCACAAAAGGATCTACTTTAAAAATCCCTCGTCCAATATAATCAGGCAAAAATTTTCCGGCATCATCTCTCGATAATCCAAAAGTTGTTTGAGTCAAATCGTTTGTTCCAAAGGAAAAGAACTCCGCTTCTTTGGCAATTTCAGCAGCGACAATTGCAGCACGAGGAAGTTCAATCATTGTTCCAATTTTATATTTTATACTTTGACCTTTTTCTTTAAAAATTTTCTCAATTTCTATGATGGCCTCTTCTTTTAAAATACTAAGTTCTTCCTTAAGTCCAACAAGGGGGATCATAATTTCAGGAAAAACTTTAATTCCTTTATTTTCACAAATCAGGGCCGCCTCAATAATCGCTCTTACCTGCATGTTATAAATTTCTGGATAGGTAATTCCCAAACGACAACCACGATGGCCTAGCATGGGATTAAATTCATGCAAGGCCTCACCCCGTGCTTCAATAACTTTTAATTCAACTCCAAGAGCTTGCGCTAATTCATTTTTATCTTGATGGGTATTTGGTAAAAATTCATGAAGTGGCGGATCGAGAAGACGGATATTTACAGGAAGACCATTCATCACGGTAAAAATGCCGACAAAGTCTTGCCTTTGAATTGGAAGAAGAATCGCCAGGGCCCTCTCTCTTTCCATTTTATCTTTGGCAAAAATCATTTCTCTCACCGCTAAAATTCTTTCTGCTTCAAAAAACATATGTTCAGTTCGACAAAGACCAATCCCTTCCGCTCCAAATTTAATCGCCATTTGTGAATCCAGTGGATTGTCGGCATTGGTGCGAACTTTTAAGCGGCGAACATCATCGGCCCATTTCATAAACTCCATAAATTCATCGGAGATAACCGCTTCAATTGTAGGAACTTTTCCTTCGATCACTTCTCCAGTACTTCCATCAATAGTGATCCAATCACCCTCTTTAAAGATTTTTCCAGAAACAGTCATTGTTGCATTTTTGTAATCAATTAAAAGTGAACTACAACCGGCGACACAAGTTTTTCCCATTCCCCTTGCAACCACGGCAGCATGAGAAGTCATACCTCCTCTTGCTGTCAAAATTCCCTGAGCAGCAATCATACCGCCAATATCTTCGGGGCTGGTTTCTTGTCGAACCAATAAAACTTTATGCCCTTTTTCTGCTTTGAAGTGAGCATTTTCCGAATTAAATACAATCTCTCCCGTTGCTGCTCCAGGGGATGCAGGCAAACCCGTGGCCAAAATAATCTTTTTTGCTTTAGGGTCAAGTCTTGGGTGAAGGAGCTGATTCAGTTCATCCGGGCGAATACGCATCAATGCTTCATCTTTAGTAAGTACATTTTCTTTTACTAAATCAGCAGCAATCTTAATTGCCGCAGCTGCAGTTCGTTTTCCATTTCTCGTTTGCAAAATATAAAGTTTATTTTTTTCAACCGTAAACTCGATATCCTGCATATCTTTATAATGCCCTTCTAGTTTTTTATAAACCTCTACCAACTCTTTGTAGCAGACAGGCATACTTTCTTCTAAGGTTTTCAGATTTTTATTGCTGTCATTTTTGGATTCAAAATTAATCGGTGCCGGAGTTCGAATTCCCGCTACGACATCTTCACCCTGGGCATTCGCCAAATACTCTCCAAAAAATTTTTTTGCGCCAGTTGAAGGATCACGAGTAAAACAAACACCAGTAGCACAATCATCGCCCCTATTTCCAAAAACCATGGATTGAATGTTTACGGCAGTTCCCCAGCTATGTGGGATTTTATGAAGCTCACGATAGCGAGTAGCACGATTGTTATTCCACGAACGAAAAACGGCACCAACCGCCTGCCACAATTGATCGTAAGGATCAAGTGGAAAAGTCTTTCCACTTTCATTCAAAATAATTTTTTTATAAACATGAACAAGCTCTTTAAGATCCTCAGCACTCAGCTCTGTATCAAGATGAACTCCTCTGGCCTCTTTTAAATCTTCCATA
>JAHEZZ010000003.1 GCA_023250815.1 Bdellovibrionales bacterium
TTTTCTAATTTTTTCAGTGACCAGCTCTGGAGCACCACCGTCGGTTTGTCCATTATTTAAAGAATCGAGCGCCGATTGTGCGCATATTATCTGTGAATTAAAACCAGCAATACAAATTAATCCTATTAAAAAATATTTAAAAAAACTCTTTGTCATAAATGATACTCTCAAAAGATGAAAGATGTTGCGCTGAGCTTGCGCACCAAATGCTGTCATCTCTTATTATAAGATTCTACAATCTTGTTGATTAATAAGTAAATTAAGGAAATTAAGATATGTTAGGAAATGGCCCACTCGCAAGTGGAGATATCGACAATCGGATGTTTTTGGCGATTGCGGGAAATATTGGAAGTGGAAAATCAACACTAACTCAAAAATTGTCGGCCCGATTGGGCTGGAGACCAATGTTTGAATCGGTTGAAGGCAATCCTTATCTTGACGATTTTTACTCAAACATGTTGCAATTTTCTTTTCCTTTACAGATTTATTTTTTAAATCACCGCTTTAGTACACATAAGTTTATCCAAGAATCAAACGCAAGTTGTATTCAAGACAGAAGTATTTACGAAGACGCACATATTTTCGCTCGCGGGTTACATGAGGGGGCACTTATGAGCGATCGAGATTATGAAAATTATTTGACATTGTATAAGACCATGATTGAATTTTTAGAGCCGCCAACGTTGATGGTTTATTTAAAAAGATCTGTGCCTAAACTTGTTGAGAGAATTAGACAGCGAAATAGGGAGTGTGAAAAAAGTATTTCTGTTGATTATATTACTCAACTTAATCAATATTATGATGAATGGATAGATTCTTATAATTCTGGGAAATGTTTAATAATTAATACAGATGAATTGGATTTTTTAAATAATGAGGCCCATTTTCACAAGCTAGTTGACAAGATCAATCAATCAATTGATCAGCAAGAGTTGCAAATAACTTTTCATTAAATAGTTTTAATTTTTTCCGATAAGAAACAAAGCTTTTCGGAGTATCAATGAAAAAAAATTTAATTTTGATTTTATCACTTGTCTGGTTTACTTCATGTGCAAATAAGAAATCAGAAAATACAGTAGTTGACAGCAGTTTTGAGGAGTCTATTTCGGTAGGAGATGAATCTGGGGCTTTTCTCGAACAAGCTGACGTAGCACAGTCCAATTCATCAGGTGCTCAAGATTCCAGCAAGGCTCAAGAAACAGAAGAGGTCAAAGATAGCACATTAATAGTTCCAGCTGATCAAATTACCTCTGACGGTATGATTGTTGGCAAAAAAGAATTAGAAGAAAAAAATGTGGTAATAACAGACAAAATCGAAGAGTTTGCGGTTGAGAACGGCGATTCATTGATGTGGGTAGCATTTAAAATTTATGGAGATTATTCAAAGTGGAAAATACTCAAGGAGTTAAATCCTAATATAACAAAAAAAAGACTTTCCAGTGGCAGTACTGTTAAATATTATGTGCCCGCAGAAAAATTTATTTGGTCGCCTAAAGGGTTGCCACACTTAATAAAAGCAAAAGATACCCTTGGTTCAATTTCTAAGGAAAAATATGGCACAGGTAAAAAATGGAAATTGATTTTAGACAATAATCGCCCAATGATTAAAAATCCAAATCTCATATTTGCTGGATTTACGCTGTATTACTTAAAAGACGAAAGAGACTTGGCCTCACAATAAAAAAAGGAATGCTTTATATTTAAAAGTTCTTTAAAATATAAAGAACATGATCAATTTTTTTTTAAAATACTCTCTTTTCCTTTCCTGCGTTGCATGTATTGGATTTACCCAAAAAGAGAATCCTAATTATTCTTATCAGTACACTGAAGCAGACTATATGGGACATCTTTCTTATTTGGAAGAGTTGTATTTAAAAATAAATGGACATAATATTGCGGTAATTGATGGCCCTGATCTTCTCTATTTTCAGAAAATAATAAATAAATTAGTTTTAAATAATGAATTTATTTTAAAGAAAAATAGACCTGTTCCCCAGCTGTACGTTGTAAATGATTCACGTCCATTTCATTTTGCACTTCCGGGGCCACATGTATATATTTCGACTGCTCTGTTGCTGAAATATATAAAGAGTGAAAAAATTTTTATATCAATTCTGGCATTTGATTTAATTAAATGTTTGAACAATCTTTATTATAAAAAAATACTAGTACCGATAGGATATGTTTCATCTGACACCTTTTTAAGGATCACGCAGCTAAGCGGAGAATACAACAAAGAAATAAGTAAGTGGACTTATGTAGTGCTTAAGAGATCTGGAAATGATCCGGTGGCTTTTTTGAATTGGCTTCAAATTCAAAATAAAAATCCAGCAGAGTTCAGGGCCACTTTTGATGATCAAAGATATATTTTTGAAATGGAGTCAAGCTACAAAAGTTTTCTTGTTGAGAAAGAAAAAAATACTAAACTATCTGATGAAGCGGTGATGAATTCCTCTAAGGGTTTTTATTCTTTGTTGGATAAAATAAAAAGAAGGAAGACATGAGACTCGAAGAGACGGAGAAGTTGCTAATAGAAGATTTATTTTTAAAGAGTGTGGAAGAGAAAAAGATTGCTCCGGTTTTAAATATTGCCCTAGAAAAACTAACAGGGGATGCCTCGACGAGGCGATACTACCGCTTAACTGGAGATAATCGCCAGTACGTAATATGCTTAGACACCCCCTGTGTAGACAAAGAATATCCTTTTATTGTTTTACATAAAGTATATCAGGAGAATCATGTTTCGGTTCCGGCAATTTATGATTCAAACCTGTCTCGAGGCTATCTTTTAGAGCAGGACTTAGGCGATCAGACGTTTCTAAAGCGCCTGGCAACAGTGGCCAGTACCGACGAGGAATTAAAGCTTTACGAGGGAACGATTAAGGAGTTGATAAAAATAAATTCAATACCACTTGAAAATTATCATGGCAGTACATTTCAAAATTTGTCATTTGATTTTGACAAGCTAATGTCCGAGTGTGATTTTACTTTAAATCATTTTATAAAAAAAATACTCAATAAAGGCATATCAAATGCAGAGAGTAGCATCTTCCATAAAGACTTAGGCGAAATTTGTAAAAAGATTTCATGCAAAAAAATGGTTCTGTGTCATCGGGATTATCATTCTCGAAATATCATGGTGAAAGATGATGGACTTTTTGTTATTGACTTTCAAGACTCCAGAAAGGGAATTCCCCAGTATGATTTAGTTTCTTTGCTTGATGATTGTTATTACAAGTTGTCTGAGAATAACAAAAAAATTCTTATTAAAATATATTACGATGAAATGAAAAATTTTTTAGGCGATCAATCTTTAGATGAGTTTATGTATCTTTACTCGCTCACAATGATTCAGCGAGTGTACAAGGCGATTGGTAGTTTTGCTTACATTTATAACCTAAGAGGCGATTTTCGATATTTAAAATATATTGGCTATGGCTTCGAAAAAATCAGAACAACACTGATGGAGATTGGTGAGTTTAGTGACTTAAGAATAATTCTTAGTCGATATTATTATGAGCATTGATTTTGATATTTGTTTTATTATGGCAGCAGGAATGGGGACCCGAATGGGCACCATTGGGCAAATTTTACCAAAACCATTATGGCCAGTGAACAACAAGGTACTTTTAGATCTTCAGGTTTCTTACGCAAAAGACCTGGGTGCAAAAAAAATTTTTATCAATACACATTATAAGGCATCTGAAATTGAAAAATATATTAATCACTACTACAAAGATATAAATGTTATATTCGAAAAAGAACTTTTGGACATAGGGGGAGGTCTTGAGAATTTAAAAAATATAGTAAAAAGAGGTCGGGTATTAATTTTAAATTCAGATCAATTGCTTTTTT
The DNA here is from genome assembly GCA_023250815.1 of Bdellovibrionales bacterium. GTDB lineage: Bacteria > Bdellovibrionota > Bacteriovoracia > Bacteriovoracales > Bacteriovoracaceae > JAHEZZ01. Next base: position 3,856 of record JAHEZZ010000003.1, read on the forward strand.
TTGATAAAGATATCTCATTAACAGCGGGGAGTGCCGCAAATCTGGTATGTGTTCCGGCCGATCCTAATGAAAAATATAACAAGACTATTCTAGATAACGGTAAAGTTGTTGGAATAGAAAAATTTCACGACAAAATGTCTGATTATTACACTTATTCTGGAATATCTTTGGTCGATTTACAGTATATTACCAGTGGAACAACTCCAAAGAAATTTTTCAATGACACCTTAGATTTCACCAAGCATCAAATTCTTGCAACAAAATTATCTGAATTTGAATATTTTGACTTTGGTACCAAAGAAAGATATTTGAAAAGTTTAATAAAATTAAATCGAAATTTAGCGAGCAATCAATCGACGTATTCGACAATGTTTTATCAAAAGAATTTAAAATTTGATGGCAAATTAGATTTCTATCATCACAAAGACTGGTGTGAAAGCTTAGAAGAAGTTTTTGGTATGAAACTTAAAATTACAAATGAAAACGACATATATAATCTATCATTAGATGACCGAAGTGATAGTATTATTTAATAATGCCAATTCCATTCATTTACGTAATTGGTATAAACTTCTTAATTGCATCAGTTGGGCAAATGGAAGTGCAGACATCGCAAAGAGTGCAGGCCCAAGTTTCAATGAAATATGTATTTTCAATATTAACAATGGCCTTTTCTGGGCAAAATAACTTACAATAATCACAGGCGACACATAAGTCATTTATTATCAGTATAGGTGTTATTACTTCCATGGATGTCACCATCTTAAAAAGATCACTATTTCTTAAAACAATTATAACATTTATTTTGTTTTACTATTTATATTTGTATTTTTTAATATGTATAAATGCAGGCCAGAGTTTTTTATCTTTAGAAACCTTTAAATATTTTATTCTTGAGCATTTTGTTTTATTTTTTTTGACGATCGTAACAATGGTTGGTCTTTTTAATGTAAAAGAGTACTCAAAATTAAGCTATGTTTTTTTTTCTTGTACGGCCTTATTTCTTCTTGTCGGGATCTATTACAATACCTCTAATAAGCTTGTCTTAATGTTGGGGTTTTCTGGGATATTAATGTCGGCATTGTATTATATGGCCCTTTTAAATGAACTGGCCGAATCCGTTTATAATCCTTGTTTTTCGGTCAATGATTTATACACAAATACTTATTATGCGATATCGGGATTTGTTGAGTTGGGAAATGAAAAGAATCAAGGAGAACTGACCAATTGGAGTGATCGCGGATGCTTTTTTTATTTGGGGAAAGATATTGATTCTGGAGTTGATAATGTAAAATTAAATATTACTTTTTTAGAAACCCTTTTTGAGCTAGAGGGGAAAATGGTGACAAAAAATAGTAAGGGAATTGGGATTTTGTTTATCAAAAAAGAGGCCCATGAAAAATGGAACGAGCTGCTCACGGTATTAAAGGATAGAGGTTATGTGGCAGAAATTTAGTTTGCTTTTGTTATTGCTTATTGCATGTGGAAAAAAGAATGATCCTGATGAGATATTTCGGCGTTTTCTTGGCGAAGGATTGGCTGGCCCAAGTAAAGAAGAGATGATTAATTTATCGACCGGGAAAATGAAATTGTATTTAGAGAAAATGAGCGATGAAGACTTTAAGGCCACTTTGGGTAAAGATATTTCTCAAGAGGCCAAAATAAAGATTAAAAATAGACGATGTGATCAAACGAAATGTGTATTTACTTATTCTTCATCCTATGAGTCAAAAGAAAATGGACAAAAAACGTTTGATATTGAAAGCAAGAAGACTGCCTATTTGCAAAAAATCGATGACCAGTGGAAAGTAGAGGATATAGATACAATTAAATCATACTATTTGGGTCGGGAAATAAAATAGCATCCAAGCTATACTTTTTGTACTTTGCCTTTTAGCAAGTGATGAAGGGTATAAAGCACAGTCAAGATGTTTCCGAAGAGTCGTCTATGAAAGATGGCCCTAAAGAGGACGACTTAATAGGTAAAATTTTAAATGAAACATTGTCGTTAAATTCTACAACGGGGACTTCATTTTCTAGTTCAGATAAAGAACAAAATCAGAACAATATTAATTCAAATGAATTAGAATTTTTAATTTTGAAGAAGCAATTAAACTATTTTACTTTGGATTATTTAAATACAAATAAAGTTTTTAGGACAATACTTAAAAATCAGATTATAGATTTTCCAATTAACTGGTATTTTTTTAAGAAAATATTTGAAAATAGGAATGGGAATAAAAATTACTTTAACTACATTTTTATAGATCAAAAAAATGATTCAGAGAAATTTCTTGTCGGGATTTCGAGTGTATTAATGGGCCATCCCAGAGATTTACTGATCATATATAACAATATTGATACATGGATCTGTTACAGTGAGGATTCCTGTGGAAGTTTTATAAAAGAGATTGTGGGAATAGAAAACGTTAAAGCAGCCTAGTAGTATTACATTGAAAGATAATAATCTTTTAACATCTTGGCATCCTTCTCAAGATTTGGGCTATTGCAAATAACATAGCCAGTACAATTATTATCTTTAAGCGCTTTTAAAAGTTCTTTCCAATTAAAATCACTATCATTTAGATTTAGGTGCTTTAAATCGCCTTTAGAATTTGAACTGATTCCAGAAATATGGATATGCATATTTTGAAGAGTGTTTGGGCCCAGTTCATTTTTCAAAGTTCCTAAAACATCACAGAATCCATTGTAGTTGTTGTGAATACCTGTCCTTGCATAGAGATGTGAAAAATCCATACAGGGCGAACAGGAATTTACTAATTTTGCAAGCTGGATTAGTTCTTCCAGTGAGCCAAATTGACTTGTTTTACCAGTAAGTTCTGGCCGTAATTCTATTTGAATATCGAGTCTTCCAAGTCTTTCTTCAATAACATTAAGGCTTTTTTCAACTAAATCGAAGACATCAAAAGGGGAATCTTTCATGTAGAAGGCAGCGTGAAAAGTCATTGACTCTGCGCCACATAGGTCGGAAATTTTAGCTGTTTGAATAATTCGCTCAACAGAGCTATCAATTTTATCTTGCTCTCTTGCGTTAAGGTTTATGTAATAAGGGCCATGGGAAGTTAACGGTATTCCGAGCTCATAAGACGCCTTTCTAAGACCGCTTGAGACCTCTTCCTTCATTCTTACACCATGGGCGAACTCAAGCTGCATACAGTCAAGCCCTAGCGAGTGAACGGTTTTTACGCCTTCAATTGGATTATTTTTCTTTACGGTGCAATTAGGTACGCCAGCTGTCCCAAACAGCAGTTTTTCAAATCTCATGGTCTCTCCCCCTTCTCTTCCTGGAAATTCGAAAATGATACTAGCACAAAAAAAAAATTTTTATAAAAAATAGTAATAAATTCAAAAAATATTTTTTTTAAAGCGGTAATATGTCTTTGGTGGAGGCCCTCGCTTCGCTATAATAATCGAAAGATCTATTAAAAACCTTTCACCTGCGCGGCGTGCCATGGTTGTCGTTTTATTTATAAATTTTGCCTTGATCAGTCTGGTAATTTCTCTTTTTATTCAAGTGTTTATTACAAATTTCTATCTTGCTAACTTGATCGCCGTATTTTTTTTTTGGATTTGTATTTATTTTTTCATGGATTTTTTTGTATTGATTGCTTTGAATGCTCAAAAAAATAATTATTTTAAAAGATTTAACTTACAAAATATTTATAAGCTGTCTCAAATTAAAAATATAAAAATATTTACCACAAATATTTATCCACAGGAAATATTTGTAATTGAGGGTATGAATAAAAGAAAATCGATTGTGTTTGGGAGAGAGATTTTATCATCGCTAAGCGAGCAAGAGTTTAGTTCTCTTGTTGTTTATTGCCTCTCATATGTTAAGCATAATAAGTTTTCATTGAGGACATTTGTCTCGGCCCTAAATTTTATCATGTTTAAGATGGCGGATGGTTTAGGGCGACCTATCTTTTTTATATATGACTTTTATTATTCGCAACTTTTTAACATCCTACAGTTTTTTCCATTAAAAATAGTTGGCGATAAAAAAGCTGAAAAGATTGTCTTGTCGCTCCACGGGAATGTCGCGTTACTTAAATCTGCTTTTTCAAAAATTTTTAGGGATCAAGAGAAAAAATTAGACTACAAAGAAAAAATAATTTTTCCATTAACTTGCAAGTCACTTACTCAAGAAATAATTATCGAAGATATAAGATTAAAAGTTAATGAAGCATTTAATTACTAAACTTGCTCTACAGTTTAAAAAAGCATTTCAGAATCTTTCAAGGTTTTACCCTTTTATTTTTGTTTCATCGTTTATCATTTTAATATTTCAATACAGCTTTCCCTCAATTGAGGCAGTCTTTTACGATTTTAGAATTAAATATGATTTTGGAATTAAGCAATCACCCGAGACGGTTTTAGTTATAATGGATGAGGAAAGTGATGAGTTTTTGGGAGAAAAGTATCCTTATACCTATTCAAGTCATCTGAAGGCAATGGAGAAGATTGCAAAAGATGGCCCAGCTATTATAAATTATTTTGTTTCTTTCTTGCCTCCGGAAAATATCGAAGAATCGACAAGCTTGAGTAAGTTTAAAGATAAAATTAATGATTATAAAAACAGTGGTGGTGGATTTCGCTTTGCAACCGATGTAGACACCTGGGGAGAGCAACTTCCACCTTCTGCATTGGCGGATACAGGGCATTCCCTTGCTATTATCAATGTGGATAATGCATCTTTTTCAAAAGATGACATTTCCAGACGTGCAGTTTTGACAATCTCGGGAGAAAATTCTTTACACCTTTGGACTGCAAATAAATATCGAGAAATAAAAAAGAGACCACCAATTGTTAACAAAGATATTTGGGGAGCTTATTATTTGCGGGAAGCCGATGCACTTTTTTTTCTTTTTAGATACGCTGTAAATCCTCATGATAAAAATTCTGTGGTTAAATCAATTCCTTTCCATCGGGTTTTGGTTGGCAATTTCCCAGAGGGGTATTTTAAAAACAAAATAGTACTAGTGGGGTCAGCATTTACGTCGAATGCCAATGATTTTGCCCTCACGCCATTTTCTAAAGATGAAATAAAGGTGCCCAAATTATTTATCCATTCTCAAATTATTAATTCCCTAATACAAGAAAAAACAGTTTTGCAGGTAAGCAAAACGATTTCTTTTTTATTTTGTCTTTTTATTTCAATAATTTTATCAATTTATATTTTAAAAAATAATCCAAGCCATGGACTTGTCATCACGGTATCCGTTATGGGCGTAGTTTTTCTTATCTCTTATTTTGTATTTTGTATTTTTGGGGTATGGATTTATTTAACACAAATTATTTTAACAATTTTTGCGACATACTATATTTGGGTTCCCTTTAGGGCGATTGAGGAATATCAGCAAAGATTTGCCATAGAGGAAGAGTCAAAAATTCTAAAACAGGTGGAAAGCTTAAAACAAAACTTTATTTCATTAATGAGTCATGATTTAAAAACACCGGTTGCTAGAATCGCAGGGATTGTGGATGTTTTAATGAGATTTGATATTCAAGAAAATGCCAAAATTGAATTGAAAAAAATAACAGATTCAACGAAAGAGCTTAATAAATTTATAACTTCAATTTTAGATCTTACAAAAATTGAATCGAGAAATTTGTCTCTTAATTTAGTTTCAAAAGATATTAATATGGTTATCAAGTCTGTCATTGACGATCTTCACCATGACGCTTCTTTGAAAGATATAAAAATTAAAGATGACCTATCTCCACTTTACCCAATTCAAATTGATATTGTTTTGATCAAAAGAGTAATTTCTAATCTTGTTGAAAATGCTATTAAATACTCAGGAAGTGGAACTGAAATTTATTTAAAAAGCTGGGACGATGCTCAGTCTGTATATGTTCAAATTGATGACACCGGGATTGGAATCCCGGAAGAAGACATAAGACATATTTTCGACAAGTTCTATCGGGTATTAAATGACAATACTCACGCCATAAAGGGCTCAGGACTTGGGTTATATTTAGTAAAATATTTTGTTGAGTTACATGGTGCTACAATTACAGCTAATTCAAAGATTGGCGAAGGCACATCTTTCTTAATAACATTTAAGAATAGATAAGGGGGATTTGATGAATAGAGTTTTGGTAGTAGATGATGATCAGGTGCTTAGAGATTCTGTTAAAAGTTCTCTTGAATATCATAATTTTGTAGTGGACACCGCTTCAAATGGAAAAGAAGCACTATCGGCAATTTATAAAGAAAAATACGATTTGGTACTGATGGATGTCAACATGCCAGAAATGAATGGCATGCAAGCATTGGTTGAAATTAAAAAATATGATCCTTCAATTATTGTTTTGATTTTAACTGCATATTCAAATGTTGGAGATGCTGTTAAGGCGGTAAAAGAGGGCGCTTATAATTATTTGGAAAAACCAATTACCTCTGAAAACCTTGCGGCCCTAATTAAACGGGCCCTAAAGGCAAGGTCCTTAGTTGAAACCTCAGCTTTTTCTGCGCCTTCTCTTTCTTTGGGAAAAACGACAGATGATAAATTTGTTGGCGAATCTGATGTTATGAAAAAAGTCTTTGGCGTGATCATGCGCTTGGCCCAGGTTAACACACCAGTTCTTATTCGAGGTGAATCAGGCACAGGGAAAGAGCTTGTGGCAAAAGCGATTCATTACAATGGGCCCAGAAAAGATGAAAAGTTTGTGACCATTAACTTGGCGGCAGTTCCTGATAATTTAATCGAATCTGAATTATTTGGACATGAAAAGGGGGCCTTTACAGGAGCAACTGAAAGAAAAATTGGAAAATTTCAATTTGCTGATGGTGGAACAATTTTTTTGGATGAAATTGGCGACGTTACTCCACCCATGCAAGTAAAACTTCTTCGGGTCTTACAGGAAAAAACTTTCACCCCAGTGGGTTCTAACCGCGATGTTAAGGTTGATGTTAGGATAATTGCAGCTTCTCATAAGCCATTTGAAGAGATGATTAAAGCGGGAACCTTTCGAGAAGACTTGTTTTATCGTTTAAATGTTCTTCCTGTTTATTTGCCACCAGTAAGGGAAAGGGTTTTAGATATACCTCACCTGATTGGATATTATGTTAAATATTTTAACAACGTTCACAATCTCAACATTGTTGGACCGACGGTTGAGGCCATGAAGCTTCTTTCTGTATATGCATGGCCGGGAAATATTCGCGAGCTTAGAAATGTGATTGAGCATGCATTTATTATTGAATCGACTGATTATATTCAGGCCAGCTCTCTTCCCGAGTCAGTGAAGAGAGGTTCAAAGATTATTTCCAAACAAGTTGAAGAAGACGAGTTGATTGATTTTGAAGGGATTAAAGATTCTGTTTTGGATGGAGAAAAGAATGCATCTGATTCAAAAGGATATGATTTTTCTTTTGCGGCAATTAGTGAAAGTAATTTGGATTTTCAATTTGCGAAAGATTGTTTTGAAAAAGAATTTATTGTCTATGCTTTAAAGCTAAATAGGGGAAAAATTAATCAAACGGCCCTCAAGGCAAACATTCCCAAAAAAACACTTTTGAGGAAAATTGAAAAATATTCGATAAATCCAAAGGAATATTACTAGGAAATTGAATGAAAAATATTTGGGCTTGTTCTATTATTGGCTCTTTTATTATTATTGTTGATCAAATCACAAAAGCAGTTATTCAAGATAAATTGTACTTGGGACAGTCGATCAAAGTTATCGACGGATTTTTTAACATTACATATGTAAAAAACCCTGGAGCTGCTTTTGGCTTTATGGCAGGGGCAAATGAACCGGTAAGAAAGTTTTTGTTTTTACTTATTCCCGTTTTTGCTTGCTTTTGGCTTTTGTATTTGATTTGGGGTGTTCGCAATAAAAATAAATTGTTGTGCTTTGCTTATTCTATGATTTTGTCCGGGGCGATCGGAAATTTAATAGATCGTTTTTCTTTGGGGTATGTGGTGGACTTTTTAGAATTTTATCTAGGGAAATCATATTTTCCAGCGTTTAATGTTGCGGATAGCTCAATTAGTGTTGCTGCTGGGCTTTTGGTTATAGATTTTTTAATAGAATTTAAGAATAAAAAAAATGCTACCAATTCTATTTGAGGCTTTTGGCCTTAAAATTTTTTCTTATCCTTTGATGATCGGACTTTGTACAGGCCTTGGCCTGACTTTACTTAATTCATTAAGAGAGACTAACAAAATAACCACAAAATATTATTATTCTTTTTTGGGAGGAGTTTTGTTTTTTGCCTGGTTTGGAGCAAAGGTTTTTTTTCTATGTTTCTCAAAGATTGAAAATAGTTCTAAATATTTACTTAATTCTAACTTTTGGATGGGTGGTGGCTTTGTTTTTTACGGAGGGCTGATTTTTGCAACTCTTTACGCTTTGTTCTTCATTTTTGTTTTAAAGAAATTTAAATGGGAAGAGGGAAAATATCTTTTGCCTGTTTTAACGATTTCCCACGGAGTCGGTCGATTTGGTTGTGTCCTTGCAGGTTGTTGTTTTGGATCTCAAACTGATTTTATTTTGTCTATAAATCATAGACATCCGGTGCAGCTTTATGAGGGGATTATTTTAATTATTTTTGGAATTTACTTTTTTAAAACAATAGATAAATTAGATACTCTAAAATCATTAATATTGTATTTAATTTTTTATTCTATTTTACGTTTTAATATGGAATTTTTGCGAGATGATTTAATACGCGGAACACTTTTTGGATTAAGCACATCGCAAACTATTTCAACTTTACTTTTTTTGTTGGGTATAATTCTTTATATATACCAATCCCTTTACTTGAAAAGAAAATCACTTTCCTAACACTGTAGATTTTTCTGTCATAAGCTTTAGTTTTTCTTCGGTTATATAAAGCTCAGATTTTTCAGTTTCTCCTGACCAGGCAGTAAAGGCATCGTCGTGGTGATACATTGTTATTGTTTCCCATGGGCAATCTTGAGAACAGTTTTGGCAACCGATGCAGCGAGCGAGATCAATTTCAACGACCTGTTGAAAGCTGGGATTTTCAGGGTTGGGCCCTGGTACAAGTTCTATTGAATCAACAGGACAGCCGGCAATACAAACTTCACAGCCGGTACAACCACTCTGATGAACAACGGCCAAAAGTTTTGGAGGTTTTTTTCCTTTTCTGAGAGGTTTTAGGCGCGCTGTGTGAAAGGTGTTTTCAATAAATTTATTTTCTGTGCTCACTCTTGACTCCTAAATATATTCTAAATTTAGTAACACTAGTTTCAAACATCAAGTAGAATATGCATAATTTTACAAGAAGCTGATTTATACTTATAACCATTAGATCTTATCAAGCATTATTACCCTATGTTCAATTTATTTTTAGGGGTTTTTTATGCCACGTCTTAGATTTGTAACTGCGGCCGGCCTTTTTGATGGGCATGACGTTTCGATTAACATTATCCGTAGAATGCTACAAGAAAGAGGCGTAGAAGTTATTCATTTGGGGCACAACCGTTCATGCTTGGAAGTAGTCAATGCGGTATTGCAAGAAGACGCTCATGCTGTCGCCATTAGTTCTTATCAGGGCGGTCATAATGAATATTTTTTATACATAAAAGAGCTTTTAGATAAACAAGGTGCAACTGATGTTCGTATTTTTGGCGGAGGTGGGGGGGTTATAACTAAGAATGAAATTATTTCTCTGCAAGAAAAGGGAATCACAAAGATATATTCTCCAGAAGATGGAATGAAATTAGGACTTGAGGGAATTATCGATGACATGATAACAAAAACTAATTACTCCACAATTCAAAACTACAAGTATGCTCCTTTAAAAATATCCAGCGATCTTTTTCAAGTGGCCAAAACCATCAGCTACATAGAAGAAAATGGCAAATTGCCAGAGAATAATTTAGTTAAAAATAAAAATTGCCAGGTCCTTGGTGTCACTGGAACCGGTGGTGCTGGAAAATCGTCACTCATTGATGAGCTTCTTCTTCGCTTTAAACATTTTCACCCTGAACTTAAAGTTGCATTAATTTCAGTGGACCCAACTAAGAAAAAAAATCAAGGTGCTTTGCTTGGAGATCGTATTAGACTTGGAGCTGCAAAATATCCTAATTTTTACATCAGGTCATTGGCCACCAGAGAGTCTGGCAATGAACTTAGCCCTCATATTAATTTAGTTTTAGAATATTTGAAGTCGCTTGATTTTAACATGATCTTGGTGGAGACCTCGGGGATAGGCCAAGCTTCTGATGCGATCACAAAAGTTTCCAACAAATGTTTATATGTGATGACTCCAGAATATGGTGCCCAGACTCAGTTAGAAAAAATTGAAATGCTAGATGCTGCTAGCTATGTTGTGCTTAATAAATTTGAAAGACAGAGATCAGAAGACGCACTAAGAGATATTAGGAAACAATATAAAAGAAATAAAAAAATTTTTGATAAAAATGAAAATGACGAACATCTTCCTATTTTTGGAACAGTGGCTTCCCATTTTAATGATCCAGGAGTGAACGATCTTTATTATAATATTTGCCAAGATTTTAATTTGGGTGTGGAGAGTTTAAATGGAGTTGTTCGCTCCCGTTGTTCGAAGGCCAAGGGTCAAATTGTTCCAATAGAGAAACAGAATTACTTAAGGGAAATTTCTCAAATTTGCAAAGACTATAATAGGCGAGCAATACAAAAATCTTCTGAAATTAAAAAACTTGAAGCGATGAAAATTGTCAAAGAAATTATTCAAGAGGAATCAATTGATAAAGAAATTAAAAAGTTATGCGATTCAATTGGAACCGATGCCCTTTTAGAACTAGATATTGGCAAAGAGAAGATTAATTATTTAAAGCAAGATGAATTTAATTACATGGCACGAGATAAAAAGATTACGATCAAAACAAAATACACTAGTTTGAGTGGAATAAGTATTTCCAAGGTTGCAGTCCCTCATTTCTCAAGTGACTGTGATTTTTATAAGTTTATTAAACTACAAAATATACCAGGGGAGTTTCCTTTTAGCGCTGGGATTTTTCCTTTTCGGCGAAATGATGAAGACCCCAAAAGGATGTTTGCGGGAGAGGGTGGCCCAGTTAGAACAAATTCAAGATTTCATTTTCTGTCGAAGGATGATCATGCTAAGCGATTATCGACGGCCTTTGATTCAGTGACTCTTTATGGACAAGATCCAGATCATAGACCAGATATTTTTGGAAAGATTGGGGAGTCGGGAGTTAGTATTGCGACAGTAGAGGACATGGAGGATCTTTATAGAGGGTTTAAACTAACAGATAATTCCACCTCCGTCTCAATGACAATCAATGGGCCAGCACCAATTATTTTGGCAATGTTTATGAATGTGGCGCTAAGGCAAGAACTGGGAAAAAAAGAAATATACACTTCAGAAGAAATAAAAGGTGTACTTCAAAAAGTAAGGGGAACTGTTCAGGCCGATATTTTAAAAGAAGATCAAGCACAAAATACTTGTATTTTCTCTCTTCCTTTTGCTCTAAAGATGATGGGTGATATTCAAGAATACTTTTCACAGAATAAAATTAAAAATTATTATACTGTTTCAATAAGTGGTTATCACATTGCGGAGGCCGGTGCAAACCCAATCACTCAACTTGCTTTTACTTTAGCGAATGGCTTCACCTATGTGGAGTATTATTTAAGTCGAGGTATTTTGATTAATGATTTTTGCGAAAACCTTTCATTCTTTTTTAGCAATGGTCTTGATCCTGAGTATACAGTTATTGGCAGAGTGGCCAGAAAGATTTGGGCAGTTGTTTTAAAATATAAATATAATGCTAACTTTAAATCTCAAAAATTTAAATATCATGTTCAAACTTCTGGTCGTTCTCTTCATGCTCAAGAAATTGATTTTAACGATATTAGGACGACGCTGCAGGCATTTATAGCCTTAAGTGATAACTGTAATTCTCTTCATACTAATGCATTTGATGAAGCAATCACAACTCCCACAGTGGATTCTGTTAGAAGAGCAATGGCAATTCAAATGATTATTAATAAAGAATTCGGATTAAGCAAAACGGACAATGCTCTTCAGGGATACTTCATTGTGGATGAATTAAGTGAATGGGTTGAAGGCGCAGTGCTCGAAGAGTTTGAAAGAATTTCTGATAAGGGCGGAGTTCTAGGTGCCATGGAAAGCATGTATCAAAGGTCTAAAATACAAGACGAGTCGATTTATTATGAAAATCTGAAAGACTCAGGAAAATTGCCAATTGTTGGAGTAAATACTTATCTTCCTGATAAAAATGAAGAACAAAAAGCCCCAGAGGTTCAGCTTACTCGGGCATCTTATAAAGAAAAAGAAGAACAAATAACCAGATTAAATAATTTTAAAGAAAAAAATTTAAAAAGTTCAAAAGATTATTTAAAAAGGCTTAAAGAAGTTGCTGTTAGCAATGGAAATATTTTTGAAGAACTACTTACGACAGTGAGATATTGCTCGCTTGGAGAGATTACTAACTCTCTTTTTGAAATCGGCGGTGAATACCGACGAAGCGTATAAGGGGAATTATGGCCGAGAAAAAAACCAAAATATATACCAAGAAAGGTGATGATGGTTTTACCTCACTGGTTGGTGGGCAACGGGTTCATAAGTCTGAACAGATGATTGAAAAATATGGGGAAGTAGATGAACTTAATTCGCATATCGGGCTTCTTCTGTTTTATATGTCAGATAATGAAAAATTAAAAATATGTATAACTTGTCTTAAAAATATTCAAAATCGTTTATTTGATCTCGGAAGTAATTTGGCATCTCGATCCGAAGACCGGAGCAGATTTAAACTTCCCCAGATGAACGACAAAATGATAAAATCAATAGAGTCAGAAATAGATAGATTAGATAATGATTTGGCCCCTCTTAAAAACTTTATTCTTCCCGGTGGAAATTTGGCAGCGGCGCAAGCCCATATATGTAGGACAGTTTGTCGCAGGGTTGAGAGAGTAATTTTGAGGGGGGATAGTACATTATTACCACCGTTTTCATTAGAGTTTATTAATCGCTTGTCAGATTATTTATTTGTGTTAGCAAGATATTTGAATCATATTGAAAATATTAATGAAGAGTTATGGGAACTTTGATTTAAGCAATAAAACTAATTAATTCGGTAAATAGAGGTTTTTATGATTATAGAAATTACAGAAAAGGCCAAGGAATATATTTTAGGTACATATAAAAAAGATTGTGTTGAGATTACACGGCCCATTCGTCTAAAGGTTATTGGCGGAGGGTGCTCGGGAATGTCGTATAAAATGGAATTTGGCGAAAAAACGGACAAAGACAATTTTTTAGAATTTGGCGATTTGAAAGTAGTCATAGATTTAAAATCGAGTATTTATCTTAAAGGTGTTACCCTTGATTATAAAGATGGTCTTGAGGGAAAGGGGATTGTATTTATAAATCCAAGTGCAAAAAACACCTGTGGTTGTGGGGAATCATTTTCTGTCTAGCTATAAAAAATTTATGGAAGATCGCATTGCCGGTGGCAAAGTTGAGCTTTTTGACTTTGATTGTTTTTCCGTAAAGGGGCTTGATGCATTTGAATTTTTGCAAGGCCAACTTGCGAGTGACATCTTATTAGCAGAGACAGAGAAAAAAGTAATTCTCTGCTCAAGAATCAACCGAGAAGGAAAATTAAAAAGTTTTTTTTATCTTTATAAAATTGAAGATTATTTCAGGCTTCTTATTCCCTCTTCCCTCGCCCAAGATACGATTTTAGATTTACAAAAGTTTATTATTTCTGAAGATGTGGAAATTGAGGAATTAACAATTTTGCACACATTTGTATTTGGGGAGTCTTCTAGTGTTTTTGTTGACGAGATGAAGGCCGAAATATTTAACGAAGAAGGCCACCTTGTTTTAAATACAGAGGATTCTCGGTTACAAGAACTGCCAATAGTGAATGCTTCAGTCCTTGAAATAATTAAATTTTTAAATTTTTGGCCAAGCTCGAATGATACGAGGCTTTTTATAGAGAAGTTTTCGTGGGAAACTCCTTTTGCGAAGTCTCTAAGTTTAAGCAAGGGATGCTATTTGGGGCAAGAGTCAGTCAATAAAGTATTGTCTGGCAGGGGCGCAAATTATTTTCCGGGCCTTCTTCTCTCTTCTTCGCAATTTAATCTTCAGAGAAACCTCTGCGATGGAGCAGAGGGTAAGATTATAAAGTATGGTGGTGAAGCCGTTGGTGAAATTTTATCTTATTGTTTTTTTGATGAATTTAAAATTTACGCTTGTGTAGTAAAGAGAGAGTTTCGAATCAACAATAAAGAATTTGAATTTGAGCTTGGTGGAAAGAAGATTCTCGCAAAATTTTATAATTTCCCACTTTTTAATTTTAATTTAAATAGTGGGAAATCAGAATATTTGCAAAACATTGGACAAAAACTATTTGTAAATGACGAAACAGATAAAGCGATTAGTTGTCTTCGACAATCATTACATTTTAACCCTGAAAATCTAGAATCGCTGGAGTCACTTGGAGTAATTTATTTGCGCATTGAAAAATTTATTGAAGCAATTATATGTTTTGATAAACTAATTGAACTGTCGCCGACATCCCCTCTCCCTCATACAAATAAATCTATAATCTTTGCGAAGCAAGGAAAAATTGAAGAAGCAGAAAAAGAAAAAGAGCAAGCAGTACTCAAGGAATTTCAAAAAAATAATAACTTACATGGCCCTGATCAAGTTGCTGAAAAAGAGGATATGGTCAGAGAGGAAATGTTTTTAGATGTATTAATCATTGATCCCGATGATAGTTTTGCAAATTATGGATTAGCTGAGATTAACTTTAAAAGAAAAAACTTAGAAGAAGCGAAGATGTATTTAAACAAATTATTGATAATAAAAAGCAATGATTATAATGCTTTGTTTTTAATGGGGAAAATATTATTGGAAAATGGAAAGGTGTTAGAGGGTTTAGATTATTTTAGAAAAACGGTAACTGCTGCAGCTGCAAAGGGTGATTTGAAAATAGCAAATTTAGCGCAAGGATACCTATAATGAATAATGCCCTATTTTGTCGTTAAGATCATTAAGGGAGTTAAAAAAAATGTCGTTAGACTTATCCTCTTTTAACTCAATGATCGATTGTTTATATTCACCCTCACACATGTCTATGAGTTCGTAAATCCAAGAAATAACTTCATACCCTCGAAGAGTTATTTTCTTCTTTTTGTATGCATGATCAATGAATTTCCGGGTGTGGCCAAGCATTTCGTATTCTTCTACAATTCTTTTGTTAATTTTTTGCAACGAAAATTTTGATTCCTGATATTTTTTTAATATGGCCAAGACGTCAGGATTAAGAAAAGATTTTTTTATCTGGCAAAAGATTTGAAGTGCAAAATAAAATGTGAAAGTCGCATGATAGATGCCCCTAATTGGCCTGAGGGCCTGTCTCCATGGGCTAAAATAAATCTTTTCATCATCCTCATTAATGAGTTCTTCTTGATTAAGAATTGCGTTTAGATAGTGATGGCCATTTTCATGAATAATGTCGTCAATTAAATCTAAAAAATCTCTTTCAAAAACATTAATAGATGAAAATGCAGGAAGTCCTTGCATCGAAAAGCTGACGATTCCTGGCTCATTAATTAATACAAATGTTTCAGAAAAATTTTGTACAGTATTTAATAAATCGATTGAGACTAATTCGATAATTTTAAATGCATCACTGAATAGATTTTGTGAATTTATATTATGAATTAACTTAAACTGATTAAAAATTAGACTTGATTTAACTTCTGAAATTTTACAGGTTTCCGTTTGTTCATCTAGATTGATCTCCATTCCTCTGTATGGTAAATTAAATTGTTCAAGTGATAAAAGGGCGAAATCTTCTCTTGGTAAATTAATAAAAAATTTATTTTCTCTAAGATAAATTTGATGATCATTGTCGCCGATATTTTCCAGTGGAAGATAAATGGCCTTATCGAAATCAACTTGTTTTTTTGTGGATATTTGCAAATAATAAAAGCTAATGACATGATCTTCTAAAATCCTCATAGATTTCAAAGAACATTCTTCAATCGTTTGCCCTTCTTCTTGATACGCTTTAAAAAAATTAACAAGATCTGAATCGTTCCAAAAATCCAAAATCTCTTCTTCGATTTTTTGGAATACTTTATTGCTTTTTTTATTTATATGTGAGGATAAATCTTGATGAAGTTGTGAAATATAAACAAAATTATCGATTAAAGTAGTCCAATAAAACTTCATTGGAGAATAAGTGGCAAGGTCATTTTGGCATAAAATTTCATTCAGATCTTGCAGAAATGTTTCACTGAAAAGTGATTGTGCTTCTATGCTCTCTATGTCTTCTCGCATTTCAGAAATAAAATCATTAAAAACAGTTTCAATATTTTTTAAAAGAGTTACTTGAAAATTCTGATTGAATAATAGGTTGTTCACAGAGAAGCTCTAAAGATGGCTGGGAAGGTGGGACTCGAACCCACGACCAATTGATTAACAGTCAACTGCGCTACCACTGCGCTACTCCCCAACACTTTTGGATAGTTAAGCAATATAGGTAGGAATTTAAAATTTGTCTAGAAAATTAAATAGTTAAAGCGCTTCAGGGCCATTCTAAATAGTTGATAATATGTATAAAAATGATCAATTAAAGTGTTCTCCTGGCAAAGCCGACAAGATACCTGGGGTATTGATAATGGAACAAAAGCAATCAATCTTTTTTAGATTATTGGGGGTTTTAACTCCCGAAGTTATTGCCATGTTGACCACGATATCAATGGGAGCAAATAAATTATCGCTTACAGAGATGATACTAGCGGCTGAAAATGGCGATAAGGGGCCCGCTCCTTCAAATGTGGTGTTGATTGAAGATTTAAAAAAAGAAAAGGTTTGTGAAAAGATTGCAGAACCATTTGATTCATCCATTGAAGGTGTGAGTGCCACTATTCTCGAAGTTAAAAAGCGCTTAAAAAAATCGCAAGAAAAAATAAAAGAATCAGAAATATATGGAATGTATAAAAAAAGTTCTTTAGTTGATTTAAATCAAGCAAGAAAAAATCGCGAAGATATGACCAAGTCTTCAAATCTTGGCGTCTTGGTAAATAAAAAACAGGCGTAGGGTATACCACTCGTAATACTGAGTTTTCCATACCGGAAAACTCAAACGTGATCAGTATATAAAAGTCCTTTTATCGAAGAAATGGGTTCTGCTTTATTGTCTTTATTTTCAATACTAGACATTTGATAGACACAAGAATCAATTGTACTAGCTGCCGCTGGCCTGTAATTTCCAGAGTTTTTTATTCCTCCGAAGGGCAACCTTGCAGAACTACCAACTGTCGATCGGTTAAAATTAATGACACCGCAATCAACTTGTTTTACAAAATATTCGTAATTATTTTTTTGAGAAGAGAAGAGGCATGAGGCCAGACCAAATTCTGAACTGTTTACAATTGTCACCGCTTCTTCTAGCTCAGAGTAGGGTACAATTGTGCAATTAGGTCCAAAAATTTCGCTGGTTAAAAAGGTGCTAGTGTTTTTATATTTTTGACCAAGATGTAT
Organism: Bdellovibrionales bacterium; assembly: GCA_023250815.1. Taxonomy (GTDB): domain Bacteria; phylum Bdellovibrionota; class Bacteriovoracia; order Bacteriovoracales; family Bacteriovoracaceae; genus JAHEZZ01. The sequence goes on from JAHEZZ010000003.1 coordinate 21,395, forward strand.
ACTGGGGCTTACATAATGTCCTTTGAATTTTTTTTCGATTTGCTTTCCACGCATAATTTCTTCGAACCCTTCTCGTTTCGCCATGCCCATGAATAGCAGATATTTTTCTAGGGATTGTTGATCAATAAGGGGTCCCATGAATGGTTCTTTTTCATATTCAATTGGATGATCAATTATAATTTTTTTTGCCAATTGATGAAATTGTTCAACAAAATTATCAATTAAATTTTTATGCATAAGAACGATTGCAGTAGAGACACATCTTTGTCCGGCAGTGAGGAAGCAGGCCTTTAAAAGTTCAGGCATAACAATATCAAAGTTTGCATCATCATGTACCACGCTAAAGTTTTTTCCACCAAGCTCAACAGCTACAAGTTTGTTTAGGTCTTGATATGTATTTTCAAGAATTTTTCTTCCGACATCAACCGAGCCTGTGAAGTGAATACATTTTATTATTTTTGATTTTGTAAGTCGGCGTGCAACTTCGCCATCGCCTTGAATGAGGTTGATTACTCCAGCCGGAAAGCCTGCTTTATGAAAACATTCGATAAGAATTTGGCCACTGTGAGCTGTTTTTTCAGAAGGTTTAAATATAATACTATTCCCTGCCGCCAGGGCGTTAATCATTTGTCCGTTTGCCAAATGGCAAGGAAAATTGAAAGGGCCAATTACCAGTGTTGGGCCAAGGGGTTTGTAATAGACGTGGCCATCACTTCCTGGAGCTATCGATTCAATAATTTTATGTGCAATCTTGGGGAGTGAATCTTCAATGGTTACTTTGACTTTGTTGGCAATTGTTCCAACCTCGGTTAAAGCTTCCCAAAATGGTTTTCCGGTATCAAGTGAAATTGCGGTGGCAATCTCATTTTTTCTAAGTTCAATAATTTCTTGATATTTTTTGAGATAGGAACAACGATCTTGTATTGGTATATTTTTCCAAATTTTAAAACCGTTGTATGCTGATTCTAAAACTTTGTCGACATCTTCTAGAACGATAGGCATATCCCACAAAAGAGTGTCGAGATCGGCCGGGCAGAATCGCTTGAGAGAGTAATCAAATTTTTGGGGATTACTGAATAAATTATTGTAATAGTTTCCCTGTAATTTAAATTTTTCCATAATTTAACTCAAATGAATTGCACTTGTTAAAAAGTGATTACTTAATGATAACATTTCACCTTCTTTTGGATCAATATGAAAATTAGTGAGATCTCCATTCTTTTTGATCTCGGCATTTATTCGTACGGCGCTAAAATCTTTTGAATCGCCGTTTGAGATTAGAAGTGGTTTTATCTTTTCAGATTTTATATTTTTGTCGTAGATAATATTACCATTCATCAAGTTTGATATTAGGGTGATGTCGTTCAGTTTTACTTTATAGTGTGGCCCTCCATCAAAAGGGTCAACTTCATGTACATATTTAAAGCCGATATGTTCCAGCATCTTTTTGACGGGCAATGTATCGGCACCAACTTTTCCGATTGCGTTTCTAGCGTCAGTTGGCAAGAGAGTTACATAGATAGTTTCTGACGGATAAAGACTTAGAATAAATTCTTTATTTTCACGACTTAGAATATCGGCATCATGGTAGTTCATATTCAAAAATCGTCGTCCAATGGCCTCCCATAGTGGAGAGTTTCCATTTGAATCAAAGGGGGGCATGAGTTCTGATAAAATAGTTTCTTTGAAACGTTTCGGATTCATTCCCATATAAAGGAATCTAGAAAAAGAAATAAATTTTCCTAATTTTTCTTTATTGTTACGGTATGCGGGATGAAGAATCAGTCCACCAATTTCAGTTGGCCCATTGGTATCAATACCCAGTTTTAATGTGCCATGAATGAAGCCTGTGTTTAAAGATTTGCTAAATTTATTTTCTTGAGCAACTTTTAAATAAAAGTGAGGTTCTTCTTCGTTTCCGTGTTGTGAGTGGATCATAGATGTTCCGATCACTTTTCCGGTAGATGTATCTTCTAAAACAAAGATATAAAAATTATCATAGAGATGAAAAGAGGGGAGATGAAAAGATTTGATAGACTTATTAATTTTTTTTTCAATGATACTTTTATCTGGAGGAAGATTGATAAATAGCGCCATCTGACTTAAGTCGTATAAGGATTCGAGGTCTTCAGCTCTCACTGATCGAATAACATACATAGATAATCCTTTTAGCGAATTAAACTTAGAAGTTTTTGGAAACTTTTATCTTGAAAACAATAGGAGAAATACAGTTCGATTTGATTATGATTATTTTCAAAGAGGATATCTTTATTTATGAGTTTTAATTGGGCCTTTAAAATTTTAGAAGCTTCACCAGTCATTGTAATTCGGTGAAAAGAACTTAAGACTTCTAAATCAGGGAATACCATAGAGAGCTCTTTTTTCCAGCTTTCTATTTTTTCGCTGCGAACTTTTTTAAGAGGCATTAGTCCTTTTAAGTATAAATTTAGAAAAAGTTCGAAGGCCATTACTTCTTTGCAAAAGTTGGAGTTTTTCCAATCGTAATTATTATCAACTGGCCTTTCTCTATGTAAAATAATTTTAAGAAAGTTTGAAATGGGTAGTTCTAAATCAATGTTCCGATCAATAAGGTCGGGTATTTCTTCGATGAAGTTTATTTTAGTAGCGGAATTAAGTGTTTTTTGATCCGAAATAAAGGAAAAATTTATTTTCTTATTTAAAATAGCATCAAGAAGATTGCTAATTGAAATTAAGACATTTGGAAAATTATCTTTTTTATCCTGGGCGATTATTTCGGCCCTCAAAGACAGGGGATGGTTAAATCCAAAGCTTTGTATAAATGGCTTTTTTTTGAAATCAAGATTTTCCTCCACTTTATTTTGATGAGTATATAAATAAGATTCAGAAAATTTTTTATCTAAAATTTCAAATTGATCATTGTTGTCGCTTAAATTCATAGAGCTGCCGCAAAAATCATTTTTATTATTAAATAGCGCCAAACGAGCTTGATTTATCGGAAAGTGAAAACGATAATTCAGTGATGGAGAATAACATCAAAGGCCCAGATATGTCATTAGAGTCGAGCTATTTTGCCGGTGATGTTAATGTTACAATAAAAAAATTATTGGAATTAAAAGATCATTTTTCAGATGGACTCTATTTTTATAATCTAGGGACACTCTATGCTAAGAAGGGTGATTTTGCGCTGGCCAGGTATCATCTTGAAAAATCATTTCGAGAAGGGTTTTACTCGCCGCGCATGTTCCACAATCTAAAATATGTTGAAGAGCATTTGAATTTAAGACAAGAGAGAGATCATTCATTCTATGAGAAATTAATTTTTAAATCGATAGAATATCCGCCAATTTTTTTCCTTTTGCTGCCTCTTGTTGTTGCCTTATTGCTTTTTATTGCAAAAAAACTTTTTAAAGAATTAAGTGTCATTTTATATTTTTCGATTCTTAGCTTGGCCTTTATTCCTTTGTTGTTTATTTTTGCTTTAAATAGTTATTTTAACACTGGAGTGGCATTGAATGGCCCAGCTGTTTACGATGCGCCTTCTGAAATTTATCCTTCTCGAATCAATTTATTAAATGGTGAAAAAGTTTTAATAGTTAGAAATAAAAATGGTTGGTCAGAAATAATTTATCCTTCAGAATTTTCAGGCTGGGTGAAAAGTAAGGATCTTGGAATACTTTGAAAAAATGAGGAATTATGGCTAAAGGATTCGAAGAAGATGTAATGGAAAAGATTTCACAGGGAAAAGATATTCAAAAATTAGATATTCCAATTACCAGATACTTTTGGCAATCGGGCCCATTTGGCAGTTCTTCTAGCGATAATATTCCAAAATTTATTAGAAAAATTTCTGTACTTAAAAATTTTTCTGATAATGAGCTTAGAATTTTTTCTAAATATTTACATCATAGAACATTTAGCAATGGAGAAATTATCTTCAAACAAGGGAATATTGGGATTGGTTTTTATATTATTCTCTCCGGGCAAGTCGATATTGCAGTAGAAAAAGATAACGGACAAAGTTTTGAAGATAACGGTAAGGAGTCTCTTGTTTTAACCCTTGAAAGATTTGATTATTTTGGAGAGCTGGCATTGTTACAAGAGAATAGCATAAGAAATGCCTCTGCCTATGCGAAGGAAAATTGCAATTTGTTGGGTTTTTTTAAACCAGATCTTGATGAGATGATTGAGGAATATCCCGTTGTTGCAACAAAACTTTTGCAATCAATTTCAATGATTATTGCGAATAGATTATTTTCTGTTACTGGCGAATTGCGCAAATTAAAAAATCATATCGTAAAATTAGAGGGTGAAAATGTCCAAAGTGGTCAGAGATAGATTTTCACAAGACAATTTAAGAACATTCTTTTTTTTAGGAGTTTTTTTTGTAGCATCTACGATGCTTTTATCGGTTCCTAGACTAATGGCCCCCTTAGCTTTTGCTTATGTATTAAATTTAATGTTTTCTCCGATGCACCATCTAGGGAACAAATTTAAACTTTCCAAATCATTAATGGCGGTAATTGCAATCATATTTTTAATTTCAGTGATTGTTCTGCCTCTTTACTTGGGTGGCCCTGTTATTAATGAAGAGTTACAAAATTTAACGTTTAATTTTCCCAGCATAGAGTTGACCCTTAGAGAGAAATTTATTCATTACGCCACACTTGTTAAATTAAAAGTCGGTTTTGAGGTTAACGAAAAATATTTTGATGATGCCATAAAACATACTCGAAATGCTTTGGCCCATATTGTCTTGGCCTTGCCGACTTATTTAGCAAGTTTTTTAGAATGGCTTTTTGTGGTTCCCCTTTTCCTTTATTTTTTTATCAAATCGGGAAAAAAATTTAGAGTGATGGTATTAAAATTGGCCCCTAATATGCTTTTTGAAAGAGTTTACTATTTTGTTTTTCATTTTAATAAAAAGATTGGAGATTATGTTTTTGCTAAATTTATAGAAGCTGCTATTGTCGGAATAATAATTATTACGGGATTGTTATTTTTTAAAATTAAATTTGCCATCATACTTGGCATTTTGGCCGCAGTGACCAATATTATTCCTTATGTCGGGCCCCTTTTGGGCATGGTGCCAGCAATTATTCTAACATTTTCAGAATATGGACATGGCCCAGAATTGATAGTTGTAATAACCCTATTTTGTATTGCCAACGTGATTGATCTTGCCATAGTTTTTCCAGTGTTAGTTTCAAAAATTGTGGATTTACATCCGATAGTGGTTGTTGTCAGTGTGATTATTGGATCACAATATTTTGGTCTGGTTGGAATGGTTATTTCAGTTCCAGCTGTTGCTGCATTGAAACTAATTTTTGTAGAGCTATACCGAACGTTTTATTTAACCAGTGATTAAAGATGTTTAAAAGTTTTATTATTGTTTTGAGTTTATTTTTGTTTTCTTGTTCTTCAAAGAGACCAAAAGGAGAAACGGAAGCTGAAATTTTATATAAAGAATCAAAAGCTTTATTTGACGATGGAAAATATATTCAAGCAACTGAAAAATTAAACAGTTTAAAATCTGAATATCCTTATAGTTTTTACGCAAAACACGCAGAACTTATGCTTGCAGATGTTTTATTTTCTCAAGAAAACTATGTGGAGTCAGCGTCAGCATATTTGCTCTTTAGAGAAATGCATCCAAAGTTTGAAAATGCGGAACATGTTGTTTGGAGAATTGCAGAATCATATTTTAAACAATTGCCATCGACCTTTGATCGTGATCTTTCAATGGCCAATGAAGCGATTAAGTATTATCAGGAAATTATTGATCGATTTTCCTCTGGAGAACACCACAAAGAAGCCAAAGAAAAAATAATTCGTTGTTCTGATATGATTCAAAACAAAGAAAAATATATAGCGGATTTTTATTTTAAAACGGATGAATTTTCTTCTGCCAGATACCATTATTTAATTATTTTAGATCAATTTAAAGATAATGATTTACGCAAACATTCAATGAAAAGAATCTTAATGGCGTCTTACAATTTGGGAGAATTTAAAGAATGCAAAAATTACTACAAGAAATTTTTTGACGATGTAAGGGGTGAGGAAAAAGATGAGTTAAAAGAAATCTATCAACAATGTAAAAATAAACAATTGGAAGATTAGTTATGGATGAAATAAATTTTCAAGCAGCGAATGATGAATATAAAAAAGGTAATATCGAGGCATCGTTGTCGATGTTAGATACCTATGTCCAATCTAGCCCTAATGATTCCAAAGCTTATTTTTTACTCGGGACAATTAATCATCACAAGGGGCTTATTGGAAAAGCGATAAAATCATTTAGTAAAGTTTTAGAAATAGAACCGGCCCACACTGACGCTGCGATTTGCCTTTCAGTTATATATAACGACATAGGAAAATACGATGAGGCGAAAAAGATTTTTGAAAGGGCCAATGAAAGAGTAAAATCTAAAAATACAATTAATCAAGTTGATGATCTTCATATTAATAAAAAATTTTCTTTTAAACACTTTGAATTGGCCGAGATGTACTTTACTTATGGTCGATTTGAAGAAGCAATGTTTGAATATAATAAGTCATCTATTTTAGATCCAGATAATCTTGATATAAGAATTAAAATTGCAAAAGTGTATTCTAAGAGAGGCTTTGTAGGAAAGGCCATCGATGAACTTAAGAGGCTTAAGAATGAGTCGCCTGCATATTTACCTGCACGAATTGCCCTTGGGGTTATATACTATGGGAATGGGAATATTTTAGAAGCGCAACTAGAATGGGAAAAAGTTATTGCCAAAGAACCAAACAACTCGGAAGCTCAGATGTATATGAATTTATCCAAAGCGGCAAAAGAAACAAATTTTAAACACTAAATAACTTTTTAAAGTTCTTTGTTTCGTTCATTTGTTGAAGTTGGTGTTTCTGAAGTCGTTTCAATTTTATCAGTGGCCACAATCTTGATGCTGGTTCTTTTCTGATCATTAGAAGAATAATTTACAATGTATCTTTTTAGTTCAAGATACATTTTATGTTTAACTTCGAGTTTGTTGTCCTGTAATACAATCTGTCGTGCTAATTTATTTTTATTATTGATAATGATTGGGGCCTTTAGATTGGCCGACATTTCGGCAACATTTTGCGGTATTGTGAGGATGGCAAAAACATTTGCATCAATAAGAGATTCTAGTTCAAGACTGTTCATCTCTGCTGGTAGAAGTTTTATAGAATAATCGGGAATAAAAATACGGGGTTCAATGATTGGAAACGCTACCGTTGGATCATCACATGATTGAAGCCATAAAATTAAAGTTTGATCTCCAGGATCAACTACGAAAAATTTTTTTAAAGCATCAAAACCCAGCAACCCTTCTGTAAAGTTAATGCAGTCTTTTTTTTCTACTTCAAGATCACCGAAACGGGTAGTCGTTATTTTCACTTCCTGCCTCCAGATTCATTTCACCAGCGCATCATGGCCGGTGGCCCAATCTATTTTAGCAATCGGTCACCTGAAAGTGCAAGTAGGAATTTATTTCTTGTGAAGTTCGTGGCTCAGTTTGTCAATATCGCCAAGATCGCTTTTTGATGCTTCAACGTTTTGATCCTGAATTGCCTTGTAAACTTCTTCTCTGTGAATCTTGGTTTCTTTTGGGGCATTAATTCCAAGTCGAACTTGTTTGCCTTTTATCTGTACGACAACAATTTTAATATTGTCATCTATTGTAATGCTCTCTCCAAGCTTCCGTGTCAAAACTAGCATGCCAACCTCAAATCTACGAGAACCGTCCTGATTAAATCTCGAAAGGATCATATATTATCTTACAAATTAATTTGCAAGTGAAAACTTGTTGTCCGCAGATGCTATCTTAGAAAATCCAAAAGTGTTTTGTTCATCATCGCATTGCTTGATTGATAGGTCGTTCGTAATACACTTTGTTGTTTTTCGATATCGCTGAAAACTTCGGCAATATCAGCATCAATTAATTTACTTTTTTGTGCGGCATTGTTTACGTTATCGCCATGAATGGAATCTTTTGTCATATCAATAGAGGTTATAATAGACCCAACCCGAGTTCTTAGAGTAATAAGCCTGCTGATGTTTTCATCAAAGTGTTCCAGTAGTTCGTGAATGATTTTTGAGTTATTTGTTTCAAGCGCAGTATTTAGATTTGTCAGAATTCCAAATAAATTATTTTCTTTTGTAAATTTATTTGATCCCGTATCAACGGTGTCAACCGAGGCCAAGTCACGATTGTTTTCCAGCGGCCCAGAATTAATTGTTTCTTTATCCCCTTTTAAATCTAAAGTGTCTCTAATTGCTTTGACGGGGCTTTCGTTTAGTTTGGTTGAGGAATTGGAATTGTAAAATATTTCATATCCGTTGAGATTGGCAGGAATAAAAAAATCTTTAGAAATTTCTAAATGAACATGTCCTTTGTCGCCCAGGTAGTCTCCAAATTCATTAAATGGTGGGTTTAAAGTTGAATGTCCGGCAAAGATATAACGATTGCCAACCCTGGTGTTGGCTACGGCAAGGGCTTGGTTATAAATTTGTTTAATTTCATTGCTAACATTTTTTCTAATATTGTCATCATAAAAATCTGATGATTGTTGAAGGGCAATTTCTTTTGCTTTTAGGAGCATTTCCCCAAGCTGTTCTAAAACTTTATCGGCGGTATTTAGTTGAAGAGTGGCAAAGTCAGCGTTTCTCATATATTGTCGATTGTCAGTAGAAGATGATGTAAGGTGCAGGGCTTCGACATTGGCAATCGGATTATCAGAAGGGCGATTGATGTTGAGTAAGCTAGAGCCTTTCATTTGTAAATCTTCAAGATGTTTTTTGGCCTTCCCAATGGAATAGTTTACTGCATGTGTGTTGCTATTTTCAGAAACTCTAGTCATAAATTCCTTAACGTTTCAAATTCAAAACAGTATCAAACATTTCATCGGCCGTTTTTAGCATTTTTGCAGAGGCTTCATAGGCATGTTGGAATTTCATTAAATTGGCCGTTTCTTCATCTATCGAAACTCCCGCAAGTCTTTCTCTTAATGACTTTGCCTGTGTCCAAATACCTTCAGATTGTTCAGCATCAATTTTTGCTTTGCCAGACAAAACTCCAATGCGCCCAACTGAAGATAAATATTGTTCTTCAACTGTTTTGGTGCCTTCTGAAAAAATTTTTTCATGTTGTAGTTTTGAAATGGCCAAAGAAATTCTGTTATCCCCTGGGCTATTTGGATTTATTGCAGTGATAATATTGCTGATGTCGTCTTTGACTTCATCGCTGAGTTCAATCTTTAATGCCGCCTCCAGACGCTCATCTGGTGCTTTAAAAAAATTAATATTGGTAGTTTTACCCTTGCTGTCAAATTGAATAGGATCGCCCTCTGGCCCAATTCTGATGGCACGATTTACATATCCTTTGCGGTGAATGGCATTGGTTGTTTGAACAACTTCGTAGGCAATATCATCAATCTCTTTTTTAAAATTTGCGATATCTTCGCTTCGAGTTTTTATTAATGAAGAAATTCGGCCGCCGCTCATCTTGTGTCCAATGGACACCGTCGGTCTTTCTTTTAGAAAAACTTGAACACTGCCATCTGAGCCATAGGGGGAATCTTCTTTCCCTACCCGTCCGGCGGCAAGCTCTTGCACCGTTGTGCCAGAAATAATTGTGCCAACACCAATAATATTAACTGTAAATTGGCCCTTGGTATCCAAGTAAGTATTAGTTCCAAATGATTCAGATAAATTTCTTACTAAAAGATCTCGCTGATCTTTTAAGTCTGAGACCTTATCGCCAGAGGCCTCCATGTTGGTGATGGTATTATTGAGCCGTGCTATGTTGTTAATCATAACATTGACGTCATCAATTTCTTGAACGAGCTTTGTATCCATGCTGGCGGTAATTTCGTTTAAACTTTCTCTTGTTCTTTTGAAGTCTTTAACAACAATTTTAGCGGAGTCTCTTACAACGGATCTAATCGTTTCATTTTCCGGCTGATTTGAGAGCTCTCTGAAGGCATTATAGAATCTGTTTAAAATAGTATTTAGTCCTTCAGAATTTATTTCCGAAAAAACTTGTTCAACTTGTTCTAAGTGTGATGCCTTTGTTTCATTAAAGTTATGTTCTGAAATAGCCCCCTCTAATCGTTTGTCGATATAAATATCATTAAATCTTGTAATGCCGCTTACTCGAACACCTGAGCCTTGAACCATCCCATTTTTAAGGGTTGGCATATTATTAGTTTGGATAAGGCGTTGACGGGAAAAGCCCTCAGTATTTACGTTAGATAAATTATGGCCAGTGGTCTCAATCCCTGTTTTTGAAGCAGAAAGACCAGATCGACCAACACTTAATAAATCTGCCAACCGGCCCTCCTTACTCCATCTTGATTGCGTTTAGTTTGGCGGTACCTTTTGCATTATAAGTGGAAAAACTTTTTGTTCCTGCAACTTGTTGTCTGATATCTCTGAGCGAATTTATGGCCTTATTTATAAAAAGTTGGTTCTTTTTATTTTGTTTTTGGATTTTTTCAATGAGATCAATCAAAAGAGTATTAAATCGAAAGAGATATTTATTGCTTATTTCAATCTCTGTATTTAGCATTAAGTCTAATAATTGCGAGACATTTTCAATTTTTTTATTTTCTAGGTCTTTGTTAATGTCGTCAATTATTTCACTTCTCATTTTTTCAAGCCTTCCGATAGTTTCAATGACTACAATTTTTTCCTTGGTTTTTTGTTCAAGCTTTTCAATCTCGGAAGAAAGTAAACAGATATACTCATCACAGGTTAGGTTAAATAATTCATTATGTTGTTCACAGAGATACTTCCATACTTCAGTGACTCGAAAGTAATATATTTTTAATTTATCTGAACTTATCATATTTAAAACTCGTTTGTTAAAATTTTATCTGCCAATGCATCGTAATCAACGGAGTATGTTCCATTTTCAATTCTTTTTTTGAGGTCTGCTATTTTCGCACTGTTGTCGATCGACGGAGCGGCATCAACTGCTCCTTTTATTCTTGCGAAGTCTTTTATTGAATCGGGGATATCAACCTTGACGTCATCTTTGGTGATTTGATCTATTTCTGTTTTTCGTTCTGAAGAGTTTCTAGAAAGTTGATTTGAACCTGGGCCTGAGGGCCCTCTTGTTCTGATATCTTTGTTATTGCCAGGGAAGAAACCAGAACGTTGTGTTGAATTTTCAATTGCGCTCATTTCTAACTCCTGTTTTATTTATGTGGGCATTCTGTGTTTTTAAATAAGCATCATAGTTTTCTTTGTTGCGAAATTTGGCCGGATACATTTGATCTAAAATCATTTTCTTTATGCCGATGCCATCTTCTGCACTGGCGGTTTTTGATCTTTGTTCATTGAGTAGTGAGTTGTAGTAATCTTCAGCCGTGGAACCTTCTTCTTTTCCTGTGGTTTTTTCCATTTCTTTATACATCATCTCTGTAAATTGAGATTCCATACCTTCGGCCATCTCTAAATAAGGCTTAGGAACGTATTCATAACCGCTTTTCTTTTTGATTGAATCGATAGCATTTAAATGTGGAGCACTTTCAATTTTCATACGACCATCCTGGTCTAATTTAGGAATCATCTTCCTCGTTATATTTTAACATAAATCGATATTCAAAGTTTTTAGTCAGCTATACAGGAGACTTTTTTTCCCACCTTAAATATTAAATCATTTCAATTTCTGCATTTAAAGCTCCATTTCTTTTAAGTGCTTGAAATATCGAAATTAAGTCTTCTGGGGTTGCTCCCATGGAATTGAGGCCTTTTACAAGATCATTAAGCGTGGCCTTTTTATCCATATAAATAAGCGAGTCTCCCTTTTTTTTGCTGCCACTTCCTCCGGCATCTCCGGCGACTTCAATAGTCAATTCTCCATGAGAGATGGCTACTGGCCTTAAGACAATTTCACCGCCGACAACTACTGTTCCTGTTCTTTCATTAATTACAATCTTTGATATTTGATCTGCGTTGACCTTAAAATTTTCAATGATTGATATAAGCTGTACAAGATTTCGTTGATAATTAACGGGGACAATAAGATCAATAGTGGCAGAGTCTTTTGCCATTGCAAACTTTCCGCCGAGTTCTTCATTTAATATTTTTTCAATTCTTGCGGCAGTCGTAAAGTCGGGATTGTTAATGGCCAGGCGTAAGGATTGTTTTTTTTCAAAGTCAGAAATAATTTCCTTTTCGACAATGCCACCAGAAGGAATATTTCCCGAAGTTGCAAATTTAGCACCTTGTTTTAGGCCACCAATTGAAACGGGCCCGCTGGCAATAGCGTAAACTTGGCCATCGCCTCCTTTTAGGGGGGTGACCAATAGGCTTCCACCTGCAAGCGAACTAGCATCTCCGATAGAGGATATTAGAACATCAATTTTTTGTCCGCTTTTTGCAAATGAGGAAATATTTGCGGTAACAATAACTGCAGCGACATTTTTAGACGAAATTTCTTTTTGTGGGTTGAGCCCTAGTTTTTGAAACATTTTTTTTAAAGAGGTGTCGGTAATTTCACCTCCGCCGTCCCCTGTGCCATTTAGTCCAATGACTAACCCGTAACCAATGATGGGATTATCTCGCACTCCTTTTATGCTAATAAGGTCTTTAATTCGACTATCGGCACTGAAGGTTGTCTCTGAAAAGGTAATCAAAAGAAGAATTAAAAATAGTTTCATACGCTACCTTACGACATTAACAGTCGTTTCTAATATGTTGTTTGAATCGATAGAATCTTCTGTGCTAACGTCTTTTCTTGAAACTAGCGCTTGTATCTCCACCGCTTTTTTATTTCCTTTATAGAGAATGGTCTTACGCCCCCTAAGGAGAAGATGATCGCGGTTAATTTCTTCAATAATGACGCTTGAAATTTTGTCGACAACTTGCTCTTCTGCTGCTGGTGTTTCTTCTTTTTCTTTTGGCTTTTTGGCTTTTTCGGTACTTGCAGCAGCTTCACCTTCTTTTTCTGGTTTTGCTTTTTTGGGTGCATCTGGAAAGGCTTTTTTCAAGGCGGCGGTGATTTCATTTTTTAGTTCAGCTTTTACATTTATTAAAACAATGTCACCGTTTCTTTTTTTACTGTCCTCTGAAAAGAGAAAGGCATTAGAATCATTGGCAACCCATAAACTGCCCTCTGGTTTGCTATCGACAAGATCTTCAGAGGTGTATCGTTTCTTAATAAGTTCTTGGGGGAGATACTGTCTTTTAACTGCAGGGTGATAGTTTTTAGTGTCTTCAGTGTTCCCTCTTTGATCGTTGAATTGTTTATTTTTAGATATCATTTTGGGATTGCGGTAAAGATCAAATTTATCTTTCTTTTTAAATTTTCCTTGATCGTTTTCTTTGTCAATTTGATCATAAACTCGATTGACATATCCACTACATGCTGCGAGCTGGAAAATTAAAATTATAAAAAGAGATCTCATAATTGCACTTCCACCTGGTTAAAGTCTTTTATAATTCCAGAGAGTTCTTTTTTGTTAGCTGTTCTTACTCTGATTGATTCTCCATATTTTCCATTGGCCATTGCTTGACCGCGGTTAGTAATTGAGAGGAGATCATTTTTAAGAATGACTTCAACAGTGTTGCCCTGTCTTACGAGATAGTTTTTTACCAATAGTTCATTTTTAAGTGCCATATCTTTTGTTATTTTTGTTGCCGCTCTGTAAAACTTAACTTTGTCAAAATCGGCGAAATATATTTGTGGGTCGGCAGTGTAAATTTCTGTTTTTTGGAAATTGGACTCGGAAAGAGGTGAATCAATATCAAAAATGTTATCTTTTGCTTTTAGGTAAGTGATCTTTTTTTGAAAGGTAGAACTGACCCATATCTCTTTTTGTTTTTCGTTGTCTTTTAAAATGATCTTAAAAGTTTTTTTCCCAGGTTGATCACAACTGTTGCATTCGACTCTTACCAGGTCAAAATTATTAGCGACTTTAGACGAATTATTAAAAGAAGTGTTTTGAAAAGAGAAGTCAAGCGCTGTTTGATTAAGGTGTTTTTGAAGATTGATAATTTTAATATTTTCATTTTTAAAAATAATCCCTTTGCTTGGCATATCTTCTGCGAGGTAGCTTGTTGGAATTACGCCCTCGAGTGAACTTAGGCGATCTGTAAAATCAACCAAGTCATTTTCTTTGCAATCTTTTATGATTGTATTTTCAATACTTGGAAAAAAAGTTTTTCCCAATTTTAAATATGTTTCCTGCGGTGAAATTTCACATCCAAAGACATTCAGAGAAAAAAAACTAAATAAAAAAATCTTTTTCATTTTACCTTATATTGTTTACGGTTTGTAACATTTGATCGGCCGCCCCCATTACTTTTGCATTCATTTCGTAGGCCCTTTGCGCTCTAATTAAATCAGTCATCTCTGTCATAATGCTTACGTTAGAAGATTCTAGCGTCCCTTGCATTATGCTGCCGGCGCCATTTGTTCCGGGATTGTTTTGAGTTGGAGCTCCACTCGAAGCAGTGACTTGATATAAATTACCTCCAGCTGATTTTAGCCCAACAGGATTTGTCAAAATGAATACTGGTATAACTCCAACATTTGAAGGTTCAATTTGATCCCTGATGTAGGCGTCAACATTTCCATTCTCAGTTATATTTATACTTGAAATATTTGTTGGAAATGTAATTCCTGGAAAAACTTTGTGGCCCTGTTTGGTTACCAGCGTACCGGTTGCATCAACTTGAAATGCTCCGTCTCTCGTATAGCGAACTTCATTATTCGGTAGGATTATTCCAAAAAAGCCTTCGCCATTTATCATCAAGTCAAAAGGATTATTGGTGATTTGTGGAGATCCAGTGCTAAACTCTTTTCTTGTTGCTGATACTTTTGCACCTGAGCCGATTTGAATCCCAACATTATAATTTGTATCTGATCCTGATCTTGCTCCTGGCTCGGTGATTGTTTGATAAAGAAGGTCGTCAAATTCAGTTCTGCCTTTTTTAAACCCGACAGTATTTACGTTGGCAATGTTGTTTGAAATGGTATTGACATTCATTTCTTGTGCCGCCATGCCCGTAGAAGCTGTGTGGAGTGCTCTTATTTGCGCTTGCACGGTGTGAAAGTTTAAAAATGCTAAAAGGGTGAATAAAATTTTAAAATTTAGTGATTTCATTTACTGTTTGTCCCGCCATTTGGTCATATGTTTTAATTACTTTTTGAATACTTTCAAAATTGCGATTTGCTTTAATTAAGTTAGTCATCTCAACGATTGAATTGACATTAGATTCTTCTATGAATCCTTGATTTACCGAAGATTTGGGAGTTGTTTTTAAAATATTTCCTTCATCTTTATTGATAAATAAAACGGAACCTTCTTTTGTAAGGGCATTTACATCTTTAAATTCAACTAATGAAAGCTCTGCAATATTTTTGTTATCTATATAAACTCTGCCATCATTTGCAACGGTAAAGGCACTTCCCCCAACTGAAATAACTCTACTTTGCGGAGGTGGCACAGGTGCCTCTGGGAGATTTGTATTGGAATTATTCTCTATTTCTTTTTTTTCTTTTGGAAGAAGTTTTGACAAAACAGGGAAGCCATTTGATGTTACCAGATTACCGCCTCGATCAATTCCCAATGTTCCATTTCTTGTATAGCGAATTCCATTTGGTGTAAGTATTTCAAAAAAACCTTGACCCTGAATTGCCAAATCAAAGTTATTTCCAGTTGGTGCTAATCTTCCCTGTGAGAAGTCACTATAAGTAGCATCAGCTTGAACGAATGAGTGCTCAGCCCCATAAGATCTATAAAAATCTTCTGGCCTCCACTCCTTATTTGGGAGGTCGATATCTGTATGGCCTTTATCGAGAGCAGTGAGGTGTTCTTTGAAGGTTAAATTATCTTTTTTGAATCCTGCAGTATTGATATTTGCGATATTATTTGAAACAACGTCAATCTGTCTTTGATTTGCAATTGCTCCAGATAAGGGGACCCATAATTCTCGCATACTAACCTCCATTAAAATGTTAATATTGGCGCCAATATTTAAACACGGGGCAAAAAGGGCCCCTGAATTAATTAGTTAAAATTTCGAATGGCAAACTGATTGGTCAGGCAATATAATGTCAAAAATATGACGATAAATTTTTAGGGGGCAAATTATGCCAAAGAAAAATACTGAATCAGAAAAGAGTTTAGAAGAATCTTTGAAGCTATTAGAAGAAGTAGTGGAGGGGCTTGAGTCTGGAAAATTAAGTTTGGATCAAGGGATTAATGAATTTGAAAAAGGTGTAGCATTATATAAAGAATGCAAAGAAAAACTTAAAAGCGCAGAAAAAAAAATATCGGTGCTAAATGAAGCTCTTAAAGAAGAAAGATATTAGTACATGTCTATTATCCATAATTTTGTTGGCATCATGTACTAATTTAAAACAAGCAGACAACAAGCAAAAAAACTTATTGACCTTTGATACTGTTGAGCTGGGTAACAAGGATGAGACGTCGCTTAAAATTGAAGAAATTGATATCACCAAAAGTGGCGAAAAACTTGCTCAAGAAAATACTGAAACCAGCAATATTGCTGTAGTTTTTGGGCCAGGGCTGTATCGATCATTTCGCTCCATTAATTTTCTAAAATCTTTGCATGAAAATAAATCTTTGCAAGTGGGAATGTTTTGTGGCGTTGAATTCGGGGCCATTGTTGCTTATATGGCCTCTGAAGGGTGGCGACCTGAAAAGATGGAATGGTTTCTATTTGGTCTCTCTAAAATATTAAAAAATACGACACCATATAAATCTGATTGGAAAAAAATATTACGGGATTATCTTTCTAAAAATTTACTGAATAATAGTAAGGGTTTAAATTTTTGTTTTACTTATAACGATACAGAAAAAAATAAAGAAGAAATTAACTTTGGGAAAGATCAATCGCAGATTTTTTTTAGTGCAGTTGGAATAAATGATGATAAAAAAATAGGAACCCCTAAAAGAATAGATGAGGGACTGATTGATGGGCTTTCTGAAAAACATTTTATGAATATTATTTTTGTTGATACCATTGGCCCCAAAATTGATTTTAATATTAATATTGATCGATCATTTTATTCTGGTTTTTATGGCAGGTATAAATCAGATAGCCTCAGGCTAAAAAAATCGATAAAATTGTATGTGGATATTTCAGAAGGTGATGGCCCATTAGATGAATTTCCTGATTTACTAGGAGATTTAAATAAAGATTTAATTATTAAGAGCAAGAAATATTTATCGAGTTTTTTGTTAATGGATTTAAGTTCAGGTGATGATAATGAATCAAATTTTTAAGAGCAAATTTTTTAAATTGATTGCTGTAGGAGGCGCTCTTCTTGTGATCCCTATTGTTGCAATTAGTATTATTCTTTTTTCTTTTTCTTACGATTTACCTAAAATTTCTTCTCTTGCCGATTATAATCCTGCGATTGCATCACAGATTTTATCCAAAGATGGAACAGTTTTGCTAGAAATTGGCCCTGAAAAAAGAGAAATTATTCAACTTGCGGATGTGCCGACTAGGGTAATCGATGCATTTATATCTGCAGAAGACTCAGGCTTTTATATTCATCAGGGAGTTGATTATCTTGGAATTGTTCGGGCCATGTTAATGAATATCAAGGCAGGAAGAGTTGTTCAGGGAGGAAGTACAATTACTCAGCAAGTTGCAAAGTCACTTCTTTTAAATAGTGAAAGATCAGTTTCCAGAAAAATTAAAGATTTTTTACTTGCACATCAAATTGAAAAAGAATTAACCAAAGAAGAAATTCTTTATCTTTATTTGAATCAAGTCTATCTTGGAGCTGGCCTATATGGAATTAAAGCGGCATTTGACGGCTACTTTGGAAAATCACTAAAAGAAGCCACGATTGCTGAAAGTGCTATGATTGCAGGGCTATTGGTTGCTCCGGGACGTTATTCGCCATATATAAATGCACTGGCCTCAAAAGGGCGTCAAGAATATGTTCTAAAAAGAATGTTTGAGAATCATAAGATTACAGAAGTTGAATATCGAGAGGCCCTTAATCAAGATTTAAAATTTAATTTAAAATTAAAAAATAATTTAAAAGCGCCTTATTTTGTTGATTGGGTTAGACAAAAAATGGTGGAAAAATTTGGAGAAGAAAAATTATTTCAAAAAGGTTTAAGAATTAGAACTACTTTAGATTATCATGCACAGGAATTGGCGGAAAAAATAATTTTAAAAGGGCTAAAGGAAATTGATAAAAGACAGGGATACGCTGGACCTAAAAGCAAGGTGGAGAACTTCTCTCCTTCTTGGCTTAAAAATCATGATAAGGTTGCTCGTGAAAATTTTATAAAAGAGCGATCTACTTTTTTTAAATTAAATAAAAAAAGAGAAAGAATCTATGAGCATGTAGAGTATCTTAAAGGCTTTGAGGCCACTATCTTAGAGGTCGAAAAATCTGTTTACAATAACGTATATTGGCCTGGCTTAACTTTTGTCGATGATATTCAAGATCTTCTTATTGATGGTGAAAATGTTGAAGTGGTTGTTACTGCAATTAATGAGCAAGAGAAAATTGCATTTGTTTCTTTTTTGGGTATTCCTGGGATTATTACATTCGAGAGTATGAAATGGGCGAGGAAAAGAGACATTAGTGAGAAGACAGAATATTTTCCTCCATTGAACAAAATTTCCGATGCTTTTAACATTGGCTCAATTATTAAGGTGAGTTTGAAAAAGAAGCTATCGTCGCCCGACGATAAAGCTTTTGGTCTTTCGGCAAAGAGTAAATTCGTACAGTCTAATAAAAAATTAAAATACTTGCTGTTTGAACTCGACCAGGACCCAGAAGTTCAAGGGGCATTGCTTTCTATAAATCCCAAAAATGGGGAGATTATTTCTTTTATTGGTGGAACTAATTTTTTATTATCCCAGTTTAACAGGGTACTACAGTCAAAAAGGCAACCAGGTTCATCATTTAAACCATTGCTTTACGCTGCCGCACTCGAAAATGGTTATACGCCGACATCAATTATTATGGATTCTCCAGAGGCGCTTTCTGGAGTGTCAGATGATTTGAGTTGGAAGCCAAAAAATTATGACAACGAATTTTTAGGGCCAGTAACTTTTCGTGAGGCCCTAGAGCAAAGTAGAAATATTCCCACAATTAAAATTGCCTATGATTTGGGCATTAATACAATCCACAGTTTTGCGAAGAGAATTGGTTTTATTGCCAATATGGATAAAGATTTAAGTCTTTCTTTGGGTTCTTTTGGTGTTACTTTAATGGATTTAGTTAAAACTTATTCAATTTTTCCCAATGGGGGAAAAGCAGTCAAATTAAAATTTATCACTCAAATTAGCGATTCAAAGGGACGCCCCATTCAAGATGATATTAATGACCTCAATGCTCAATTTCTAAAAGAGTATTATCCCGCAAGCGTTGCTGCGCCTTCAGAAAAGATCGAACCTGAAAAAAATATTTACAAAC